>CAZCDY010000119.1:9479-11953 GCA_964497145.1 uncultured Gammaproteobacteria bacterium
CCAGTCGGGCAATGCCGTGTAGTGCAGATGATGCGGGCCTGCCCACATGTACGTCGAGATCAGGGCCCAGAAGTGAACCACCGAGAGGCGGTAAGAGTAGACCGGACGACCTGCCTGTTTCGGTATGAAGTAGTACATCATGCCGAGGAAGGCGGTGGTCAGGAAGAAGCCCACGGCATTGTGACCGTACCACCATTGGATCATGGCATCGATGGCGCCTGGGTACATGCTGTAGCCCTTCGTCAGGGAGACTGGAACGAAAGCGCTGTTGACGATATGCAGTACCGCGATGGTGAGGATGAACGCGCCGAAGAACCAGTTGGCAACGTAGATGTGCTTGACCTTGCGGGTGGCGACGGTGCCGAAAAAGACGATCGCATAAACTACCCAGACCACTGCGATCAGCAGGTCGATCGGCCATTCGAGTTCGGCATATTCCTTACCGCTGGTGATGCCGAGCGGCAGGGTAATGGCTGCCAGCACGATGATCAGGTTCCAGCCCCAGAAGGTGAACCCCGCCAACGGACCGCCAAACAGGCGGGTCTGGCAGGTGCGCTGGACCACGTAGTATGAGGTTGCAAACAGGGCAGACCCCCCGAACGCAAAGATAACGGCATTGGTGTGCAGCGGGCGCAGGCGACCGTAGCTTAGCCAGGAAATGCCGTCGGTGAGTTCAGGAAGGGCCAGTTGAGCAGCAATGATGACGCCGACGAGCATCCCTACGATGCCCCAGATGACGGTCATGACTGAGAACTGGCGCACGACCTTATAGTTATACGTGGTCTGTGACTCCATTACGCGTCTCCCAAGTGAAAAAATATCGGCCCGTCGCGATGTCAGTCGGACCAACCTCGCGCGCACCCTAATGGCTTATAAGGATTTGCTGTTTTGATTTATATCAAATGTGATCCGCGCAGTCGCGGGGCAAGCAATATTGTCGCTTTTGACTTGATCTAGCTCAAGTGGAGGGGTTCAGACGATGGCGTTCACAGTTTGTTTGGTGGGTGACCATTGCACGCAGCCTTTCCATATCGAGTATCTGCACGTGCTTGCGCTCGACCTTGAGGATCGTCTCGTCCTGAAAACGCGTAAACAGCCGACTGACAGTCTCGAGCGCCAGTCCGAGATAGCTTCCGATCTCCTGCCGGGACATGCTCAGGAAGAAATCGGTGGCCGAGAAACCGCGTCGTTTGAAGCGCTCAGACAGGCTGAGCAGGAAAGAGGCCACGCGTTCCTCGGCGGTACTTCTGCCAAGCAAGGCCATCATCTCGGCCTCCTGGCTGATCTCCTTGCTCAACAGGCGAAACATCTGGTGCTGCAGGCTGGGGATATTGGAAGAGAGGTCTTCCAGGCGCTCGAACGGGAGCTCGCAGATGGCGGTGGTCTCCAGGGCCCTGGCGCTGCAGCCGTGGCGGCCATCCTGGATCGCATCGAGTCCGAGTACTTCGCCGGGCAGATGGAAGCCGACCACCTGCTCATCACCGTCGTTGGTCTGGGTGAATGTCTTGACCGCCCCGGTCTTGACCACGAAAAGATTGCGGAAGGGTTCCTCGGCACGGAACAGATGGTCGCCGCGCTGGAGCGGCCGGTTACGCTTCACGATGGAGTCAAGGCGGTCCACATCCTCCGGTCTGAGCCCCATAGGTAGGCACAGCGTGGCCAGGCTGCAGTCTCGGCATGCAACTTTGATCTTGTCGATTGAGATAACGTTTTTCTCTGCCAATTTGAGTATCCCTGTGGTCGCTGCTGTAGGTCGCCGCTGTTTTTGTCGGTTATTGGCTGATTGTGCGAAGTTTTTTGATCTCGATCAATAACTTTTGTTAGGCGCATAAAAAAACCCGCCCTAAACAAGGGCGGGTTTTTACGCCAGACGGCTTAACTTACTCAGCCGGTGCGGCAGGAGGCATAGGTGCTCCCGGACCACCCCAGCCTGGAGCGCCACCCCAACCTGGGCCGCCACCGTAGCCTGGACCACCCCACGGGCCGCCGCCATAACCGCCCCAGCCAGGCTGCTGGTAGTTGTAACCACGACCCCAGCCATCGCCGGCGCCGTAGCCGGTGCCATAACCGCGCATATTGGTGTTGCCGCGGCC
Organism: uncultured Gammaproteobacteria bacterium; assembly: GCA_964497145.1. Taxonomy (GTDB): domain Bacteria; phylum Pseudomonadota; class Gammaproteobacteria; order Chromatiales; family Chromatiaceae; genus Thiosocius. The sequence continues at coordinate 11,573 of CAZCDY010000119.1, forward strand.
ACTCATGTTCATGCTGAAATCACCGCCGCCGGCAGCGTCGCCGCTTCCGTAGCCGTCACCCCAACCAGAGGTGTTGCCGTAACCGGATCCACGGTTGTACTGGTTGTCCCAGTTGTTTCCGCCCCAGTTGTTTCCGCCCCAGGGACCGCCGCCCCAGAAGGCGCTGGCCGATGACATGGTGAATACAGCTGCGCCTGCGACAACCGCAACGCCGAATGCTTTTGCAAACTTCCGCATTTGGATGACTCCTTAAGTGCGTATTTTTAAAAAGATATGGGCTTCCCTGCATCGACAGTACCCGTCTTTAAGAAGCGAGCGGTCGGCACGGACCCGGGTTCCTTCGTCCCGAGCAAGGATCACTATAGACCAAGCGTGCGACTG
>CAZCDY010000120.1:0-7243 GCA_964497145.1 uncultured Gammaproteobacteria bacterium
GTTCGGGATCTCGAGGCCGATCACGGTCTTGCCGGGGATGACCTCGACCACGCGAACCGACACGACTGAGAGTGCGCGCGCGAGATCCTTCGACAGATTGGTGACCTTGCTGGCCTTGGTGCCCGCGGCCAGCTGCAATTCGAACAGGGTGACCACGGGGCCGGGGTGTACCGCGGTGACCTCGGCGATCACGCCGAAGTCGGCGAGTTTGCGCTCGACCTGACCGGACATGGCCTGCAGGGCCTCGGTCGACAGCCCCTTGCCACTCTTCTTCGGCGGGTCGAGCAGACCCAGCGGCGGCAGTTCGGTATTGGGTTCGGGATCGAGCAGGGTCATCTGCCGCTCCTTCTCCACCCGCACACTGGACTTGATCGTCGGCTCCTTCTTCTCGATGACCGGCGGCGGCTTGTTGCGGGTGCGCGCCTTTTCCTTCTTGACCACGTCCTGGCGCTCCTGCTTCATCCGACTGGCCTCACGCCGCTCGGCGAAGTTGCCGGTCAACATGACGCCCTGGCGCCAGGCATTGAGCACGAAACCACCCAGGCCATCCATCACCGCCAGCCATGACACACCGGTAAACAGGGTGAAACCGACCAGAAACAGGGCCAGCAGCAGCAGGCTGGCACCATCGGAATTCAGCACCGCCTTGCCCGAACTGCCGATCATGCTGCCGAGAATGCCGCCGGGACCCTCCGGCAGCTGCTCGGCGGCACCGAAGTGCAGCGCCGCGATCGAGGTGGCGGTAAGCACGATCAGGACGAAGCCGATCCAGCGCGCGACACGCAGGTGCACGCTGTGGTGTTCCTCGCCACGCTCGCGAAACATCAGCCAGCCGCCCCAGGCGATCATCAGCGGAAACAGGTAGGCGACCTTGCCGAACAGCATGAACAGCACGCTCGCGGCCCAGGCACCGGCCACCCCGCCGGCGTTGTCCGCATGGCGCTTGGCGCTTTCGAACACCCAGCTGGGATCATCCGGCGAGTAGGAGAACAACGCCATCATGAAATAGATGCCGATCGCCAGCAGCAGCAGGAAGGCACCTTCCTTGAGTCGTCTGCTCAGCGAGGCATGCATTTGAAAAACATCAAATAAACAATATGAAACAGCAATTTATATGGCTTTCTGCAGGTGATTTGCGAATTATTGCACAGACCGGATCGATTGCGTAGGGCGTAATCGCCGAAGGCGTGTCACGCCGACTCATTATCCGCGCCGCGATCAGGGGTGCAATACGCTTTGTGTCTGCATCCTCATGACCTGCCCGGCGCTCAGTCGCGCAGCGCCGGATGCACCACCTCGCCGCCACTGACATTGATCGCGCCAGACAGCCGCGGATCGTCGCGCCAGTCCGCATTCAGCAGGATCAGGAGATATGGCAGCATCGCCGCGGACAGCGCCTGGGTCGCACTGCGCGGGACCGCCCCTGGCATATTGGTCACGCAGAAGTGCTGCACCCCCTGGTCGAAATAGGTCGGTGCATCGTAGGTGGTCGCACGGGTGGTCTCGATACAACCACCCTGATCGACCGCGATATCCGCGATCACGCTGCCCGGCCGCATCTGCGCCACCTGGGCCCGGCTGACCACGCGCGGTGCCGCGGCACCCGGCAACAGGACCGCACCGATCAGCAGATCCGCCGCGGCCGCCGCCTCGCAGACCGCCGCGTCTGTCGACACCAGGGCGGTCACATTGGGCGCCACCCGGTGCATGCGCTCGAGCTGCTGCGGGTTTTTGTCGAACACCGTCACATTGGCTCCCATGGCCGCTGCCGCCCTCACCGAGGCGCCGCCGGCATTGCCGGCACCCAGGACCACCACCTCGCCGCGCTCGACACTGGCCAGTCCCCCGAGCAGGATTCCCCTGCCACCCTGGGGTGTGTGCAACAGGTGGGCGCCGACCTGTACCGCAATCCGCCCGGCGATATCGCTCATGGGCGACAGGATCGGCAGGCGCCCCCCGTCCACCACTGTCTCAAAGGCCAGCGCGGTCAGACCGATGTCACACAGACGTCCGGTCAGGTCCGGATTCGCGGCCAGGTGCAGGTAGCAGAACAGCAGGTGATCCGGCTTCAGACGATCGATCTCGTCACCCACCGGCTCCTTCACCTTGACCACCAGCTGCGCCCAGTCATACAGCGCATCGGCATCCGGCAACAGTCGCACCCCGACCCTCCGGTAATCCGCGTCTGCATAGCCGCTGCCGACCCCGGCCCCGCGTTCGATACCCAGTTGAACACCACGCCGGACCAGCTCCGCGGCTGCTGCCGGAGTCAGGGCAACACGCCCTTCCAGTGGTTTTGTTTCCTTTGGGATACCAACACACAAACTCATGGTTTTACCTCCAGACCGGGTTGCCTATAGTATGGCGCGCCTGATTCCTTCGCCATCCCGCCGCAGACTGGATCTCAGCGCGGCGGGCCCATCAATAACAGGAGACATCCGCATGAGCGATACCAAGCATTGCCGACTGCTGATTCTGGGATCCGGTCCGGCCGGCTATTCCGCCGCAGTCTACGCCGCCCGCGCCAACCTCAACCCGGTGTTGATCACCGGCATGGAACAGGGCGGCCAGCTCATGACCACCACCGACGTGGACAACTGGCCGGGCGACAACGACGGCGTCCAGGGTCCCGACCTGATGACCCGCATGCAGCAGCATGCCGAGCGTTTCGAGACCGAGATCATCTTCGATTACATCACCCAGGTGGACCTGAGCCAGCGCCCCTTCCAGCTCAAGGGCGACAGCCAGCAGTACAGCTGCGATGCACTGATCATCTGCACCGGCGCGTCGGCACAATACCTCGGCATGCCCTCTGAAGAGGCATTCAAGGGCAAGGGCGTATCGGCCTGCGCCACCTGTGACGGCTTTTTCTATCGCAACCGGAAGGTGGCGGTCATCGGCGGCGGCAACACCGCGGTCGAGGAGGCGCTGTATCTGTCCAACATCGCCTCCGAGGTCACCCTGGTGCACCGACGCGACGCCCTGCGCGCCGAGAAGATCCTGCAGAAACACCTGTTCGAAAAGGCAGAGAACGGCAATGTGACCATCGCCTGGGACAGCACCCTGGACGAGGTCCTGGGTGATGACAGCGGGGTCACCGGAATCCGCATCAAGAGCACCAAGGACGGGAGCACCCGCGATATCGACGTCCACGGCCTGTTCATCGCGATCGGCCACAAGCCCAATACCGATATCTTCGAGGGCCAGCTCGAGATGGCCGGCGGCTATATCAAGGTGCACAGCGGCACCGAGGGCAATGCCACGGCCACCTCGGTCGAGGGTGTCTATGCCGCCGGCGACGTGATGGATCATGTCTACCGCCAGGCCATCACCTCCGCCGGCAGCGGCTGCATGGCCGCCCTGGATGCCGAAAAGTACCTGGACGCGCTCGAGCAGAAAGGCTGAATTCTCCATCTGCGCAGGGTGGGTAGAGCGCAGCGATACCCGCCCTACGCAAGGTCCCAAGCCAATTCTGACCCCGGTCTATTGCACGCCCTCGGGCATGTGCAAATCCCGTGTCTTTCTACCGTTGACCATGGACCGTGCTGGCCCTAGCCTGCACCCCTATGGGCCTTTCGAGCGTAAAACCCGATCATGCACTGCGGCTGCGCATCGTCGAGCGCATCGCCGATATCGATGCGGCGGCCTGGAATGCCCTCGGCGCCGCACCCTATCCCTTCCTGCGGCACGAATTCCTGGCCGCACTGGAAGACGAGGATTGTCTGGGTGAACGCTACGGCTGGCTGCCGCGTCACCTGAGCCTTTGGGATGAGCAGGATCGCCTGCTGGGTGCGGCACCGCTGTATCTCAAGTTCAATTCGTACGGCGAATTCGTGTTCGACTGGGCCTGGGCCGACGCCTACGAACGCAACGGCCTCAAGTATTACCCCAAGCTGGTCAGCGCATCGCCCTATACCCCGGCCACGGGGCCGAAGCTGCTGATCCATCCGGATGCACCCGATGATGCGCGGCAGTTGCTGATGGCCGCCGGGCTGGAACTGGCCCGGCAGATGGAGGTCTCGTCCCTGCACTGGCTGTTCACCACGCCGCAGGAGACCGATGCCCTGGAAGGAACCGGCCTGATGCGCCGGATCGGCTGCCAGTTTCACTGGCAGAACCGCGGCTACGGGGACTTCGACGCCTTTCTCGCCACCCTGACCTCGGCCAAGCGAAAGAATATCCGCAAGGAGAGGCGACGCGTGACCGAGGCCGGTGTCCGCTTTCGTCTGCTCGACGGCAATGCCGCAAGCACCGACGACTGGGCCATATTCCATGCCCTGTACGAGTCGACCTTTCATCGTCGCGGCGGCATTCCGACACTCTCGCTCGGCTTCTTCCAGTCAATCGCGAGCACGATGCCCGAGGGGGTGCTGCTGGTCATGGCCGAGCACGATGACCGAGCGGTCGCAGCCGCCTTCTGCCTGGTGGGCGACGACACGCTCTACGGCCGTCACTGGGGCTGCAGCGAGCACTTCGACATGCTGCATTTCGAGGCCTGCTACTATCAGGGCCTCGATTACTGCATCGATCGCGGTCTGGCACGCTTCGAGCCCGGCGCCCAGGGTGAACACAAGGTGGCACGCGGTTTTCTGCCCAGCCAGACCCTGTCCGCACATTGGCTGGCCGATCCGCGGTTTGCGGATGCCATTGCCCGACACCTGGAGCACGAGCGTGCCGGCATGCATGAATACATCCGCGAGATGCACGGCCGCAGCCCCTACCGGACCAACGAAACGACGTGATCTTCGACCTCGACGGCACGCCGGCCGATATCGGTTTCCCCGACCCCGCACTGGCAGAAACCGAGCCCAACGGCCTGCTCGCGGTCGGCGGCGACCTTTCACCCGGGCGTGTCCTCGCCGCCTACCGCCTGGGCATCTTTCCCTGGTACAGCGCCGGTCAGCCCATTCTGTGGTGGAGCCCAGCACCGCGCATGGTGCTGTTTCCCGCCGAGTATCACTGCGCACGCAGCCTGCGCCGCTCAATGCGCAACCGGGACTACGAGGTCAGCATCGATCTGGCCTTCGAGCAGGTCATCCGTGCCTGCGCCGAACCGCGTGGACCAGAAGAGGGCACCTGGCTGCTGCCCGACATGATCGAGTCCTACGTCTCGTTGAATCTCGCCGGGCACGCGCATTCCTTCGAGGTCTGGCTGCAGGGAGAACTGGTCGGCGGCTTGTACGGCATCGCGATCGGCCAGGTATTTTTCGGCGAATCGATGTTCAGTCGCCGCACCGACGCATCCAAGATCGCCCTGACCCTGCTGGTCGAGACCGCATTCGGGCAGCCTTTCCAGCTGATCGACTGCCAGATCTATACCGAACACCTGGCCAGCCTGGGGGCGCGTGAACTGAGCCGTGAGGACTTCGAGGACAGACTGCAGACAGCCGTGACGGCCCCCTCCGCCGGACTCGGCACCTTGGCCCGTCGGCCTGCAGCCGACCTGCGGTGGGCACGGTGATCAGGGCCAGGCGCCAACTTCCGCTCTACCTGTCGGCACCGCACGACTGCAGCTATCTGCCTGACCGGCTGAGCAGCACCCTGTTCGCCGACCCCGAGCAGGCCATGGACATGGCGACCTACAGCGAGCTGCTGCACTACGGCTTCCGGCGCAGCGGCAGGATGGTCTACGCACCGCGCTGCGAAGACTGCAGTCAATGTGTCTCGGTGCGCGTGCCGGTGGACGATTTCAGCCCGCGGCGTGCCCAGCGGCGGGTACTCCAGGCCAATACCGATATCGAGATGCGCGCCCACCCGGCCCGTTTCAACCCGCAGCACTACGCCCTCTACCAGCGCTATACCGAGGCACGCCACCAAGACGGTGACATGGCGAATGCCTCGCCTGAAGCGTACCTGGGGTTCCTGCGCGCCGACTGGTGCGAGACCGCGTTTTTCGAATTCCTGCTCGACGGGCGGACCGTGGCCGTGGCGGTCACCGACCGACCTGCAGACGGGCTCTCGGCCGTCTACACCTTTTTCGAGCCGTCCCTGTCCTCACGCTCGCTCGGCACCCTGGCGATTCTTCGTCAGATCGCGCATGCGCGCAGCCTGGGCCTGCCCTACCTGTATCTCGGCTACTGGATCCGGGACAGCCGCAAAATGGCCTACAAAACCGATTTCCGTCCGATCGAGCTATGGCGTGAAGGCCGCTGGGAGCGCCTGGCGCGCTCGCAAGGCCGTAGGGCGTGATAGGCGACAGCCGTATCACACCAATGCGGCGCTTTGCCGTGCGGCGCAATTCCCTTCGGTCATTGCACACTGCGGACCGTCGGGCCTGACAGGCGACAATCGCACCCACCCCTGCTCGGGCGTGGTGCCGCGAGTTAAATTTCCCGCTGTCAAGCCGCTTTGCTATAATGCCGCGCCTCGCGAGTAACGCGCTAGAGGCGTTATCGTTAATCGGATTGGAATAAATGGCGAAAGAAGACGTAATTGAAATGGAAGGCACCGTGGTCGACACGCTGCCCAACACCATGTTTCGGGTGGAACTCGAAAATGGTCACGTGGTGACTGCACACATCTCCGGCAAGATGCGAAAGCACTACATCCGTATTCTCACCGGCGACAAGGTGAAGGTCGAGCTGACCCCCTATGACCTGAGCAAAGGACGTATCGTCTACCGCGAGCGCTGATCTCCCACGCCTCCGAATTCGGGGTACTCACTCTGCGGTCAGTGGACCGACGCCCCCTCGATATCGAACGAGAGTTCCCCGTCGGCGATGCCGACCCGAACCTTCCCGCCCTGCGACAGACGCCCGAACAGCAGTTCCTCGGCAAGCGGCTTCTTGATGTGCTCCTGGATGATCCGGGCCATCGGTCTGGCGCCCATCTGCGGGTCGTATCCGCGTTCTGCAAGCCATTCACGCACCTCGGGGGCGGCCGTCAGGCCGACACGCTTCTCTTCCAGCTGCTGCTCGAGTTCGAACAGGAACTTGTCGACCACGCTGAGGATATTGGCCTTGTCCAGCGCACTGAACTGGATGATGGCATCCAGGCGGTTGCGGAACTCCGGGGTGAACAGCTTGCGAATCGCGGTCATCGCGTCGCTGCTGTGATCCTGCGTGGTGAAGCCGATCGACGCCCGCGTCGCCTCGCTGGCACCGGCGTTGGTGGTCATCACGATGATCACATTGCGGAAGTCCGCCTTGCGACCGTTGTTGTCGGTGAGCGTGCCGTGATCCATCACCTGCAACAGCAGGTTGAATACATCCGGATGCGCCTTCTCCACCTCGTCCAGCAACAA
>CAZCDY010000120.1:7253-11763 GCA_964497145.1 uncultured Gammaproteobacteria bacterium
GTTGATCTCTTCGGTCAGCAGCCCGCCCTGGTCGAATCCGACATAGCCAGGCGGCGCCCCGATCAGGCGCGATACCGTGTGCCGCTCCATGTACTCCGACATGTCGAAACGGATGAGTTCCAGGCTGAGCACCCGGGCCAGCTGGCGGGTCACCTCGGTCTTTCCCACCCCGGTAGGACCGGCGAACAGGAAACTGCCGACCGGCTTCTGGTCCGTGCCGAGGCCCGAGCGATTCATCTGAATCGCTGAGGCGAGTGCCTCGATCGCCGGGTCCTGCCCGAACACCACCATCTGCAGGTCGCGCTTGAGGTTGCGTAGCGACTCGGTATCCGAAGACGACACCTTGCGCGGAGGGATACGGGCAATCTTCGCCACCACGGTCTCGACATCGCCAACCGAGACATTCTTCTTGCGCTTCGAGACCGCGAGCAACTGGTTGGCGGCGCCTGCCTCGTCGATCACATCGATGGCCTTGTCCGGCATGTGCCGATCGTTGATGTACTTGTCCGCCAGTTCGGCCGCCGCACGCAGTGCCTTGTTCGAATACTTCACCTGGTGATGCTCTTCGAAACGGGTCTTGAGCCCCTTCAGGATCTGCACCGTCTCCTCCACCGAGGGTTCGTTGATATCGATCTTCTGGAAACGACGGGCCAGCGCCCGATCCTTTTCGAAAATACCGCGGTATTCCTGGTAGGTGGTCGAACCGATGCACCGCAGTTCACCGGATGCGAGTACCGGCTTGATCAGATTGGAGGCGTCCATCACGCCACCTGAGGCCGCACCGGCGCCGATAATGGTGTGGATCTCGTCGATGAACAGAATGGCCTCAGGCTGGCGCTTGAGATCGGCCAACACGGCCTTCAGCCGTTTCTCGAAATCACCGCGATACTTGGTCCCGGCCACCAGGCCGCCCATATCCAGCGCATACAGGGTGCAGTCGGCCAATACCTCCGGCACATCGCCATCGACGATCTTCTTCGCCAGCCCTTCGGCAATGGCGGTCTTGCCCACGCCCGCCTCGCCGACAAACAACGGGTTGTTCTTGCGTCGCCGGCAGAGAATCTGCACCGTGCGCTCCACTTCGAGCCGGCGTCCGATCAGGGGATCGATCTTGCCCCGGCGCGCCTGTTCGTTCAGGTTGCTGGCGTAGGTCTCCAGCGCGGTCTCCTGACCAGCCTCTGCTCCCTCGACCTCGGATTCGGCGCTGTCTCCGCCCTGCTCGGACGACTCGTCGCTGGACACCTTGGAGATACCATGCGCGATGTAATTGACCACATCGAGTCGGGTGACATTCTGACGATCGAGGAAATAGACCGCCTGTGATTCCTGCTCGCTGAAGATGGCCACCAGCACGTTCGCACCAGTAACCTCTTTCTTTTCCGAGGACTGCACGTGGAACACCGCGCGCTGCAATACGCGCTGAAAGCCCAGCGTAGGCTGGGTCTCCCGGTTGTCGTCATCCATGATCAGTGGCGTGGTTTCCTCCAGGAAGCCATCGATATCCTGCCGCAGTGTCTCGATATCGGCCCCGCAGGCGCGCAGTACTTCCGCGGCTGCCGGGTTGTCCAGCAGGGCCAGCAGCAGGTGTTCGATGGTCATGAACTCGTGCTGCTTGTCACGGGCCGCCTTGAACGCCTGGTTGAGGGTAAATTCCAGCTCTTTGCTCAGCATCTCTATCGTTTCCGGTTAAGCCTGATCTCTAGGTTCTGATCTGCAGTATCGCCATGGGTTCCCTCCGTCCGTCAAACCTCTTCCAGGGTGCACAACAACGGGTGCTGATTGGCACGCGAATGATCGTTCACCTGCATCACCTTGGTCTCTGCGATGTCCTTGGTAAACACCCCGCACACCCCCATCCCGCGGGTATGCACATGCAGCATCACCTGGGTCGCCTTTTCCCTGTTCATCGCAAAGAACTGCTCCAGCACATGCACGACAAATTCCATAGGAGTGTAGTCATCGTTCAACAGCAGTACCTTGTACATGGGCGGGCGCTTGAGTTTCGGCCGCGCGTGTTCAACCGCGAGATCGCCATCCCCTTCTCCACCCTGATGTTCTCTGTCTTTACTCATTTTCAGCCTAAGTCTAGTTCAACACCGACGCTGTCATTGCGCCGCGATTTTAGCAGCGCAACGGGCCTGCTCCACCCGCTGTGAACCAAAGGTTTTCTGTCGGGTAGCCGGGTCCGGTTACAGCCGCCGGAACCTGTGCCGCATTCAGCCCGCCAGGCACCGAAAGCGTGCGAAGGCGTCTGCCGAGTGCGCCCGAAAGCACCATTGTGAGGCAAAAAGTCTGCGCGACTTTATCTCGAAACATAATGCAATATACATTTTTAATCATTGTTTTCAAAGGTTTTTAAGTATTTTATTATTGGCTGCAATAGTAAACAATATATACGGTTGTTTGACCATTCTTATTGCGTATATATACTCAAACTTGGTGCAAAAATTTATTCCCCTACCGGCAGACCACCTGAAAATGGCGCCGGGAAAAGAAGGGGCGCCATGGCTAGTAAAGACGTTTTTGGAGGAGTGATTATGTCGACCGGTGTCGTAAAGTGGTTCAACAATGCCAAGGGTTACGGATTTGTAACCCCGGATGATGGCGAGCAGGACGTATTCGTCCATTTCTCGGCGATTGATATGGAAGGTTACAGAACACTCAAGGAAGGCCAGCGCGTCGAGTTCGAGGTCGAGCAGGGGCCAAAGGGGCTGCACGCGCACAATCTGCACGCCGCCGCACCCGCTTGAGCGGTTAGCAGCAGCATCCGACGCAAATATTGAAAAGCCTGCCGATCGGCAGGCTTTTTCTTTTGCGCTTATGCAGGCATTGGCCCTACATGTGGCCGATCATGGCGTCGCCGAATTCAGAACAACTCAGCAGCGTCGCACCGTCCATCTGACGCTCGAAATCATAGGTGACCGTCCTCGAGCCGATCGCCTTTTCCATCGACTGGATGATCAGATCAGCGGCCTCGGTCCAGCCCATGTGGCGCAGCATCATCTCGGCCGACAGGATCAGGGAACCCGGGTTCACCTTGTCCTGACCGGCATACTTGGGCGCGGTGCCGTGGGTCGCCTCGAACATAGCCACCGTATCCGACAGGTTGGCCCCCGGGGCGATGCCGATACCACCGACCTGGGCGGCCAGGGCGTCCGACACATAGTCGCCGTTGAGATTCAGTGTCGCAATGACATCGTATTCGCGCGGCCGCAGCAGGATCTGTTGCAGGAATGCGTCCGCGATCACGTCCTTGATCACGATCTCGTTGCCGGTATTCGGGTTCTTGAAGGTACACCAGGGCCCGCCATCGAGTTCGACTGCACCAAACTCCTCCTTGGCCAGTTCGTAACCCCACTCCTTGAAAGCACCCTCGGTGAACTTCATGATATTGCCCTTGTGAACCAGGGTCACCGAGGAGCGATCGTTGTCGATCGCGTACTGGATGGCCTTGCGCACCAGGCGTCTGGTCCCTTCGCTGGATACGGGCTTGACGCCGATACCCGATGTCTCGGGGAAGCGGATCTTGGTGACGCCCATCTCGTTCATCAGGAAGTCGATCACCTTCTTTGCCTCGGCGGTGCCCGACTGCCACTCCACACCCGCATAGATGTCTTCGGAGTTCTCGCGGAATATGACCATATTGGTGTATTCCGGATGCAGCAGTGGGCTCGGTGTGCCGTCAAAGTAGCGCACCGGGCGCAGACAGACATACAGATCGAGTTCCTGGCGCAGGGTAACGTTGAGCGAGCGGATGCCGCCGCCCACCGGGGTGGTCAATGGCCCCTTGATCGATACCACATAATCCTTCACCGCCTCGAACGACTCGTCCGGAAGCCATTCACCTTCACCGTAGATGCGGGTGGATTTCTCCCCGGCATAGATCTCCATCCAGGCGATCTGGCGTTCCCCTCCGTAGGCCTTGGCGACAGCCGCGTCCACCACTTTCTTCATCACCGGGCTGATATCGACGCCGATACCATCGCCCTCGATGAACGGAATGATCGGGTTGGCCGGGACATTCAGTGAGTTGTCTGCGTTGACTGTGATTTTTTCGCCGTTTTCCGGCACTTGGATCTTGTCGAATGCCATCGGGTTTTATCCATCCGCTTTAGGTCTGAGGAACGCTAGGATATCAGCACCCTGCGACCAGGTGCCACATGCCGTGTCCCTATCAGGCCTGTTTGGCAGACCATTCAACCGGCTTTCGCAGTCTGCCCGTCAATCCGGCCGCCCAACGCTGACCGCCCGGCTCGACCGGCCTGATGCATACCGGGGCCGTCGCCGCCGAGATGGTAGAATCCGCGCATGCCCTGGTCAGCTTCAGTAACCGTTGCCGCCGTAATCCGTGACAAGGACCGCTATCTGGTGGTCGAGGAACGGCCCGAAGGTGAATCCGTGATCAACCAGCCGGCCGGGCACCTGGAGTTCGGCGAGACCCTGCTGCAGGCGGTCGAGCGCGAGGTCCTCGAAGAAACGGGGCGTCGCTTCACACCCACCGGGCTGATCG
>CAZCDY010000121.1:0-2432 GCA_964497145.1 uncultured Gammaproteobacteria bacterium
GGCATGGTCATGCCCCGAGTGTTCGTCGTCGGCATGCTTAGCATCATCGTGATCGCCCTCGGCATGGTCATGCCCGGCGTGCTCATCTTCGGTGTGCTTTGCGTGGTCGTGATCATCCTCTGCGTGATCATGCCCTGCATGGTCTTCTTCGACATGCTTCTCATGATCAGCATCAGTGTGTTCATCGTGCCCGTGTTCATCATGTGTTGCATGACGCTCATCGGCTGGCGCTGCGGGCGCTGACCAGAGCCGCTGGAGGGGATCGGCCGTTCCCAGCCCGCCAAGTAAGAGCAACACGCCCAAGGTGGTACGGATTTTCATCGATGGTCTCCGGCTTTGTTGTCGGATTGTGGATTTGTGTGCGTGCCGACATCGGCCAGCGGCCGGCCAATGAGCCCTTCGATTTCGGTCACCGCGAGGTGATAGTCGGTCAGGGCTGCGAGGTAGTCGGAGCGCAACGCCATCAGGGTTCGCTCGGCATCAAGTACGTCGATCAGGGCCAAGTCGCCGCTTTCAAACGCCCGGCGGGTGAACTTGAATGCCTCATTTGCAGGTGGCAGCGCGATGTCGCGAATGGCCATCGCCTCGTCGAAGCCCCCAGCCATGCGCGCATAGGCGCGAGAGAGGGCAGCCTCTACGCGCCGTTCCGCGGCCCGGCGTTGCTCCGCGGCCGCGTTGGCACCAAAGCGCGCGGCCAGCACGTCACCCTGGCGGCGGTCAAACAAGGCAATTGGCAACGAAATGCCCACCACGAGCGCACTGGCGTCGTCGGCGTTGTCGTACTTGACGCCGGCACGCGCGGTGATGTCCGGTATGGCCTCGGCCTCTGCCAATGCCGCTTCAGCGCGGCGGGCACTAATCTCGACCGCCCAGCGCGCAACCTGTGGATTGGCACTGACCAGCGCCGCCAGCTGCTCCGGCGGTGGCGGCACCTGAAGCCTGTCGAGAGAGCCCTCAGCAAGGTCAAAGCTTGCGTCCGGGGCTGCCCACATCAACGCCAGCTGGCGTCTCGCCGCCTGCAACTGCCGCTGAGCCCGCTTCAGCTGCACCTGCGCGGTGGCCACGGGGACGCTGGACCGCGCCGCATCGATGGGGGGCGCATCGCCGGCGCGGATGCGCCTGTCCGTAGCGTCGCGTACCTGCTCTACCAGGGTCAGTTCCTCGCGTGCCAGTGCGAGCTGCCGCTGGGCCCCTAGGAGCACCAGGTAGCGCTCGGTGACCTTGCTGAGCACCTCGAGTCGTGCCGCTTCGTAGTCCCAACCAGCCAGCTGCGCCTGCAGGCCGGCCAGTTCACGCCGTCGTTCAATGTCGCCGCCCAGGGGAAAGGTCTGGGCCAGGCTGAGCGTAGTTTCGAGTGACTGGGTGCCAGAGAAATCCTTACTGCCGCCAAAGTTCTCGAACTCTGCCTCGAGTTCCGGATTCGGCCGCAGGCCAGCCTGTAGCACACGCGCCTCGGCCGCACGTACCTCCCAGGCGTAGGCATGCAGCTCGGGATGATGTTCCAGCGCCAACGCCAGTGCCTGACGCAGCGTGATCGCGCCGGTCGGACGCGGCGGTTGAGGGCGTTCATCGCCGGCCGTCGCGTCGTAGACCGGCGGCGGACGATGGACTTTCAGCCCCTGTCCCAATGGCAATGCCGGTGGCCAAGCGATATCTTCGGCTATCGGCTGCTGGGCACAGCCACCCAGCCCCAGCGCCGCGACAGCCGCGGCGCAGCAGTACCTGAGGTACATGCGCGAACTCCTGTTTTTCGCTCTGCAAGGACAGCGAGGTCCCTGCGTGCTCAATGCGAGCGATCGAAATCGTTAGGGTCCCATTCGGGCGCGTTGCCGAATGGTGTCAAGATCGCCGTACGAAGGATGCGCCAAGGCCTGCCACGCACACCGTGCGTGCAGCCGTGACGATCTACGGTACGGGCTCAGGACTGCGGAGGTCTCAGGGGCGGGGAGCTTGTCTGACTGACAAAGAGGCTGCCGAAAGGCAGGGACCGCGGCGCCGTTTGTGTTACCGGCAGGATCAGGTGCGATGATTGATCGATCCCGACCAGATGGGCGCCGCCATGGCAGGAATGATCGTCGTTATGGTTGTGCTTGTCGGGAAGGGGTGCGGAGTCGGATACATCGATGAGGCGTTCCGGGTGCGAGGCATCCACGGCATGCGCATCGACTGCCCAGGCGGTCGAAAGACCAACCAGGCACAACACGATCGCGGTAGCAATGGATTTTCGGAAACTCAACATCGGCTGGCTTGCAACAGCTGGCTATGTAAACGAAACGGAGGTCCGAGGATAGGGGCATCGAGACGGCTTTGCAACGCACTAACGTCTCGGGACGTTGGCGGCACACCCGCGCCGTGTAGCCGGGCAAGCGTAAGTTGACTGCCGCAGACCGGGGACTAAATGGGATCTTCTGATCTGTCCCGTTTATGACTCT
>CAZCDY010000121.1:2442-11426 GCA_964497145.1 uncultured Gammaproteobacteria bacterium
AGCCGCCACCCTGTGCGGCACCTACCAGTTCCTGCAGGATGCCGCACTCGGCTGCTGACGTCTTGGACGTGCATTGGGTGCGCAGAGACTGCAGCTGCCGCTCCAGGTTGCCCAGGTCGGCAATGCGTTCCTGCACCCGGGCAAGCTGCTCGTCGATCAGGCGGTTTGCGGCTCGGCAATCCGCCCTTGGGTGTGCCAGCAGATCAAGCAGTCGTCGTACATCGCTCAGCGGCATGTCCAATGCCCGACAGTGGCGAATGAACGCCAACCGTTCCAGATGCCCGCTGCCGTATTCGCGGTAACCGTTCGGCCGGCGCGGCGGGAGTGGCAGCAGGCCCGCTTTCTCGTAATAACGCACGGTGTCGACCTTGACGGCGGCGCGTTTTGCCAGTTCACCGATCCGCATGTTGTGTTCCCTCATTGCCCGAATTCATAAAGTATTGACCATGGAGTGACTCCAGGGTTTCAAATACATGACATGGAAGTCTGTAATGAGGTGAACGCCGATGGCCGAATGTTGCTCGGGGCACTGCACAACTGCCGAAGCGCCCGTCGACCCCCGGTTTCGTAAGGCCCTTTGGGTCGCGCTCTGGGTGAACACGCTGATGTTCGGGGTCGAGATTGTTGGCGGTCTGCAATCAAGATCTGTTTCGCTGCTGGCAGACGCCGTGGATTTTGGCGGCGATGCGGCCAACTATGCGCTGTCGCTTAGTGTCCTGTCACTGGGACTCCTGTGGCGCGCCCGGGCGGCATTGGTCAAGGGGGTGACGATGGCGGTATATGGGGTGCTCGTGTTGGCCAAGACCGGCTGGGCGGCCGCCTTCGGCGTCCCGCCGGAGGCCTTCACCATGGGTGCCATCGGCATGCTGGCGCTGATTGCCAACCTCGGCGTCGCGGTGATGCTGTATCGCTTCCGTGATGGAGACGCGAACATGCGCTCGGTCTGGCTGTGCAGCCGCAATGACGCCATTGTGAATCTGGCCATCATCCTGGCGGCGATAGGCGTGCTGGGATCAGGCTCACGTTGGCCCGACCTGATTGTTGCGGCCGTCGTTTCCGGTCTCGCGCTGGGATCGGCCCGTACCGTGATTCGTCAGGCGCGAGACGAAATCTCCTTCGCGAACCGTGCACCCCAAGCCCTGGAGATACCCATCACCGTCGACCAAAGCGGTCGTTAGGAAGGGATAGCCGTTGATGTGTAGTGCGGTCGGCAGCCTGTAAGCACTTGTCCCGATGCCTCCCGGATGCTGAACGTACTTCCGCGAGGAGGCCGATGACTAACCAAAGCTGCTGGTACGGAGATCTCCACGCTGGCAACAAGAGGTATCGGCGCACCAGATGTCTGCCTCTGGAAGCACGCAGCCATCCGGGAGCAGGACCGGGTCTGAAAACAACGCTTTCCTGGGCGATTTGCGGCTGTCCGGGCCCGCTTCTGGGATCTTCCTGCTCGCCGAACGCAGCTGTGCGCTTGTCCTGGTTGGGTTGACTCTGTTGACTCCCGCTCCCCAGAAAATCAAATGCTGCCGATCCACCAGATTTCCTTGCCTACGACCGGCAACCAATTCATTGCGGCCGTATCCGGATCGGATCTTCAACGACAGCTTCGGCCGAGTTGTGTGCATTGACCTTCCGGCAGGTTCCGAATGGAGCGGCCCCTTGACGGTCAGCTATCTGGCGAGGACGAACTGCCGCTCCTGGGTAAAGCGTCAGTTCGCCGCCCCAACCATTCGTGGCATTGCACCAAAAATAGAGAAAATTTAGCAGAGTGATAACTATTGGCAGCCTGAAGGGGGTATGTGGATGCCGCGTTTCTCACAGCATCTCACCCTTGAAGACCACTACGCCGCAAACCTGGGCGGCCTCATCCATTTCGGTGATGCGATCGGGCCAGTCCGGGCTGAGCGCCTTAAGGTACTGGCGCCCCCCTTCGACGATCAATTGCTTGAAGTCGGCTTCATCTGCTCCCGCTAGGCGCACGACCACATATTTGCCACTCTCCGCGGTAATGTCGGGATCGACAAAGATCAGATCGCCGTTGTCGAATTTCGGCTCCATGCTGGCGCCCTTGACCCGCAGCACATAGGTCCCCTGACTGCACGGAACAGGGCAGGGGAGAATGCCGTCGAAACGCAGTCTCTGTTGATCAAGGCCGGTGCGCTGATCCGTTGGCACTTGCGACCAATCAATGATCGGGCATAAGGTGACCACATCCGCGCCAACGGTCCCTGCTGTCGCTGCGATACCTGGTTTGTGACGCCGCGTAGTTTTGGATTTAGCCGCATCTTCAGGCAACTTAGGCCCATCGGTGCCATGTGACTCGTTCATCGCGTTTTCTAGCGCGTCAGCCGATTCGGCGCTGGCGAGATTGTCTTCGGCATGATGGCCAAGACCAAGTTCATCGTGTGCGTGACCGCGAACCGATAGCGCAGTGTTCCCGGACATCGTTACCCGGTCGCTGACACGAACATATCTTGGCGTGCGAAATATGCGGGTTTCCACGTCGTGTGGTTCATCCATCCATCCCTGAGGTTTGTCCATGCCCTGTTCGAGACGTGATGACAGCTCGTCACCGATACCGCGCGGCGTACCTTTTGCGGTGCGCATCTTGCGCCGGACTTGGCTGATGTAGGACTCACTGGTGCCGGCGCGTTGAGCAAGCTTGGTTGCTGATCCGGCCTCGGCAATCAGAATCTCGAGATTGTTTAGGCGAATGTCTTCACGTTGCCGTTTCATGTCGGTCACTAAGCGGCTAAGTTCATTAGAATTTAGCAGATTGATAAACATTTTCAAGCAACTCTGATCTGGACTCCGTTTTTCGTGCTGCTAAAGTTTAGCATCATGGAGCTGAGACACTTCCTTCAACTTTCATCAAAACGTGAGCGAGCCGACGTTGCCGAGGGATGTTGCAGCTCCGTCTCTTACCTCTATCAGCTTGCCGGAAAACATCGCTACGCCAGTGCCTTATTGGCGACTCGGATCGAGAAGGCCACACAGAAAGTGGCCATGCGATCGAACGGACGCTTAGCCGCCGTGTCGCGCGAAAGCCTGGTTCGTTACCCGGAGATCTTTGCTGATATCGATGAGCACGAGGGCCGGCCATGAACACCGACGCACAGGGTGTCTCCGAACAATCGGAATCGCTTCCATCCCTAGATCCGGCTGCCGGTCAGTTGTTGGAACTCGAGGTCTCGACTATCCGACCGTACGACCATAACCCGCGTCATGGAGACAACCCCGAATACCAACGGATCAAGGCATCGGTGCGTGCCCAGGGTCTGGACCAGCCGCTCGTCGTGACGCAGCGGCCTGGAGAGTCAGCGTACATGCTGCAGGCCGGCGGGAATACGCGTTTGCGGATTCTCCAGGAGCTCTACGCCGAGACGGGTGATCAGCGCTTCGCTCGCGTGAGCTGCCTCTATCGCCCTTGGATGCGTGAGATGGATGTCCTTCTCGCCCATTTACGGGAAAACGATCTGCGCGGTGACCTGTCCTTTCTCGATAAGGCGTTGGCCGTGAGCGAGGCACGGCGCCTGCTCGAAGACGAGCAGGGTGGAAGGGATATCACCCAGACGCAGCTGGCCACCACGCTTCGCGAGCGCGGGTTTGCCCTGAGCCAGGGATTGATCTCACAGATGGCATACACGGTCGACCGGCTGTTGCCGTTGCTGCCAGCCGCGCTGAAGGGTGGCATGGGGCGCCCACAGGTTGAACGTATCCGCCAACTCGAACGGGCGGCACACAGCATCTGGCATCAGCATTCTCTGGATTCGGAAGACGACTTCGAACAGACCTTTGCGGCGCTCTGTCGTCGGTACGACGATCCAGAGTGGGACATTAGCAATCTGCGACGCGCGCTGGAGGCTGAAATTGCCGAGCGGGCAGAGATCAGCCTCCATGCCGTCAGTATCACGCTTGACGGCTACCTGCTTGGTAACCCGGGTCAGTCAGCGGCTCCCGAAGCCGATGGCTCGTCTCGGCCTCTTGCCCAGCAGGACGAGAGCCCCCGGTCGACTGGGGGGAACGAACCTGCGAGCCTGAGATCCGAGTCGGTCATGGCCGTAGAAGACGGCGTCGACTCACGCGTCTCCGAGCAGAGGGTACAGGGCGCATCGAAGGCGACCGCAACCGAATCGGTTGATGAGTTGGAATCCGGCTCGATGGAACCGACCGCACGAGTAGCCGGGGAAGGTGCCGGGGAAACGCTGGAACAACACAAGTTTTCCAGCCGCGAATCTCCGCTCGACAAGATGGACCTCAAATCGCTCCGGGGTCGCGCCTGGACCCTGGCAACTCGCCTGGCGCAGCGCAACGCCCTGGGCGAGCTGATCCAACCGTTGTCCGGCAAGGGTCTCGGCTTCATCTTGAGTGACGTCCCGGACCCTGCTTTGGTGGGCCAACTCGACGAGGATGCGTTGGCTCAGGTCTCCATGGTGTGGTGGCATCTTGCCGCCGCATCCGAAATGACGGTAGCACCGGTGGGGCACCTGCTGTCGGTACTCGGCCAGGATTCGGTCCTGAGACGGGCGCTCGAAGAACAGGATGCCGGCCTGCTGTTCTCGAGTGTCTGGACCCTCGACCCTGGGCACATGGGTTTCCGGCTGTGGCGGCGCCTCGACGCACGCAGTTGGAAGGACCTGGTGGATCTGATGGAAACCTACCGTGCCATACATCAGGCTGCAGATAACGTAAGGGAGGGCCTGTGGCAATGAGCGCGTCTGCCGGAACCAAAGAATCGGAACTGGTGATGGCCGTGATGTTGTACGCCATCCGCTGCCTGTCGGAGAACGATCAGCACGCCCTGCGCAACATGAACTTTGGGCCCGAGGAGGTCGCCGCACTCCGCGGACTTAACCTGGCCGATCTTTATCGCGCGGGCAGTCTGCAGGCGCACTGCCTGGATATTCGGCTCAACCGCGACGTGTACTGGCCGATGCTCGCGCACCTGCGCCGCGAACGCGAGAGCGAGGAGCTGCAACGCGACCTCATCCAGGCCGACGCACCGCTCGAGATGATGCGCAGCCTATTCGGTCTCGGCTCACGGGAGTACACACGGCTGCGGCGCATGCTCACTGTGGAACCGGCGGTCGGTCGGCCGCCGGAGCCCGACGAGGAGACGGCGCACCGCCTATGGCGCGCCTTGGCGACGCAGATGCAGACGGACAAGGACAACGGCACCGATCCAGGCGTCTATCTGGCGGTACACCACGAAACCGGTGCCTCCTTGCGGGCGGTCTGGAACCTCGCACAGCGTATGGTGGAGTACGGTGATGTCTATGCGCCCGCCCAGCGGCCTTCGAGCTCCGGCAAGCTATCCAGCGCAGTCGGCGGCGGCCAGCAGACGAGTACGCTGACTGCACGACGGCATGATGCAAGATGATGCAGACATCCGAGCGGAGACCTATGCCCTCGACGCGCTGATTCGCGAAACCATCGCTCGCGGACGCTGCGGTGGCAGCACGTCCGCTGCGGATGCACTCCTCTTTCTCGGCAACGGCCACCACGCTTTTCCTGCGCTCGTGGTGCAGGACCCGGTCCTCGAGCCGGTCGACAAACTGATCTGGATGGTCATCTACCAGAGCGCTCGAGGCACCGGCCACAAGGGTGTGTTTCCCAGTTACGCCGACATCGCGCGATCCGCGAACGTGTCGTCCAGCTCCACTGTCTCGCGGGCCATTGCGATCCTGCGCGCCACACGCTGGCTGTCACTTTGTGCGCGAAGCCGTGACGCGAACGGTCGGTTTGCGGGCAACATCTATGCACTGCATGACGAACCGCTGCCCCTGGTCGACGCCTTGCACCTGGATCCCGGCTACATGGCGTTCCTCCATGACGCGGCGAACCACCATCATGCGCGCGTGCGCCGCGTGGCAGCGGCTGTCTCGGAATCGCTGGACACGGATATCCGGGACGGCAGGGACGTGCTCGCCCCGATGAATCCGATTGAGCGTCGCCTCGAAGCCGTCCACGCGATCCAACACGGCGGCGACCAGCGTTATTTCAGCTTCAGTGCCGATGTGCTTGCGAGCCTGTCAAATACCGCCATGGGAAAGCGCAGTCATGACCGGGGTCAATATTCAAAGGCGGCACCAAAAGACCCACAAAATTCAAAGCCGGTACGACGTAGTAGTAGTAAATATAAAAATACAACTACAACAACACAGACAGTTTGCGCAGATTCCGCGCGCGAGGCCGTGACGCTCGAGGGATTGATCTTGCCGTCGCGGCTCAAGGACAACCAGCGCGCGCTCGCCGCCCGGTATCTGGCAACAATCCCCGCGTCGCGCCGACAGTCCGTGCTGGACGAGCTCGCCGGTCGGCTGCAGGCCGAGCAACACGGGGCCAATCCGGTGTACGACGAACTGCGCTACCTGCACCATCTGTGCAGACAGGTGAACGAAGGAGGGTTTGTCGAGAACCTGGGGCTGAAAGTGCAGACTGAACGCGATCGCCGCCAAGGCGAGGCCAAGCGATTACGTGAGGAGGCCACCACACGGGAGCGAGAACGCAGAAAAACGCCTACCTCCCGATCGTGCGGCGAGAACGCGCTGGCCCAGATCCGTAAGCAGCTGACGGTGCCACCGTCGCCCCGGGGCAAGTCGCGCTGAGGCACCGGAGCGTCTCTGCGAAATTATTACACTGTAATAATCCTTCCCGATAACCGCGACAGCCCGCGCTACGGTTTCATGTTCACGTCGAGCGCGGTTCGTGCGTTGATGGTGCCCGTATCGACAGCCACCCAACGACGAGCACCGTCTGCCCATGAGCCAGTTTCCCGCCAATGTGTCAGCGTCATCCGAGTCTGAGGAACCATTGGGACGACTTGATGAGCGTCCCGGTGTGCTGCGCGGTGGCGCAACCCTGACGTTGCAGACCCGCCAGGCGCAACGGCTCGTAAAGGGCCGTGGCTACAGTGCCGAGAAGCCCGCGATTATCGGGTTGATCGGTTTCGCAAACCTCGTTCGAACCCTCTGGCATGGTTCGCGCGCTGACGATCCCTACGCCGACTGGTGGCTGCTTAAAGTCCACGATGGGTTGGATCAGGCCCAGCGGGAGCTCGTCACGCTGGAGCAGGGGATCGTAAACCGATTCGTGGCGCTGGGCGCGATCGATGTTGCACAGCCCGTATCAGAAAAACCCGCGCGTATCGCGCTCAACTTCAGCAACCCCTATGCATTTCGAGCCGCCGGCCTGATCGGCCGCTTTGACGCGCTGGTCTGCAAGGTGCTGAGTGCCCGACATGTCGGTCTGATCGGGCGCGACGAGGCAGAAAAGACGTTGCACCAGGGCGGCCGCTGGGTGCGGCGCGCCCTGCAGAGTCCGGTCGGGTATCGACTCACGGGCGTGACACGTGACGATGTCATTCAGCATACCGCGACGGCGCGGCAGGCCCGCGAGGCAATGGGCGAGATCCCGGACGATGTGCTGAGTGCGGCGCACCGTGCGCCCCATGCCCCGACGTTAGCAAGCCCACGATCGATCGCAGTGACCGACGCGGTCCGCCTCCGGTCGTTGCCGGATGAGGGGTGATGTTTGGTCGCGGTCACCGATAACCCGCACGGGCAGGGGTCTCGTTTGCGCTGGTCCCCATCGGCACAAACCGAATAATCGCGCCATCGACCTTTCCCGCGAGCGCTGCCGTGTCGGTAACCGAACTCACAGAGCCGAAACGTCTCAACCTGACTCTCGACCCGGGCCTGGTCTTAGAGCGCCTGATCCTGCAGCGCTTTTCCCGGCTCAAGCGCAAGCGTGGCCAGGACTGGCTGCGTTCATTGCTCGTGCAGGGCTTCCTGGCCGAGGGGCGGTGGGTTAGCCGTGACATACCGGGCAACCGGGCGGAACTGGTGCCACGTGAAACAACGGTGCCCGCCACACCCTATGCGAACTGGCTCGAACGCGCCCACCCGGTGAACCGACCCAATGCCGAGATGGTGCCGACGGCAGCCACAGCGGCAACACCGACGCCGAGTGCAAGTCCTGACGCGAAACCCTTTGCTCATCTGCGCAGGGTGATCGGCTGAATGTTATGACCGTCTTATCCGGAGGTGAACGTGAGCGATAGGAAGATTGAGAACCCGACCAGCATTGGCCTGGATGACGGCTATGCATTCACCAAGGTCGCCTTGCCAGACGGACGCTTGATCGCTATTCCGTCGCGGGCGCTGATCGGCCGCGCGAACGTCACCTGGCTGAACGGTAGCGAGCAAAGGGTGTTCGAGTACGAGACGGACGACACGGTATTTGCGGTCGGCGAGGTCGACGGGGAGCCGACGCATTTTGACGGCTACCCGTTCTCGGGTCTCAATCGCGCCATCGTCCAGCATGCGCTGCACGAGGCCGGGCTCGCCGGGCGGTCGGTGCATGCGGTGTCCGGCTTGCCGGTCAGCAGTTTTTACCTCAAGGACGGCAGTCAGCGCCTGGAGGTCGTCGAGCGCAAGCAGGCGAGTCTCAAACAGCCCGTGCAGGCCGTCGACGGCCGTCAATCTGCCGCGATCGCGTTCCACGAGGTGATTCCCGAGGCGCTGGCGGCCTGGTACGACCACATTATCTCGGACACGAACGAGGGTGTGCAGCTCGAGTCCGAGCGGCTCGGCGTGCCGGTCGCGGTGGTCGACATCGGTGGCCGGACCACGGATTTCGTCGTGGTCGCCGACCAGGCGGTGCGTCACAACAGCTCCGGTTCGCTGCGCTGCGGGCTGCTGGACGTCAAACGCCAGGTTGCCGACGGCATACGGGGAAGATTTGATCTCGAGGAGCTGTCGGAGCGGGTGACCGAGGATGCCGTACGTAACGGCAGCGTGCGTCTGTTCGGCAAAAACCACGATGTCGCCGACCAGGTCCGTGACGCGCGTCGGCAGCTGGTCGAGCGCCTGCATGCCGAGACGCAGCGCCAGCTCGGACGTGGTGCCGAGCTCGAGCGGATTTTGTTCGTGGGTGGCGGCGCCGTTGCGCTCGCCGACGACATCCGGGACTGGTTCCCGAATCAG
>CAZCDY010000122.1:0-11411 GCA_964497145.1 uncultured Gammaproteobacteria bacterium
TACGACGGCACCCAACCCGACTGGGACATGCGCGCCGACCGCAACAACTGGCTCAAGTGGGCTTCCGACGGCATCGGCATGGCCGGCCTCGGCACCGCTTTCGCCATGGGCAAACTGAAGTTCCTTTCAGGCGATTTCAAAGGCATGATCAAGGACCCGCGAATGGCAGGTCCCTTCGTCAAAAGCTTCGCCCTGATGTCGAAACTCGACACCCAGTAAAAACCAAGGGAAAAGCCAAGCCGGCCCGGACAGAACCACGAGCGGCCTGACCGGGCCGGCTTATTCAGGTCTCGCGCCGGGCAGTCGCTCAATCCAGGGATTCGCTACGCCCTGCAGCTCAGCAATCCGCCGGTTGCGCCAGCGCTCATGCCCGTCGACCGGGTCTGCGCGGTGCCACTCGAGGAGTTGGCGACGCTGGCGCTCATACAGCGCGAGATCGTAGCGCTCCTCCATGTAGAGCATCGCGCGGGCGATATTGCCGCGCGACGCCGGGGCCGGCTCGACCACCCTGGCATGGTGATCGATCTCCAGATCGCAATCGCGTTCCACCCGGCGTTCACCGCGGATCTCGCGATAGGGGTAGGCGCCCCGGTCTCGGTTGAGATCCTTGCGCACCGGATACATATTGTGCATATCCGATTCGATGTCGTTGAATTTAGGACTGTTTCGCCGACAGGCATGGCGATCTCCGCAGCCCAGGGCGCGGGTCACCCAGGCCATCGGATAGACGTGTTCGATGTTATAGCTGCGATCGTGTGCCGCAAAATCCACACCGCAGTAAAGGCCCTGGCCACCGTCGGGGTACAGGGTGCGCCAGAACAGGGGTACAGTGTCCAGATAGTCTCCGGATCCGGCCCACAGACATGACGGTGTGAACAGCAGCATAAAAACAACCCGTTTCATCTCGGCTCCTTTCCAGCCGTGACCGAGTCCGGGATAATCCCCCCACCGAGACAAAATTAAAAGAGAGTGCCGTGCCGATGGACGAACCCTTGGTGGAAACTGAAGTCGCCGACAGCGATCCACAGCGTCGGTCAGGCCCCTGGAAATTGATCGTCATCGTGGCGGTGCTCACCCTGATCGGGGTCTGGCTGGTACCCGGCGACAAGCCCGAGGATGAGCCGGCCGTAGCAATGCCGCCGGCCGGCGAACCCCAGGCGGACGCTCCCACGGCGCCGAGCCTGCTTGCAGAGGGTTCGGGCGGGGAGCAGACCGAAGGCCAGCCGCTGCCGACGGCGGCATCGGAGCTTGTCGATAACCGACCGGGGGCCAGGGCACGTGCGATGATCGCCCGGATGCGTGCCGACGGCGATGTCGATCTCGACCAGGTAGTCAACGGGGCGCAACAGGCACAGATTGCCGGTGACCTGGCGGATGCCTACCTGCTGTATTTTTTTGCCGCACGTGAGGGTTCTGCCGCGGCGGCGCTGGAGCTGGGGAAGCAGGCCGACCCGGCCAGCCGCGATCCGCTCAGCAGTGTCTTCGAAGGACCCGACCTCACCCAGGCACACAAGTGGTATCAGGCCGCCGCCGGCAGCGGCAATAAGGAGGCCCGCAATCGCCTTGCCGATCTGCACGCACGGGTCGAACAACTGGCTGCCAGCGGTGACCCGCAGGCACAACGGATCTCTCTGCTATGGCAATGACAAAACTCTTTCCGGCGCTGCTATCGCTGATGACTTCACTGGCACTGGGCGGGTTTGCGCCGGTTCATGCCGCCGAGCAGCCGCTGCTGATCCCCGGTAAACAATCGCTGTACCAGCGCGTACTGGCGGTACCGGGGGCGCAACTGCACGCGGCACCCGGTGGCGCTGCCACCGAACCGACCGTCCCTTTTACCGCCTTTTACGTCTATGCGAGGGAATCGGCGGCCGGCAGCGTATGGCTGCAGGTCGGCACCGATCGCCATGGCGGAACCAGCGGCTGGCTCGAGAAGAGCGGCTCAATCGAATGGGCGCAGGGGCTGACCGTCGCATTCCGTGAGGCGGTGGGACGGGATCGCGCCCTGCTGTACCGCGATGCCGACTCGGTGCGAGATCTGGCCAAAACGCGCGACATGGAAAAGTACACTGAACTGTACCGCTCGGCCGTGGCCGGCGAGAAGCGCAATGACTCGCCCGTGGTGGCCATACAGCCAACCGGCAAACTCGACATCCAGGAGAATTTCTACCTGGTACCCATCTTGCGCCATGAGGACATCTACCTCGGGAGTGAGCGCGCACGGTTGCTGCAGGTATCCAGCGTGCCCCTGGAAGGCAACAAACCGCTGCCGCCGCCCAAGCCCGCAATCGTTACCGAAGCCC
The DNA here is from genome assembly GCA_964497145.1 of uncultured Gammaproteobacteria bacterium. Lineage (GTDB taxonomy): Bacteria > Pseudomonadota > Gammaproteobacteria > Chromatiales > Chromatiaceae > Thiosocius. The sequence continues at coordinate 2,304 of CAZCDY010000122.1, forward strand.
CCAAACCAAGCACAGAGTCCAGCCCGCCCCCGGCGTCGGCCGACAACGGCTATCGTGCCGGCCTGGTTTTCGCCATCGACGCGACGCTTTCGATGGATCCCTACATCGACCGCACCCGTGAGGCGGTGATGAAGATCTATGACGCACTGGGGGATGCCGGGCTGGTCGGCAACGTGAATTTCGGCCTGGTGGCCTTCCGCGACTCGCCCAGCGCGGTTCCCGAGCTGGAATACCTTGCCCGCACCTTCGTCGACCTCGAGCAGGGGCGCAACCCGGGGACATTCATCGCCCAGGTCAACGATCTGTCGGCGGCCTCGGTCTCCAGCCAGGATTTCGTCGAGGACTCCTACGCCGGCGTTAAGCAGGCCCTGGATGATATGGACTGGTCCTCACATGCAGCCCGCTACCTGGTGCTTGTGACGGATGCCGGCCCGCGGACGGGCAGTGACCCGCTATCGAGCACGGGTCTGGATGCAGAGGCCCTGAGCCAGCTGGCGCGCGACAAAGGCGTCGCCATCTTTGTCCTGCACCTGCTGACCGAGGCGACCAAGGCCGACCACGCGAATGCTGCTGCACAATACCGCGAACTGGCCAGATTCCCGGGCATCGGCAGCCTGTATTATGCGGTGCCGACCGGGGACATTGGTGAGTTCGGCCATGTCCTCGACACGCTTGCCGGCCAGATCACCATGCAGGTGCAGATGGCGGCCGGTGCGCAACCATTACCGGTCAAGCCTACCGAGCCCCCACCGAGCCCCAACCCGCGCCTCGCTGAACTGCAGAGCAAGGTGGCGAAGCTGGGGTACGCTCTGCGCATGCAATATCTCCAGCGCACCGAAGGCGACAAGATCCCCAATGTGTTCAACGCCTGGCTGCTCGATCGTGATATCCGCAATCCGGAGCAGAACACCCTGGATGTACAGGTCCTGCTCACCCGGGACCAGCTTTCCGATCTGCACGATATCCTCAAAGGGGTGCTGCAAACCGCCGAGGAAGGCCTGCTGTCACCGCAGAATTTCCTCAATGAACTAAAGAGCCTGGCCGCCACCACCGCACGCGACCCCGAGCAGCTCGGCAGCACCACGGCAACGACGGCAGGCGAAGGCAACAGCCTGGCCGACCTGGGATTCATGCGCGAATACATCGAAGACCTGCCCTATACGGGAGAGGTGATGGATCTCTCGCTGGAGGACTGGGAGACCTGGCCGGCACGGCGGCAGATCGAGTTTCTGCACCGCCTCGAAGACAAGATCAGTTACTACCAGGCCTTGCACGACCACACGGACCTCTGGGTAAGTCTGGACGGCGGCCCGGTGGATGGAGATTCGGTGTTTCCGGTGGCGTTGGAGATGTTGCCCTGAAAGGGTACGCGCCTGGCGGAGCGGATACCGGACTATGTTCGTGCTACCGCACAGCTTGTTTTTGATATGCGCTCCGCCGAGCGCATCAAAATCAACCACGCGTTAGCGCCAATGAAGAACCATCCCCTATTGCACCGAGCGAACGAAAATTCAGCACGCCAGAATGGCAGCTGAAACAGCGCAACCGGTAAAACCAAAGGAACCCGTGGAAAACGTATTTCAATCGCGTCATCGCGCGAAATCGACCGTCTACCATCTGCGCGACGTGATCCGTGACCGCGCCTCGGAAGGCGTCACCTTCCGCCTGCGCGTCCCTTCACTGCAGATCGCCAAGGGCGAGAAGATTGCACTGATCGGTGAATCAGGCTGCGGCAAATCCACCCTGCTGGATATGCTGGCATTCATTGCCCAACCAACCAACATCGCAGCGTTCTGCTTCCGTCCAGAGCTAGAAGAAGATGCTATCGACGTCGCCGGACTGTGGAAAAAAAAGCAGATGAACAAGCTCGGCAATCTGCGCAGGCACCACATCGGCTATGTGATGCAGACCGGTGGCCTGCTGCCCTACCTCACTGTGCGTGAAAACATGTCGCTTTCACGTTCCGTGCTCGGCCTGGGCAAGAGCGATACGGTCGAGTCACTGGCACGCGAACTGGGCATCGCACGACACCTCAACAAACTGCCCGAGACATTGTCGGTCGGTGAACGGCAGCGCGTGGCCATCGGGCGTGCGCTATCACACGAGCCCTCGATCGTGATCGCGGATGAACCGACTGCCTCGGTCGATCCTTTTGCCGCCGAAAAGATCATGTCGCTGTTTATCGGCCTGGCCGAGGAACGCAACATCACCGTGGTCGTCGCCAGCCATGCCTGGCGTCATATCAAACGACTGGGGCTGAGGCGCCTGGCGCACCACACCCATCGATCAAAAGACGGTCGTACGACCGAAACCGTCGTCAACGGCTGATAAATCCCATGCGTCTGTTCAAAACCCTACGTCTTGCATCACGCGATTACACTCATGAGTGGCAGATGTCCGGCTGTTTCGTCCTGGCCCTGGCGGCGGTGCTCGGTCCCATGCTGGTCCTGTTCGGCCTCAAGTTCGGTGTCGTCGGTGGCATGCTCGACCAGCTGATCCAGAATCCGGAGAACCGGGAGATCCGTCCGATCAGCAGCGGGCGCTTTGATCAGGCCTGGTTTGAAAATCTGCGGGGTCGCGAAGACGTCGCCTTTCTGGTGCCCAGAACCCGCAGCATCGCAGCGACCATCGAGCTGAATAGCGAGAAATCCGGCCGCATCGTGCGCAGCGAGCTGATCCCCTCCGGCATCGGCGACCCGTTACTGCCGGCAGACGGCCCCCTGCCCGACAGCATCAATCGCATCGTCCTTTCGCAGACGGCAGCCGAGAAGTTGCAGGTCGAACCGGGTGACCGTATCGATGGCAGCGTGAGCCGTCGCTACGCGGGTACCAAGGAGCGTGACCACATCGAGCTGACCGTGGCCGGTATTGCGCCAGCAGCGGCGTTCGGGCGCGACGGCGCCTTCGCCGACGTCCGTCTGGTGGAGGCACTGGAGGATTATCGCGATGGCCACGCGGTGCCCGCACTCGGCTGGAGTGGCGCCAAGCAAGAAAAAGCCCGTAGCTATCCGGGTTTCAGATTGTACGCAAGTTCGATTCATGCGGTGTCTGAACTCAAAGACCATCTGAGTGCGCAGGGTATCGATGTGCGCACCAAGGCCGCAGACATCGAGTTGGTGATGCGCATGGATCGCAACCTCTCCGGCATCTACTGGGCGATCGCCATCATCGGCCTTATCGGGTTCTCACTCTCGCTGGGTGCCAACCTCTGGGCCAATGTGGATCGCAAACGTAAGGAGCTGTCGGTGTTGCGGCTGGTCGGTTTCCGTACCGGTGATATCGTCTGGTTCCCCGTCACACAGGCTTTCTACACCGGAATTCTGGGCTGGGCACTTGCGGTCGGGATCTATTTCGGTGCGGCGGCTGCGATCAACAATATGCTTGCCGACCAGTTGGCCAGCGGACAGCAGGTCTGCCTCCTGTTGCCCCAGCATTTCGCCATGGCCCTGGGCCTCACGGTCGGCGCGGCGGTATTTGCGGCAGCACTGGCCGGCTTCCGCTCCGCACGAATCGAGCCCTCGGACGGCCTCCGGGAGATCTGAACCAACGGGTCGTCAGGCCTCGGTGATCTCCCTCCGCACCAGGTCGATATGCTGGCGCAGGTGGTATAGCTGGTCTGTGAAAGACAACGGCACCTTTACCTGCTGCACCTCCGTCTCGATCCGATCCAGCTCGCCGCATACCCAGGCCAGGTCACGTTCACCCGATGCCAGGGCGTGCTCGGCCTGCTCGAGTTCGTCATACCAGCGATAGACGCGCGCGCGCATTCGCCAGGTATAGATGGGCGGCATCACCTTGAGCAGTGGCAGCAGCAACACCAGCAGAGGCAGCAGCATGACCTTGAGGCGATCCACCAGAGAAGCGGCCCAGAACGGCATGTAGCGCTGTAAAAACGGAGGCCCGTGCTTGTAATAGCGCTCGGCATCCTTGCTCAGGGGAAAGGCCAGCAGCCCCGGCATGGGAAATTCGCCCTGGCCCTCGAACCAGCCGCCATTGTGATGCACTTCAGTGGCTGCCTGCAGTAACAGGTCGATCACTGCCGGATGGAGATCGGGTTCACTCACGAGATTGGCGGTGGGAGCCAGCAGGCGCACCGTCTGGTGCGGTATATTCGCCGCCAGGTCGACCACACCCTCGGGCAGCTCAAGTTTAGTGAGGTAACGGTAGCGGCGCGTGTACGCATCTGCACGACCGAAGTCTGCCAGCGCAATGTCCGGATGACGCAGAAGACGAGCGACCAGATCACTTTCGGCGGAGATCACGAAAAAGGCCCCATCGACCTCCCCGGCGAGCAACGCATCCAGTGCCGCCTGTCCACCTGCGTCGACCCAGGCATTTTCGTTCACCCCATTGTCGCGCAACAGTCGCCCGGCCAGTGCGCGGGTACCGGAGCCCTTGGGGCCGACGGCCAGGCGTCGCCCGGTCATATCCCTCAGTTGTTCGAACGGGACATCCTTGCGGTAAAACAGCCAAAGGGGTTCGTAATAAACACTTCCCAGCGACAGCAGCTGCGAGGACGAATCATCATCGACCCCACCCTGTATCATCGCCAGCGAGACCTCACCACTGCGCAACAGCTCGAGATTCTCGACCGAGCCCTCAGTCGGGCGCAGCTCGAGGTGGATGCCCTCGCGGGCCAGGAACTCCGCATAGCGCTCAGCAAAGACATGATAGGCGCCGTCGACCCCGCCGGTGGCCATGACGACACGATCCGGCGGCGCCGGCTTGATGAACTGAAACGCGACCACGAAGGCGGCTATCACGGCCAGCACCGCCGGGCCGAAGACCTTCAGATGATGTTTGACTGGGTTGCGATCATTCGACATGCGTTCGTTTCCTTTCCCGACTCCGATTCTCGGCATGCGGCATATCACGGGAGAACGGAATCCTGGTTTCCGGTGCCTGGCCCTGTGGCAGAAGTTTACGCCCGAAACGGCTGCGCCATGGCAGCGGGCCTGCCGCCGCATTCGTGATCAACCAGGATGCTCACTCGACCAGGAGCCTGTCGACCAGCTCGAATATATCCCCAACCTCCAGGTCTGCCGGATCCAGCGCACCGGGCCATTCGCGCGAGTCACGATTCACCCACACGGTCGGCAGCCCAAGTTCGCGTGCGGCCTGGATATCCCGCACGGGGTCGTCGCCGACGTGCAGAAATGCGTCCAGCGGGATTCCACTGCTCCGGCTGGCGGCGTGAAATATGGCCGGGTCCGGCTTGGCGGCACCGACCTCTGCCGCGGTCAGCGAATGATCGAAACTCCCATGTAACGGCGTGCACTCAATCTGCGAATTGCCGTTGGTCACGGATACCAGGGTATAGGTTTCACGCAACCTCGCCAGGGCTTCGATCACGTCGGCGTAGGGGGTCACACGATTGCGCGCCGCACGAAAGACATCGCTCGCCCGCCGGGCCAGCCCATTGCCGTAACCTTCCTCCTGCAGCAGAGCGGCGAGCGAGCGCAGCCGGACCTCGGTCAGGTCATGCGCTATCTCCGGATGCTTCCGGCCGGTCGCAAATCGATGTTCACGCAGCTGTTCCGGGGTGTATCTGGCCGTGAGGCGCGGGGTCTCGCGTTCAAGCCAGTCATAACACTCGGCCTCGGCGGCGCGAATCACCCTATGGCAGGGCCACAGGGTATCATCCAGGTCGAAGCAGATGAGCCGAACCTTATCGAACATGCATGATCAACCCGGCAGGTCGGCCGCTGTGACTTCTGGCTTCTTTTTCGACCTGAAGCCCTTGTGCAGCAGGTGCCGGAGCAACATTCCCGGCGGCATCCTGATCCAGTGTGAGCGCACGAACAACAGCTGGTTGGCGAATGCACTGCGCTTCAGGCCCAGCCGCTGCGGCGCCAGCGCCTGCTCTATCAACCAGGCCATGAATCGGCCGACCGGATAGGCAGGGGCGTAGCGTTCAACCTCGTTCAGAAACCCGCTAGCGGGCGCCAGCCCGGCCAGGCGTTGCGCGCTGCTCACCGCGTAATACAGGGGGCGCCCGCAACCGAGCTCCCGTGCGCGAACCAGAAGATCGCGGTCGAACCCGTTATCCTGTTGCAGAAAGTGTTCGAACAGGTCGCGGAAATCCACCACATCACGCAGGCCGCCGCGCAGCTCATCATTCATGAACAGGTGTACCGCGTTGTGCAGCAGCAAATCCGCCGGCCCCAGAATGCGGACCGACTGACCATTGGGGTCGGTCACGCCGATTGATCGATCCCACAACAAGGCGGCGTTGATGCGGATGCGACTGACCGGCGGCGCCAGGTTGTGGTGTATATCGACCTCCGTCTCGCGACTGTGATGCAGCAGCGGCGGCACCTCGTGCATCCAGTCGCGATAATAATGCCTATCGTAGCTGTCGAACTCACCGCTTGGGGCCCAGCCCGACTGCTGCAACGCCCGCTCTGCCCTGTCGATGTCCTGTTCACGCACCAGCAGATCGATATCCGAGAGGCTGCGCCAGCGGTGCGGTGGCAGGGATGCCACCAGATAGGCCACACCCTTTAGCGCCATCAATGGGATACCGGCCTGATTCATCACGCGCCCCACCTGCCGAAGTTCGCGCAGTGCCTGCGTCTGCACATAACGCGTCTGCACCAGGGCGCCTTGCATCTGATCCTGCAGGCGCCCGGGCACGACCTCGAGCAAGCCATGTTGTTCGAACAACCGATAGCAGCGACCAAGTATCCGCGCCCGACGCGCCAGAGGCAGAAAACGGTTCCAGCGCTCGACATCCCACCGGCGGACGGAGGGGGGATCGTGCAACAGCTGATTGAGCAGATTCATCGATTTTCCCCGGCCATACTGTCGCTAAGCCCGCGCCAGCGCCGTCAGCTGCTCGACCGCCTTGTCGAGTCGGCTGAAGCTGAATCGGTAGCAATCGACCTGCCCGACAAGTTCACTCGCGGCACGGTACGCGGTTTCACCCAGCAGCTTGTAGTTGAAACAGTTGAAGGCCAACTGCCTGAAGGCCTCCGTCTTGTCCAGCGGCTGCAAATCCTCCTCTGCACCGGCACGATACTTTGGGAAGATCAGCCATCTCGGCCTCGCCGGCACCGCCTGACCTGCCTGACTCGCGGCATCCGGGCGCAGGTGACGCACGCGGCCCTTGCGGGTCTTGGGGTAGGTAGGCCCCAGCGGAGCGGCGCTGTCGAATTCAATGATGGCCTCGATCGAGGCGTTTTTGAGCGGGATACCTCGTGGCATCGCCACCAGGTCCCTCGACTCCGGTCGCAGCAGGCCGAATTCATCCGACAAAAGTCGCGCGCCGCTGAGACTGAGCGCGGCGGAAAGGGTACTTTTGCCAGAGCCCGGGTTGCCGGGAAATATCATCGCAGAGTCACCGAAGGCAATGGTACCCGCGTGCAGCATCAGATAGCGGTGGGCGCTGGTGGCGATGCACCAGTTGAGTCCCCATTCATACAGCGGGAAAGCGTTTTCCAGCGGCTGCGGATCGAATACCCGCATACCGTCGATCTCGAACAGGACCTGCGGTCGTACCAGTCGCCGCAGATTGAGTGGGCGGAAAACCCTGATCTCATAGTCGACCACGTGCGGCCCGTCATGGCGCACGCTGTCGCGATAAAAAAAGCTCAGGGTGTCGAGAAACCCCTGGTCGGATGAACGCACACCTACCCGAAAAGGTCCCGCATCGAGTATCAGTTTCTGTTCAGACAATAGACCTGGCGCTGGCGCAAGCCCGCCCTACTCCGCTCATAGAACCTGCGATTCTACAAGCTCAGCGCCTTCGAGGAAGTCCAAGGTTGCAGCTATCGCCGTCAAGGAGTCACCGCCAAGCCCATCCGGCGATTCCCCGGCGAGTTCCTGGATCAATTGCCCGAAGGCGAGGTATTCAACGGAAAGGTGAGCCAAAACGAGGTTCGGGAGCGGACTCAGAAAGTGGGTCTCGCCACTGGACGGGTCGAACATGATGGTCGTATGCCCGTCGTAAGAGCATTCCGGACAGTCAACCGACACCCGGCGCCACGATCGAAGATCGGCGCCTGCGCCTGCCGGCGCATCCAGGATCATCCCTGGGAAAGCTTCCAGCGTGGTGGAACCGCACCCGAGACAGAGGCCATGCAGGTCCCCGTGATCCCTTGATTGACGCCGTCGGTCTGAAGAAATTCCGGATAGACCCCCAGAGGCTGATAGTCCACGGCCGCATCCGAACTGCCCGAAACGGGCAACCCGGCCTCATCCAGCGGTTCACCCAAGATCAGAAACAGACCGTCGCGTCTGGTGATACCGGTCAAGCAGGCATCCCCGTCGTCATCCAGCAGGTCCAGTGTCCCGTTGGTGTTTTGCCTCACCATGCTGCTAACGTCCTGGTGCTGCAGATTGAAGAAAGTATCGAGCCGCGTCTTGACAATAATACCGGCCACCGCCCCCGGACACGTTTTATCCTGTATGGCAGTACCCGAACCGTCGGCCGGGTCCCAGTAAGGCCGCTGGAAGTAACCGTAGCAGGTCGCGCCTTCAGCGCATCCGGGGTCGGTCACGTGAAAATTGGTCGGCGTCGCCCCCTGGAGATCCAGGCACTGATACGCGCTCTGGTTGGCCAGCGCCGAACCCGGGCGCAACGTCATCACCACCGGCGCAGCCGAAAGTGCTTTGAACAACTTGCGCCTTTTGTCCGAAATTTTTTCTTCGTGAGCCGCCATCGCCACTACTCTCCTGAATACATGCAAAAACAAGCACTTTTAATGCCAAGCACCTATGTGCTTGTTTAACAAGGTACCAAACCGGCGGCCAAGCCGAGGCCCTGCGCACATTGTCAATTTTTCTGACACCATTTCAGGAACGAAACATAACCCGCCACGAAAAGCCTGAAAATCGTCACCAGTCTTTCTGCGCCCGCCGGGGCTGCCCCGGCACGCAGGCCCACGGTACCTGCGGATCAGAGTTGCGGCAACACCCGTTGCTCGACAAGATCCGCGAGCGCTCGCATCGACGGCCTGCGCTGACCGACCTCGATGATATAGCCCAGGGTGCGCGGAATATCGGCGAGGTAACCAGACTTGCCGTCGCGATGGTTCAGTCGGGCAAATATGCCGGCCGCCTTCAGGTGGCGCTGCACGCCCATCAGGTCAAACCACTCCCGGAAGG
>CAZCDY010000123.1:0-6557 GCA_964497145.1 uncultured Gammaproteobacteria bacterium
CAGGTGGATGATTACGTTGCTGATGTTGTCGCTCGCTCCCGGGGGACAGGCGCAGCAGGCCGGCCGCATGACGGAAGGCGGCTTTGGTTTCCGTGCCAGCGTGGAGGGTGAGCCGTTCGAGGCGCACTTCGGCGATTTTTCGGTGGTTCCGCAGCTCAGTCCGGAACGACAGCCGACCGGGTTTGCGGTCGAGGTCGTCATGACCGCTATCGACAGCGGCAACGCCGACCGGGACGCGGAGATGCGGCTGACGGAGTGGTTCGATACAGCTGCACACCCGGTTGCGAGTTTTCGCACGCAAGAGGTTCGGCCTGCGCCGCAGGGGGGCTATGTCGCGCGGGGAGAACTGCGCATCAAAGGGATCAGGCGGCCGATCGCTGTGCCTTTTTCCTGGCAATCAGGCCCTCAGGGACTTCGGATGACGGGCGAGGTCACGCTGGACCGGCGTTGGTTTGGGGTGGGGCCCGGCGACGATATTTCTGTGGCCGCCGAGGTGGTGGTGTTCTTCGACCTGGCGTGGGGCAGTGATGGGCATTGACCGGGTCGGGTACGTCGTTCTTTCCGCCTGCCTGGCGGTGCTGCTGCTGTCCGCCTGCAGTGCCCCGGAACCGCACACGTCCGATGCGCGCTCCGTGGTTACCGGTGAACAGGATCCGCCGCCACGATGGGCACTGGAGAAGGGTCGGGCGATGCCGCTGGATACGGGGCAGAGCCGCATCGTCATACGGGTTTACCGCGGTGGTAGGCTCGCCCATCTTGGTCACAACCATGTCCTCGAGCCAACGGACCTGAGTGGCAGTCTCAAACAGCTGGAGGCTGGCGGTGGTCTGGCCGAATTGGCCTTCGGGGTAGCGGGGATTGTCGTGGACGACGCGGCGGCCCGCATGCGCGCCGGTGACGATTTTGTACAACAAACCGATATGGGTGCCGTCGCGGGTACGCGCCGAAACATGTTGGGCGAAAAGGTCCTGGATGCGGCCGATTGGCCTGAGGTGCGCGTGCTTGCACGGATCGAAAATCTCGCTGCCCCCGCGCCGGTGACCGAGGTGTACGTCAGCGTGCGCGGCATCAATCGAAGCTACAAGACACCGGTCAAGGTCGAAGTGCGGGAGGCGGAGGCCCGGATATCGGGCACTTTGACGGTTCGACAGAGTGATTTCGGCATCCAGCCTTTTTCGGTGCTCGGTGGCGCCCTGCAGGTTCGCGATGAGATTCAGGCGGATTTCGTGATCGTCGGGCACAAATCCGGTGGCGCCATGTGATAGCCTTGCCACGGATTTGTTTGGGAGCCACTCATGCCTTCATTTGATGTCGTCTCCGAGGTCGACCTGCAGGAGGTGCGCAATGCCACCGATCAGGCCAATCGCGAGGTCGGTACTCGCTTCGACTTCAAGGGCAGCGATGCCCGGTTCAGCCTGGATGAAGCGGTAGTTAATCTGCAGGCCGAAAATGAATTTCAGCTCGAGCAGATGATGGATATCCTGCACAAGAAGCTGGTGAAGCGCTCGGTGGATATCGGCTGCATGGATATGGCGAAGCCGGAGACCGCGAATAATCGTGCACGTCAGGCGGTCACCATCAGACAGGGAATCGATACGGATACCGCGCGCAAGATCGTCAAGGACATCAAGGCCGCGAAACTCAAGGTCCAGGCGCAGATTCAAGGCGAGCAGGTCCGTGTCAGTGGCAAGAAGCGTGACGACCTCCAGACCGCGATCGCCCTGCTCAAGAAGGCGGATTTCGGTCTGCCGCTGCAATACATCAATTTTCGGGACTAATTCCTAACATCATGAAAATATTTGCTTTCGCCCTGTGTTCTCTCCTGCTGGCAGTTAGCGCCCAAGCGCAAGAGGTCAGCCAGGATGTCCAAGACAAGATTCGTAATTCGCTGAAGATCCTGTTACCCGGTATTCAACCGGACGAGATTCGCGCTACGCCGCTGGACAACCTGTATGAGGTGACTTTTGGTGGGCGGCTGGTTTACCTCACGGCCGACGGACGTTATCTGATTCAGGGCAAGATAATCGATCTGGAGACGCGCACTGAGATTACCGAAGCGCGCCTGTCCGAGCTGAAGATGGCGGCCCTGGCCAAGGTCGGAGAGGATCAGATGGTTATCTTCGGACCCGAAGATGCCAAGGATACGGTTACCGTGTTTACCGATATCGATTGCGGCTTCTGTCGCAAGCTGCACGCGGAAATGGACAGATACAACGAAGAGGGAATCCGTATCCGTTACCTGTTCTATCCACGCGCCGGCATCGGCAGTGACTCTTATCAGAAAGCCGTGTCGGTCTGGTGTGCGGACGACCGCAAGGCTGCCATGGACAAGGCAAAGTCTGGCCAGGACGTCGAGACCAGGACTTGCGAGAACCCTGTCGAGGCACACTACGAACTCGGGCAGACCATGCGCGTGACGGGTACGCCGGCGCTGATTCTCGAGGGCGGTGAAATGGTGCCGGGCTATGTGCCGGCGCACAAGCTGCGCAAGGCGCTGGATGAGCGCCGCGCGCAAACCGGCGGCTGACCGCAGGCGGACAGTTGCGGTCCGGCGGGTCTCACCCTACTACTGATCGCTGAGTCGTTTTATGGCGATACAAGCAATGGATGTTGCGGTACGCAGCCATGTCGGTCTGGTGCGCTCGCGCAATCAGGACTGGATACATGCAGACGGCGATCTCGGGCTCCTGGTGCTGGCCGACGGCATGGGCGGTCATCGTGGCGGCGAGGTGGCAAGCCGTATTGCGGTGCAGGCCGTAGTTGACGCCCTGTTGCCGGGGCAACGGGAAGACCGGGCCGACGATATGGAGAGTCTGATGCGGGTCGGCGAGGCGGCGGAGTTTGCCAACCGGGCTCTGCTGAAAAAGTCGGCAAAGCACCCAGAGCTCAAGGGTATGGGCACTACCGTGGTCCTGGCGATATTTCGCGAGGGACGTGTGTTTTATGCCCATGTCGGTGATTCACGCCTCTACCGTGTGCGCTATGGCCGCATTCGCCGTTTGACCCGGGATCATTCGCTGATCCAGCAGGTAATCGACGATGGCGTGTTTCTCAATCGCAGCGCTGCGCGCGAGGGCGGGGTGCGTGACAATATCCTTACGCGCAGCCTTGGCATGGGGCAGCAGGCGGAGGTCGATGTCGGCGATGCGGTGCTGGAGGCCGGCGATACCTATCTTTTCTGCAGCGACGGTCTGCACAATCTGGTGCCCGACAGCATCATCGCCAAGATCCTGCGAGATGCCGAGGGCGACCTGGAAGCGCAGGCGCAGGCCCTGACCGATGCGGCACTCGGTGCCGGCGGCAACGACAATATCAGTATCATCCTGGCGCGGCCGCGTACCTGAGCGTCAGCGTTCGAGCAGTTTCAGCTTGTCCGGCTTGCCATCCCATTCCTGCGCATCTTCAGGCGGTGGTTTCTGCTCGGTTATCACCGGCCAGTTGGCACAGAGTTCGGCATTCAGCGCGGTGAAATGCTGTTGCTCCTTGGGTACATCGTCTTCGGCAAAGATGGCCTCTGCCGGACACTCGGGCTCGCAAAGCGCACAATCGATGCACTCGTCGGGATCGATGGCGAGAAAGTTTGGCCCTTCGTGAAAACAGTCCACCGGGCAGACCGCGACACAATCGGTGTATTTGCACTTGATGCAGTTCTCGGTGACGACGAAGGTCATCGTTGATCCCCTGATAGGCAGAGTTTTTCTTCAGTCAGCATCGCGCAATGCCGCGAGTTCGTAAAGCGCATCCAGCGCCTGGCGCGGGGTCATCTGGTCGGGGTCGAGATCGGCCAGGCGTTCGCGCAGCGCATCAGGGCCATTGGGCTGCTCCGCCTCGGCAGATTCCTGGAACAGCGACAGCTGGTTGGACTCTGCCTGTGCGTGTCTCTGTGCCGCCTGTTCGAGTTCACGCAGACGTCTGCGTGCCAGGTCGATCACCTTGCGCGGCACACCGGCAAGCGCGGCAACCTGCAGGCCATAGCTCTGGTTTGCCGGGCCGTCGCGCACCGAGTGCAGGAATACGATGCCGTCACCGTGCTCGACCGCATCCAGGTGTACATTGACGATACCCGGGTGTTCGTCCGGCAATGTGGTGAGTTCGAAGTAGTGGGTGGCGAACAGGGTAAAAGCGCGGATCCTGGTCGCCAGTTCAACCGCACAGGCCCAGGCCAGCGACAGTCCGTCGAAGGTGCTGGTGCCGCGTCCGATCTCGTCCATCAGCACCAGTGATCTCTCGCTGGCATTGTGCAGGATGTTGGCGGTCTCCTGCATCTCGACCATGAAGGTGGAGCGCCCGCCGGCCAGGTCGTCGGATGCGCCGATACGCGAGAAAATGCGGTCGAACGGTCCCAGTTCCGCGCTGGCCGCGGGTACGTAACAGCCGGCATAGGCCATCAGCACGATCAGGGCCGACTGGCGCATGAAGGTGGATTTGCCGCCCATGTTCGGGCCGGTGATGATCAGGATGTTGCGCTGCTCGTCCATCATGAGGTCGTTGGCCACGAAGGGTGACTCGCTGACCTGTTCCACCACCGGGTGACGTCCGCCACTGACGTCGAGTCCGGGGCCGTCGCGAAAGCTGGGACGGCAAAGATCGAGGCGCTGGGCGCGTTCGGCAAAGCAGCTCAGTACGTCGAGGCGTGCGATGCCGTCCGCGCTGTGTTGCAGCGCCGGCAGGGGAGGCATCAGCGATTCGAGCAGCTGCTCGTAAAGCATCTTCTCGCGTTGCAGTGCGCGCTCGCGTGCCGACAGCACCTTGTCCTCGAAGGCCTTGAGTTCCGGGGTGATGAAACGCTCGGCGCCCTTGAGTGTCTGGCGGCGGATGTAATCGCCGGGTGCCTGGTCCGATTTACTGCGGCTGATCTCGATGTAATAACCGTGCACGCGGTTATAGCTGACCTTGAGCGTGTCGATGCCGGTACGCTCGCGTTCGCGCTGTTCAAGATCGACCAGGAACTGGTCGGCGTTCTGCGACAGATTGCGCAGCTCGTCCAGCTCACTGTCGAAGCCGGACGCCAGCACCCCACCATCGCGCAATACTACCGGTGGGTTTTCGAGGATCGCACGGCACAGCAGGTCGAGCGTCTCGGGGTGTTCGGCGATGTCGGCTGCAAGAGCCTGCAGACCGGGGTCTTCGACATCGCCCAGGCCGGCCTGCAGTGCCGGGAGGCTGGACAGGCTGTCGCGCAACACCGCGAGGTCACGTGGACGCGCGGTCTTGAGGGCCACCCTGGCCAGGATCCGTTCGATGTCTCCGATACTGCGCAGCTGATCCTGGGTCGACTCGACCAGGTGACACTCGAGCAGGCAGGCGATGGCTGCATGGCGCTCACGCACCGTGGCCTGGTTACGCAGGGGGCGGCTGATCCAGCGTCGCAGCAGGCGGCTGCCCATCGGGGTCGCGGTGCTGTCGAGCAGACCGGCCAGGCTGTGCTGACGTTTGCCGGAGGCTGCCTCGACCAGCTCCAGATTACGTCGCGTGGCGGCATCGATGATGATGCCGTCTTCGTGATCGTCGACCTGCAGCCGGGTGATGTGGGGCAGGGCGCTGCGTTGGGTATCGGAAAGGTATTGCAGCAGTGCACCGGCGGCACCGATCGCGAGCGGCAAGCCCGCACAACCGAAGCCGCTGAGATCATGGGTGCCAAGCTGTTGGTTGAGCAGGCGCACCGCACTGTCGTGATCGAAATGCCAGGCTGGGCGATGCGTGATGCCACCTTCATCGCCCGCCTGTGGCGGTGGCGCCTGGTCTTCCGGCAACAGGAGTTCGGCCGGCCGAAGGCGCTCCAGCTCACCTGCCAGGGCATCCTCCGCATCCAGTTCCTGGACATGGAAGCGGCCGCCGGTGAGGTCGAGCCAGGCCAGCCCGAACCGCCCTGCGCCCTGCAGCAGTGCGGCCAGCAGGTTGTCGCTGCGTTCGTCCATCAGCGCTTCGTCGCTCACTGTGCCGGGGGTGACGATGCGCATGACCCGGCGCTCGACCGGGCCCTTGCTCGTCGCCGGGTCGCCGATCTGCTCACAGATCGCAACCGATTCGCCCAGTTTCACCAGCTTGGCGAGGTAGGCCTCGGCGGCGTGGTAGGGCACACCGGCCATGGGGATGGGTTCGCCGCCGGATTTGCCGCGATGCGTCAGAGTGATGTCCAGCAGCCGGGCCGCGCGGCGTGCGTCATCGAAGAACAACTCGTAGAAATCGCCCATGCGATAGAAAAGCAGGCGCCCGGGGTGATCGGCCTTGATGCCCAGATACTGGCGCATCATCGGGGTGTGAGGGTCTTTGCTCACGCCAGTATTTGTTGGGTTTTCTGCTGTATTGGGCATTTCAATCAGTTAGTTACGTTTTGAGCGCGCAGTCCGTACGAGCCCGGTCAGGTGGTGGCCATGTGTTGTCTCGAGCTGGCGCGGGGTGCCCGTTTCGCTCGAACCCACATCCCGCTGGCCACGGCTGCCGTTAGATCGAGGGGCATGCCTGCCGCAAAGTCTATCAACAAACCGCAGCCCGCTCTGCGGCTTGGAAACTTGAACCCGGGGGAGCCTTGCCTCTTGCGAATTCTGGTGGACCAA
>CAZCDY010000123.1:6657-9728 GCA_964497145.1 uncultured Gammaproteobacteria bacterium
AATAGGAAGTGTGATCGTATCGAAAGTTTCGAATGACGGTTCGGGTGTCTACTTTGTCCACAGGCCGTGACCACGACCTGCATAAATTGGGTGAGGAGAAATTCATGAAAGTCACAGATCTGATCGCTACGTCGGCCTTCGTTGCTTCATTTGCATTCGCTGCAAGCGCTTTGGCTGGAGAGACTGACCAATTCACGCAGCTGGACACCGATGGCAACGGCATGATCTCCAGCGAAGAGGCCGCGGTTGACCCGACATTGGTCGAGAGCTGGACCGCCATCGATGTGAATCAGGATGGCCAGCTGGAACGAGCAGAGTTCAGCGCCTTGGAGGAGAAATCCACATCGGAAATGGACAAGTAGGTCGTTCGACTTAGGGGTATCTCGGGCCGGTAGACAGGGTATTCGTCTGCGGGTCCGGGATATTACAGGCCGGTCTGACTCAGTTTCTGGCTGCAGTTGCTCAGTCGAAGTTCAGGAGGGTCGATCGAGAACATGAATGGGGCGGCCTTGCGCAACACGCTCAGCCCGAGAATCTGCCGGGTGTTCCCCGGAAATACGACGGCCTCCACATCCTGCAATTCGCAGCTGTTGCCCAGAATAATCCGGGGAATCCGGTATACGGGCATCGTCAATTCGTCACCGTTGGCTAGCACGGCAACCAGATCGCGCAGATAGTCCACCCGGCCATGAGCCATGAGCTTCTTCAGCGTAACCTGGTTGATTGTCAGGTAGCTGGAGCCCGTGTCGACCATGAACTCGGTCGGTTCGGTGCCGGCTATCCAGCCTGAAACGTAGAATGTCTTGGAATCTTTCAATGCCATGGGGACATGGGTGCTTGCCGCTCCTGCGGAGACCGGGATGGCGATCCAGAAGATTGCCAAAGCACAGATTGTCTTGATCGACTTCATGACTGCAACTACCGCTCCGTTCCAGGCCCATATCCTCTTTCCTATCGGCCGAGGCTGGAACCGCTTTAGCAAACTCCTGTTTGCAGCAGGGCCGGCATAAGCACACGCTACCGCAATATTTGACCTACTCGATGGTGACCTCGGTGAGTGCATCGCCGGGCAGGCCGCGCGGCCGGATATGCGGATTGACCCTTTTTGCAGCGAGCATTTCGGAGCGGTAGATCAAGCGGGCAAGCCAGTCGCAGATTACATTCGGCGTGGAGTTTGGGTCGGATACGGGTCGATCTGCTGCTTTTCCGGTATCTTGCGTAAAGTGACTTTGGCAAGGAGTGAACCCTGGCAATGCTGGTGCGATTGCTCAGATCCCGGTGCACCTCGATGGTTATGCAGGCGCTCTGTCTGTTGGCTGCCTCGGGGGCTGCAAGCGCTGGATCCGGAGATTTCCCTTCGTATCGGAATCTCGCTGCCCAGGTGGAGGCGCTTGCTGAGCAAAGCGGTATCAGCCTGGTTGGCTTGAGCAGACTCGAGGATGTGCCAGCGAAACCCGTCACCGGTACATCATCGCAGCAGCTGAGCGAATTGCTTGGCGCATATAACTACGTGATGGCGGAAAACAAGTTGATCGTGCTGGGAAAGAAGCGATGGGTGCCGCCACCGCCAAGGGACACCATACTGAAAACACGGCGCACAGGGCGGCATCATGTGGTCGATGTTACGTTACTTGGTCTTGGCAAAACTGAGCTTCGAACTGCGCTGATGATCGATACCGGTGCCAGTGTGATCGTCCTCCCAATGTCCATGGCGGACGGGCTGGGTCTGTCGCAGGATGCTTTGGCAGATCGTATGGTTCAAACGGCCAAAGGGAAAGTGCAAGCCAAATTCGGGGTTCTCACCGCTGTTCGCCTGGGTAATCAAAAGATTGCGGACGTGGAGGTTGCATTCATACAAGACGCCCTGTTGGGAGCCAATGGACTGCTTGGCATGAACGTTCTCGGGCTGTATCGCATGACCCTCGATGACCAGCGGGATCAACTTACCCTGACGCCGCGGGATTAGCTCCGGCTACCTTAAGTTTCCAGGGCGGGTCATTGGAAAGTCACGCGGCGACGCAGATCGTCGATGCCGATCTGCACGTCAGCCAGCGCGGCGCCATCGTTCGCCGTGCCGACCACGACACCTTTGCCGGCGACCGGTATCAGCTTGTCGATCTGAAAACGGCCCGTTGTGCCGCGGATAAAACACTCTTCATCGAAAAACAGGCGGTCGCCGGCGCTGCCAACCGCGTCGGACTCGATGGTCTCGAAGCCGATCAGTGTCTTTATTTCGTTCTCGTCGGATAGCTCGATCGGTTCGACCGATTTTTGCTCGGGTGAGATAAGGAAAGCCTTGGTCATCGTTTACTCCAGTTGGCACGTGGTCGGCTTGTCACGACAGGGCGCGTATCCAGGCTGCATGCATCGCGCCATTTTTATGGGTCGATATCACGGGTTCGAATATAGGGTTCTTCGTGATCAAAAAGAAATTGAAATTTCCGAACGACACGATAGGTGCCGGCAATACGGCGCAACCGCATTTCAAGGGGCCTAAAAACCGTAGTCTTTGCCGAATAGACAAACCTCCCTCGGTTTCGGCTTCGACGCTGCATTCCTCGTACTCGCGGGCCACATTGCCCCCACCGGGCAAACGAATGGCCGTCTAAGCGAAAAGTCCCAGCGGCCTGCTGGGTAGCATCTTCCCCATGCACACGGACAGGACACCCGCATGATAGACATGAGCGCGACAGGCCACCAGGCACGACATGCAATGGCCGCTGATAACAGCATCGTAGAGCGTGGGTCGGAAAGGAACGGCCGCAGGCGGTGGCTGAGAGCCGGACTGATGGCGGATTCCTGACGTGAGTGACAGGATAAAGATAACTCGCGTTTTGGCCGAGACCGAGTCCTGTTTCAGGGCGCCGCTCAGTGGTGATGAATCCAGGTTTATGTCGAACATGCTCGGCGCCATGAAGCTGCGGATACCGAGGCAAAAATGGTGCGATACCCCTGGATCATCTTGCAACCTCGCGTCGTCTGAACGCCGCCACCCGCGCCCGGTAGGCCTCGTCGGCACCGATGTCTATGCCGCTGCCCTGGGATTCCTGGCGGTCAGCGGCATGCTGATG
>CAZCDY010000123.1:9738-11393 GCA_964497145.1 uncultured Gammaproteobacteria bacterium
AATATAGGGTTCTTCGTGATAAAAAAGAAATTGAAATTCTAGAAGACCCGTCCGCTGCCGTCGAAGAATGTCCGGGTGGACACGGACAAGCCAGCGGGCCTGATTCGGGTCGCAGCACAAGACAGATGCTGCCCGCCCCTGTGATGCGGTTCATGGAAGTAGGATCTGGTGCTGTACGGTATCTGTCCGCAGGAGTAAGATTAGCGTTTGCTAATATTTCTAGGGAAAAGAAAAATGAACCGTGCCGGCGTCCTGATCGCCCTGTTGATGGGCGCCCTGACGGTGCTGTTGTGGGGCATGGTCAACCGCCCCGACATCGAGCCCCCCTGGCCAGCCAAGGTCGAGGGCTTTTCCTTTTCACCGATGCGCGGTGAGCAGAAACCGGGCGGTGCCGAATATCCGGGTATTGCGGAGATCGACGAGGATCTGGCGCTGTTGTCGGGGGATGCGCATGCGGTCCGCACCTACACGGTGCAGTCGATCCTGGGCCAGGTGCCGCGATTGGCAGGTGCGCATGGCCTCAATGTCACGCTGGGCGCATGGATCACGGACCAGGACGACTTCAACGATGCCGAGCTGGCCAAGCTGATCGAGGTATATCGCGAGAACCACAAACAGATTGTCCGTGTAATCGTCGGCAACGAGGCCATCCTGCGTGAGGATCAGACCGTAGAGCAGATGATCGCGCACCTCGAGCGGGTCCGGCAGTCGGTCTGGGCCCCGGTCAGTACGGCTGAGCCCTGGCATCTCTGGCTCAAACACCCGGAGCTGGTCGAGCATGTCGATTTCATTGCGGTGCATATGCTGCCCTACTGGGAAGGTATCTCGGTCGACAATGCCGTGGGTCACGTGCTCAATCGGTACCAGCGCCTCAAGGAGGCCTACCCCGACAAGGAGATCGTGATCTCCGAGGTGGGTTGGCCCAGCAAGGGAAGGACGCGAAAAGAGGCGGTAGCGAGCCTGGCCAACCAGGCGAAGTTCCTGCGTCGTTTCCTCGCCATGGCCGAGCGTGAGGGGCTTACCTACTATCTGATGGAGGCCTTCGACCAGCCCTGGAAGCGCCAGATCGAGGGCGACGTCGGCGCACACTGGGGCGTATTCGACACGGACCGCGAGCCCAAGTTCGCCTTTACTTCGCCGGTAGTGCCCGTGCCCAACTGGTTCAGTCTTGCCGCGATCAGCGTCGGCCTGTCGATTCTGATCCTGGCCCTGCTGTTTCGTGACAGCGCGGGGCTCTCATCCGGCGGACGGGGCTTTCTCGCCTTTGTCGCCTATGCCATCGCGACTTTCGTGGTCTGGTTGCTCTACGATTTCACCCTGGAATACATGACCCCTGTGATGCTCGCGGTCGGGGTGGCCCTGTGCGTCGCGGCCCTGGGTGTCATCCTGGTGCTTTTGGCCGAGGCGCATGAATGGGCCGAGGCCCTGTGGCTGAAACAGTCGCGCCGTCCAACGCTGCCAAAGGCCCTCCCGGATCACCTGTTGCCGAAGGTATCGGTGCATGTCCCGGCGTACAACGAGCCGCCCGAAATGCTGATGCAGACACTGGACGCCCTGGCCGGACTCGATTACCCGGACTATGAGGTCCTGGTGATCGACAACAACACCAGGGACCCGGCCGTGTGGCAGCCGGTTCAGGCGCATTGCGAGCGTCT
>CAZCDY010000124.1:0-5580 GCA_964497145.1 uncultured Gammaproteobacteria bacterium
CCTGCCGTTCGGTCGCTGGATTGCCGTTGGGCGTCTCGATGTCAACAGTGCCGGCCTGCTGTTGTTCACCAATGACGGTGAACTGGCGAACCGGTTGATGCATCCGCGAACCCAGATAGCCCGCGAGTATGCCGTGCGCGTCAATGGCCGGGTCACTGATGCCATGGTTCGACAACTGGTGACCGGCGTGGAACTGGATGATGGACCCGCGCGTTTCGAGGACGTGGTCGATTCCGGTGGGGAGGGCAGTAACCACTGGTTCCATCTGGTGATCATGGAAGGACGCAAGCGCGAGGTGCGACGTCTGTGGGAGGCGGTCGGTGCCACGGTCTCGCGCCTGAAACGGGTCCGTTACGGCCCGATCATCCTCGACAGCAGCGTGAAGGTGGGCCAATGGCGCGAGCTCGATCGCGAGGAGCGCCGTGCCCTGCTGGACGTCGTCGGACTCAAGGCCGATCGCCCCTGGGGCAGCCTCATCAAACGAACGGTGAAGAAGAAAGCCGAGGCCGTGCCCTCGCCGTGGAAGAACAAAAAGCGCCGCTAGTGTCTACGCAACCTGCAGCTCAGTCGCTGCGCGATCTCTATGACGCGCTGCGGGTCGTCTATGGTGAGCAGCCCTGGTGGCCGGCCGATTCTGCGTTCGAGGTAGTGGTCGGTGCCGTGCTCACCCAGAACGCTGCCTGGTCCAATGTCGAGAAGGCTATCGAGCGGATGAAGGCGGCCGGCCTGATGTCGCTGCCCGCTTTGATGGCTACGGATCACGATATCCTGGCTGAGGTCATCCGTCCCTCCGGCTACTACAACATCAAGGCCAAACGGCTGCGTAATCTATGCGCCTTTTTGTCTCGGGAGGGTGGCCTGGATGAATTTGCAGGGCGCGATCTCGGTGCTCAGCGTGAGGCCCTGTTGCAGGTTAACGGCGTCGGGCCGGAAACGGCCGACGATATCCTCCTCTACGCCCTGGATCGTCCGGTGTTCGTGATCGACACCTATACCCGACGTTTGTTGCAGCGTTACGGTCTGGCGCGTGGTGATGAAAGTTATGAGGACCTGCGTTCCGGATTCGAACAGGCGCTGGTTGCCGATGTGTATCTCTTTCAGCAGTATCATGCATTGATCGTGATGCACGCCAAGGCAGTCTGCCGCAAGGCCCCGCAATGCGGGAGTTGTTCATTGGCGACAGACTGTCCGACCGGAGTTGGGGCGCGGTCATCCATCTGAGGGCTCGCGGGCGTTCGCCTGTTCGGAATCGACCGGTAATCCTGCCCGCCTCCATTCGGGGAGCCCGTCTTCCAGTCTACGCGCCGCGATCCCTGCGTTGCGCAGCTGTGACACGGCCTCGTATGACAGCACACACCAGGGGCCACGGCAGTAGGCGACGACTTCGCGATTTTGCGGCAGATCCTTCAGGCGTTGTTTGAGTTTTTCCAGCGGGATGTTCAGTGCGCCGGCGATGTGTCCTTGCGCATACTCTCGCGGCGGACGGACGTCGATGACAGTCACCAGCCCGTCGCGGGCCCGCTCCAGCAGTTCCAAGGCCGGCACCGGCTCCAGGGCATCTCGGCTGCTCAGGTAGCTTGATACAAGCTCGCCTACCTGGTCGAGATGGGCTTCGGCGAGTACTCGCAGATCGCGGATCACATCCAGTACCCGGTCATCCGAGAGCCGATAAAATATGCGTTTGCCGTCGCGGTGTGCCTCGACCAGACCGGCGGACTTGAGCTGCTGCAGGTGCTTGGACGTATTCGCGATGGAAAGTCCCGCCGCGCCAGCGAGTTCCTCGACATTGCGCTCGCCCTGGGCCATGAAGTCGAGCAGCTCCAGGCGAACCGCACTGCCGAACGCGCGTGCCACCGATGCCAGGTG
This sequence comes from uncultured Gammaproteobacteria bacterium, assembly GCA_964497145.1. Lineage (GTDB taxonomy): Bacteria > Pseudomonadota > Gammaproteobacteria > Chromatiales > Chromatiaceae > Thiosocius. Next base: position 1,867 of record CAZCDY010000124.1, read on the forward strand.
CTCGAACAGGGCCTGTTTGGGTTTCTGACTTCTTGACATCGCTTTCCATCCGGATTATACATTCAACCAATCGGTAGAATGTTGTGGCGTCTATTCACGCCAGTATAGCTGCCGCGTCACCGATGGCGGCCTGCACAGAGCGGCTCGGAGCGATCTCTTGGACACCTTTGTACAAACGCACGAGATCAGCATCCGTCTCTCTTTCTTTCTCGGCATCTTCGTCGTGATGGCCGCGTGGGAGCTGGTGGCACCACGTCGTGCGCTGACGGTTTCCAGAGCCGTACGCTGGGCAAACAACCTGGGCCTGGTGGTTTTCAACACGATTTTGCTGCGCCTGCTGTTTCCCGCAGCAGCGGTCGGCATGGCGGCTATTACCACCACCCAGGGCTGGGGATTGCTCAATCACTTCCAGGTGCCGCCACTGCTTTCCATACCTATCGCAGTTATCGGTTTGGATTTCGTGATCTGGTTGCAGCATGTGATGGTGCACGCAGTGCCTGTGCTGTGGCGGCTGCACCGGGTGCATCATGCAGACCTGGACTACGATCTCACCACTGGTGCGCGTTTCCACCCGATCGAGATCGTGCTCTCCATGCTCATCAAGTTCGTCACCATCATGGTGCTCGGGCCAACCGTTGTCGCGGTAGTCGTCTTCGAGGTGATCCTCAATGGTATGGCCATGTTCAATCACGGCAATGTGCGCCTGCCCAAGGCACTGGACAGCTTGCTGCGTTGGGTGGTGGTGACACCGGATATGCACCGGGTGCATCACTCGGTGGAGGACGACGAGGCCAACTCCAACTTCGGCTTCAATCTGTCGATCTGGGACCGGCTGTTCGGCACCTACCGGGATCAGCCCCGGGAGGGGCACGAGGGTATGACCATCGGCATCCACCGGTATCGCGACCCAAGGCAGGTCGATCGTCTGCCGGGCATGTTGATGCTGCCGTTCATCGGCAAGGTCCACGGTTATGCAATCAACCGACGTAACTGGAGCCAGGGCGATGAGTCCTAAGGCTGCCCTTGTTGCTATCAGCAGGCATTGGGCTCGCCATTATGTATCGTGACCAATTCGATATCGCTTTATTGCAGCATTGAACCCGGCACGGGATGAACACCCTGATGATTCTCTGCGCATCGCAGCACGATGGATGCATTGGCGGAAAAGGCTAGCTCAGCAGGCTTCGGTTGCGGCCATTGTGCTTGGCGGAGTAAAGGGCCTTGTCCGCACGTTCGAAGAATACCTCGGCGCTTTCGGTTTCCTGCAGGCGAGCGACGCCGACACTGACCGTGATCTCGATATCGTGACCACGGACTGTTTGCATGGCGGCCACGTTTTCGCGAATACGCTCGGCCAGCAGCATCGCCCCTTCTTCCCCTGTATGGCTGGCCAATACCACGAACTCCTCGCCGCCATAACGAAATAACAGATCACTGCGGCGCACGGTGCTGGCGATCGTCTGTGATACGGCGACCAACACGTCGTCACCGAAGGCATGACCGTGCTTGTCATTGAAGGCCTTGAAGTGATCGATGTCGATCACGAGCATGGACAGTGGCAACTCCTGCCGCTGTGCCAGATCGACCTCGCGCTGCAGCGAACTGCTCAAAGCCATGCGATTGTGCACGCCGGTGAGTGGGTCGCGTGAAGCAAGCTCGACCGCGTTCTTGTAGGTAAGAGCGTTACGCAGCGGATAGACCAGGGCACACAAGAGGTTCTCCAGAGAATCGAGCTCTTTATCCGCGAAAGGAATCTCACGGCAGATGCGAACGCTGCCGAGCGAACTCTGCTCGAGCTTGAGATCGTAGGTGGCGCGGTGGGATGCCTCGCGACCGTAGACAATGGTCTGTTCGCTCTCGGGCAGTCTATAGATCAGACCATCGACCGATAAATAGCGTTGAATCTCTTTTCCGAACAGATTGATCTGTACGCCGATATCCAGTGTCGTCTGCAGGATGCTGGAAAGCTCGAGAACCCGGGGTCCAAGATTTTCCGGGGCTGTAGGTACCACGGTACCTTCTGCCTGGAGCGGATTGACCAAAGCAAGGTTGCCTGTGTTGATGTAGCTAAGCGGGTCCATATCTGCATTCTCGTGTACTGGAAAGGCAGTCATAGAGAAGCGAAATCCGTGCCAAAATTACTAATACTATACAAAACAACTAGTTATTATGGATGAGTTGGTTGGCGTCAGTTTTATCTCCTCACATGAAATTCCCAAACGTCGAAACGTCGGCATTTTCAAGGAACCATGTTCGCCGGCAGATTTCCGACATCTTAGATAAGCTGGAGCGATTGGCAGCGGAAGAGGTCTGGCATCCGCTGCCCCTGCAAACCGATTTGGGGGACTCATGAAACTGATTACGGTCATCCTGTTCGTCTTTGTTCTCGGCGTGCCTGCGGGTGCATCGCAGCCCGATGGTCACGAAGGCGGGCTGAGCGAGGGCATGGTCAATCCCGGGTACCACGACAAGCCGGCCTGGTTCAAAGAGTCGTTTCTCGATATTCGCGAGGATATCGGGGAGGCGGCCGCGGCCGGCCGGCGCGTGCTGCTGTACTTCTATCAGGATGGCTGTCCGTATTGCGCCAAGCTGCTTAACGACAATTTCGGCAATCGTGCGATCACCGAGAAGACGCGTAGCGGGTTCGATGTGATTGCCATCAACATGTGGGGTGACCGGGAAGTGGCGGACCTCTCAGGTGTGGCGACGACCGAGAAGGGATTCGCCGCTGCACTGCGGGTGCAATACACACCGACATTGCTGTTCATGGACGAGCAGGGCAAGGTCATCCTGCGCATCAACGGTTATTTCGCACCGCACAAGTTCGAATTGGCCCTGGACTTCGTGGCCGGAAGGCATGAAAAGAAGGGCAGCTTCCGTGATTTCTATGCGGCGGCTGCTCCGGTTGCTGCCAATACCAAGCTGAATCAGCTGGGTGGGACGCTGCCGGAACCGCTGCGCCTGGATCGGCGCGGCGACAGTGGGCGTCCACTGCTGGTCCTGTTCGAGCAGGGCAGTTGTGCCGATTGTGATGAACTCCATCAGGAAATCCTGAGCCGCGAGGGGATAGCCACTGCACTGAGCAACGTCGACCTTGCCCAGATCGATCTTTGGTCGCCTGAGGTTTTGGGGACGCCGGACGGGCGCGGGATGCCTGCACGGGAGTGGGCACGCGAGCTGGGCATCCAGTACGCCCCCAGCCTGGTATTTTTCGACCACCAGGGCAAGGAGGTTTTTCGAACCGAGGCCTACCTGCGTTCGTTCCACATCCACGGCGCGATCGATTATGTGGTCTCCGGCGCCTATCGCCGGCAACCCTCGTTTCAACGTTTCCTGCAGCATCGAACTGAAATGCTGGAAGAGCGGGGTATCCACGTCGACCTGATGGATTGAGAAAGCGGGGCGGTGGCGGCGCGTCGAGAACGTCAAAGGGGTCGAGATCATGGCTACTGCGACCGACAGTTTCGGCGGGCGAGGGACTTTTTTATGACTGCATGCAGGATTCGCCGGATCAGGTCACGACAGGCCGATCAACCATCCCAGCTCAATCGCTGCCCCGTGGTGCCGCGGCTGTCCGGACCCATGGCCCACAGATAAAGCGGCGCCAGCGTGTCCGGGGTCTTGAGGCTCGCATTGTCTTCACCCGGAAAGGCGCGTTTGCGCATGGCTGTGCGGGTCGGCCCCGGGTCGATGCAGTTCACACGGATCGTGCTG
>CAZCDY010000124.1:5623-11369 GCA_964497145.1 uncultured Gammaproteobacteria bacterium
CTCGATCCCGAACTTGGAAACGCCGTAGGCCCCCCAGAACGCCTTGCCGCGATGACCGACTGCGTCGGTGGTGAAGACGACGCAGGCATCCTCTGACTTTCCCAAAAGGGGCAGACAGGCCTGGGTGATCTGGAAGGGTGCGTTCAGATTGACCTGCATGACCTTGAACCAGTCTTCCTGCTCGTAGTCCTTGAGGCGGCTGAGGTAGGGCAGGCTGGCAGCATTGTGCAGGATCCCATCGAGACGGCCGAAATTGCTTTCCATCACGTCTGCCAGTTCATCATAGTCATGCGGTGTCGCTCCTTCGAGATGCATGGGATAGATGGCGGGTGTCGCACAGCCGGCAGTCTCGATCTCGTCGTAGATCTTCTCCAGCTTGGCGACTGTCTTGCCCAGGAGCACCACGGTGGCGCCATGTTGTGCATAGGCCAATGCGGCAGCGCGGCCGATGCCGTCGCCTGCGCCGGTAACGAGGATGATACGGTCTTTCAGGATGTTGCTTGCGGGCTGGTAGTCGGCGTGCATCAGTCAGTCTCTCTGGGGTTAACGACAGCGCCACGCCGTCCAAAGTTGGGCAATTGGCGCGCGATCGACAAGGGTGTCGACGACGGGGTATCCCTGGCGGCGCATTTTACTATGCATGGCGCGACCCAGTGCGGTCAGTCGCCTGGCAAAGTCTGGCACTCGTTCCATGCGAGCGGTCTCCGTATCCTCAAACGGGCAAAGCAGCGTCTCGATCAGCGCCGTCCTTTGCGACCGGTCGATCCGTTGCAGGTGCTGCGGGTTCAGGTCTTCGGGCACACGCTGAGGACACTTGGCCAGACGCCTTATGCGCTCGATGGCTGCACAATAGCCACCGAGTTTGAGGCAGTCTTCGGTCTGGTATCCGGATCCGTTTTCCACCTCGGCGAGGAGCAGAAAGAGATTGCCCTGACTACCATGACAGGCAGCGCCGAACGCATCGCTGTCTGTCAATGTGGCAGTCCGGATTTCTTCGTCCGCGGTATCGATTACCGCTCTCATGATGGATGATGCAGATTCGCTCAGACCGGTTTTCTGCAGTTCGATGGCGAGCGGATGACGCGCCTGGTCGAGGGGGATGTTTCCGACTTCCTGCCGCCACCAGTCCAGCTTGAGGCGGGCCGCGCCGGGGTCACGCGGGTGTTCTGTGATCGCCTGAACGAGTTGATACCAGGCGAACAACAGCGCATTGCGCCGGCGCATGGGTTCGGGTGAGAAGCGCACGGCATAGTAGGCCGCCGACCCCACCGGCGTCGATGCGTTGGGGAAGTCCCATTCGCTGGTCTCAGAAGGCCTTTGTGTCATCGTCCAGCAGTTCCAGCAGTTGTTCGGGCCTTTCGACGTTCAGATCGGACTTCCAGGAGGCGGGAGGATCATCCGGATGCAGGTAGCCGTAAAGGGCGCCGATGGTCAGGCAACCCGCCGCGCGCCCGGCCTCCATGTCGCGCCCGGCATCGCCGACATACCAGGTGCGCGAGGGTTCGCACTCGATCAATTCGCAGGCATGCAGTATGGGCAGTGGATCGGGTTTGCGCCTGGCACAGGTGTCGCCGCTGACGACACAGGCGGCGCGTTGCGCAAGTTGCATCGCGTCTATCAGCGGATCCGTAAGCCAGGCCGGCTTGTTGGTCACGATACCCCAGGGGAGTCGACCGGATTCAAGACCGCTCAGCACCGCCGTCATGCCCGGGAACAGAGCTGTCTCGCGGCACAGGTTGTCTTTGTAGACATCGAGCAGAAACTGCCGTCTCTGCTCGAATCCGGGGCTTTCTGGCTGGATGCCGAAGCCCAGTTTGATCAGCGCGATGCCACCATGCGAGACCACCGGGCGGATCCGCTCAAACGGCAGGGTGGCCTGACCATAGTGCTGCAGGGTCTGGTTGAGCGCGTATGCCAGGTCCTGTGCGGTATCTGCCAGGGTACCGTCCAGATCGAAGAGTACCGCTTCCGGCTTTCGAATCGGGTTCACTCCGGCCGGCCGCACGCGACCATGTAATTGACGTCCACATCGCGGAGGTCGAGTTTGTAGGTCCCGGTCAACGGGTTGTAAGTCATCCCGGTGATGTCATCGGTGTCCAGCCCCGCGGTGCGGGTCCAGCGGCTCAACTCGGAGGGACGGATGAACTTGGCGAAATCGTGGGTTCCCCGCGGCAACATGCGCAGCACGTACTCGGCACCCACGATCGCAAACAGGTAGGCCTTGGGATTGCGGTTGATGGTCGAGAAAAAGACCTGCCCACCGGGCTTGACCAGGGTCGCGCAGGCTGCGATCACGGAGGCGGGGTCGGGGACATGCTCGAGCATCTCCATGCAGGTCACGATGTCGAAGCGATCGGGCATCTCGACGGCGAGTTCCTCCACCGGTATGCGGCGGTAGTCGACCTGCTGACCGGTCTCGAGCAGGTGCAGACGCGCGACCTCCAGTGGCGCCTCGCCCATATCGATACCGGTCACATCGGCGCCCCGGGCAGCCATCGACTCGGCCAGGATGCCGCCACCACAGCCGACGTCGAGCACGGCTTTGCCGCTCAGCGCGGCGCGCTCGTCGATATAGTCGAGCCGCAGGGGATTGATCTCATGCAGCGGCTTGAATTCGCTGTTGGGATCCCACCAGCGCGATGCCAGCTGTTCGAACTTGCTGACTTCGGCGTGATCGACGTTGACTGCTGCACACATGAGGATTGCCCCGGGTGGTGGTTGGGGTACCGATTATAGGCTGCCGGGGATCACATATCACCGCATGGGCCGGTGGATTATCCCGGGTTGTCCAGGATGCGGTCACGCCATGCGCCGGCCCGTTGCAGCGTCTGGCTGAGGTCGATCGTTGTCAGTGCGCGATTGTGGAGTACCTGTCGTCCGGCGATCCAGACGTGTTGAACCTGTTCCCGCCCGGCGGCATAGACAATCTGTGATGCCGGGTGGAATACCGGTTGGGTCTCCGGCTGCGACAGGTCGATCGCCACGATGTCGGCCGATTTGCCGACGGCCAGTGAGCCGGTTTCGTGGTCGATGCCGAGTGCGCGCGCGCCATTGAGACTGGCCATGCGCAGCGCCTGCTCGGCCGGCAGGGCGCAGGCATCGGCGCTCATGCCTTTGGCCTGCAGTGCGGCAGACTGCATCTCGCCGAGCATGTCCAGATCGTTGTTGCTGGCCGCACCGTCTGTCCCGAGCGCCACGTTGACCCCGGCGTCCATCAACCGACCTACGGGACAATGCCCCGAAGCCAGTTTGAGATTGGATTCCGGGCAGTGCACCACCTGGGCGCCGCTGGCCGCAAACAGCTCGAGCTCCTCGGTTTCGAGCTGGGTCATGTGCACGGCCATCAGCGCCGGATTGATCAGGTCGAGCTGGCGCAGACGCTCGATCGGACGGTGGCCGGTCTGCTCCAGGCCGCCCCTGACCTCTGCAGCTGTCTCGTGGACGTGGATATGGATTGGCAGTTCGAGTTCGTTGGCGAGCACCCCCACGCGGCGCAGGGGGGCGTCCGACACGGAATAGGGTGCGTGCGGCGCAAAGGCTGTGCTCACCAGCGGGTGGTTGCGGAACTGGTCATGCACCGCGATGGCGCGATCGAAATAGCCGTCTGCATCGCTGGCCCAGGCCGAGGGGAAGTCGATCACTATCAGGCCGACGACCGCGCGCATACCGGCCTGCGCCGCGACCCTGCCGGTGACATCCGGGAAAAAATACATATCGTTGAAACAGGTGGTCCCGCCGCGGATCATCTCGGCGATCGCCAGGCGTGAGCCGTCGGCCACGAACTCTTCGTGCACCCAGCGGGACTCGGCGGGCCAGATGTGGTCGTTCAGCCAGCGCATCAAGGGCATATCGTCGGCCAGGCCACGGAACAGGGTCATGGGGCTGTGCGTGTGCGCGTTGATCAACCCGGGTATCAGGGCGTGTCCGGAGAGGGTGACGGTTTCCCTGGCATCGATCTGCGACTGGGCCTGGATGCGCGGCGCGATGGCCGTGATCCTGCCGTCTTCAACGGCGATGCTGTGTTGTTCGAGGACGCCGGGGGACTCGACCGGGATAACCCAGTCGGCATGAATGAGAAGGTCTGCCTGCACGAATCTTTGCCGTTGTTTGCGATTAGCGGCATAAAATACCGCAAATTAGGGTCCCGCCCCTACTGTATCTGCCACAGCATGGCCGAGATTCCGATTCTTCTCCCCAACCAAAGCGAGTCAGCAAACACCATGCAAGAAGCCGAACTCGATATTCCGGTGTCTGCCGATGCGGCCATCGTATGGCAGGACGATCGTCTGTACCTGCTTGATCAGCGCTGTCTGCCGGCGCGTGAGGTGTTTATCGAATGCCCCGATGCGCGCACCACTGCCGAGGCCATAGGTGCCATGGTGGTGCGCGGCGCACCGGCGATCGGTATCACAGCGGCCTACGCTGTCGTGTTGGCCGCGCGTGAACGCCATGCCTGCGATGCCATGACCTGGCGCGAGACTATCGAGGAAGACCTGCACCTATTGGCGGCGGCCCGGCCGACCGCGGTCAATTTGTTCTGGGCGATCGCGCGTTTTCGTGAGCTGATCGCCGGGTTGGGTGGAGGCGACCCGGTCCAGGCACTGCTGACCGAGGCCAGGGCGATCCATCGCCAGGACCGGATTGACAACCAGCGTATGGGCGAGTTCGGGGCCAGTCTGATCGAGGGGGCCACCGCGGTGATCACACACTGCAACGCCGGTGGTCTGGCAACCGGGGGTTGGGGGACCGCTCTGGGCGTGATTCGCAGCGCCCATGCAAGGGAAAAGATCGAGACCGTGTACGCGGATGAAACGCGGCCCTGGCTGCAGGGTGCACGTCTGACCGCCTGGGAGCTGGTACGTGATGGTATACCCGTGCAATTGATGGTCGACGGCGCTGCGGCGGCACGCATGGCGGCGGGCGGTATAGGCTGGGTGATCGTGGGTTCCGACCGGATCGCAGCCAATGGGGATGTTGCCAACAAGATAGGCACCTACGGACTGGCCGTCGCCGCACGGCACCACGGCGTGAAATTCATGGTCGCGGCACCGACCTCGACCATCGACATGAATGCACCCGACGGGGCGTCCATACCGATCGAGCAGCGACCGGCCGAGGAGGTGCTGCATTGCGCCGGCCGGTCGACGGCTGCAGCGGGTGTCGGCGCATGGAATCCGGTTTTCGACGTCACTCCGGCCGCCCTGGTCGATGCGATCGTGACCGAGCGTGGGGTAATACGAAGACCGGACACCGGAAAGCTGGCGGCGCATATGGCCTGAGCCCGAACAGGACCAACAGCAAATACGAAGACAAATACCGAATATTGCTCAAACGCCCTTCAAGATGAGGCGGTACTCAATCTGTGTGCCCGCCTTAATGCACGTTTCAGGCTAAGTCAGTATGTTGGCGAATTCACAAACCAATGGGCTTTGGGGCCGGACGCGAACCGGGGCGGATAATGCACGAGCGACCCGTCGCTCATGCCCCTGCCGTTCATTGCGCATGCAGGACAAAAATGCTCCCGAAGGCAGGATGCCCCTCAAGACCTGGCCCATCCGCGACAACGTCGACCCTGTCAGGTTTTCTTGCCGCCAGAAGGTGCTTTATGGCGTCTCAGGCTGGCATGGAGGCTGCCCCTGACAGGTATGGCCAAAGGGACTTGAGGCCGACAGCGCCAGTTCGCAGACCCAAGTGCTTTTCGACCCCCTGATTTATCGACTGTCCAGCCGGGTTGCAACCGCATTAG
>CAZCDY010000125.1:0-11329 GCA_964497145.1 uncultured Gammaproteobacteria bacterium
GCCCGGGGTCGCATCGCTCGAGCAGTTCGGCCAGGCCCGCGAGCAATCGTCCGCGGCTGATGGGCTTGGTCCAGCGGGCGTCGAATGCGCTGGCTTGTGTTGTGCCGGCAACATCACCGGCGTTGCTGGCGGAAAGTGCCACGATCGGATTACGGTAGCCATCTGCGCGCAGCCGTGAGGCGAGGGCGGCGCCGTCGTCGGCACCCAGGTTCAGATCCAACAGTACCGCGTGGGGCGACCACCTTCTTACCGCCTCGTCCTGACAGCTCTCGACGCCAAGGCCTGCCGATGTGAGATACAGCTGCAGAAGTTCCAGCAGGTCGGAGTCATCGTCGGCCAGCACGACTTTTCGGCCGTTCAGGCTATGGGTGTTCGCTGCACGTCCGCCTTTCACTGCGGCGGCATGGATACTGAATTCGAAGCGCGACCCCTTGTCTTTCTTCGAGCTGAGTCTGATCTCACCGCCCATCGCCCTTACCAGGGTTCGGCTGATTGCCAGGCCGAGCCCCGCGCCTTTGGACTGCCTGCCGTCACGGCCCTGGCGGAACGGTTCGAATATGGCGTCGGTTTCTGCCTCGGAGACGCCTGGGCCCGTATCCGCAACACTGATGTGCAGGCGTCCATCCTGCCAACTGAATTCGACACTGACCCCGCCCTGTTTGGTGAATTTGATGGCATTGCCGACCAGGTTGATCATGATCTGCTTCAGCCGGGTCGCGTCCAGCCATAGCCTTGGCGGGATCTCGGCATCGAACCACCATGCCAGCGACAGCTGCTTTTGGCGTGCGACCGGACGCAGCAACTGCTCGACCTCTTCGCTGATCTCGTGAAGATCGCAGCCGCTCGGATTCAGGTAGAGCTGGTCAACCTCTATGCGGGCCTGGTCGAGCAGGTTCTCAATCAGGTTGAGTAGATAGCGTGCACCGCGTCCGACCGCGTTGAGATGATGCTGTGCCTCTTTGTCGTTCGCCCGCATCTCGCGCAACTGGTCGCTGTACCCAATTACTGAGGTCAGTGGGGTACGGAATTCATGCGACATACGGCCGATGAACTCGCTTTTGAGCTGGTTGGCCCGCTTCAGTTCGGCAATCAATCTTTCGCGTTCATCGCGTAAAAGCTGAAGCTCATGCGCAGACTGTTGACGCACCTGCTGCTCGGCATGTTCGGCACTAGCATCCAGCAGGGCTACGCCCCAGCCCTGCGGCAGCCGCAGCACGTGGATATGACAGATACAGGATCCCGGCAGTTCGACGAATCGCCAGGCCTGGGGCGTCTTATCGGCCGGATCGGCAGTGGCCAGAATCGACAGTGCCTGATCCAGTGACATGCCCGGTTTCAAACTGCCGAAGCCGTAACGACTGCCGTCGCCGCGTGAATCCAGCAGGCGCAGGTCGTCATCGACCTCGATATACAGGGGGCGGGTCTGTTCAGCCAGTACGCGATTTATGTGCCCGCTGAGTAGCTGCAGACCATCCGTCATGCGTAGTGGACCAGTTGCGCGCCCAGTCCGCCGAATGCGGCCTCGACGCCCTCGCCGTTCAGTGCGCTGGTGCGGCTGAACGACCAGCCGCGTGATGCCAGCCGCGCAAGCAGTTCGCCGTTCAACGCCCATTGGTCCTTCAGGTCGGTCTTGTTGAGCATTACGCCGAAAGGGGTTGGGCCCAGCTGCGTCTCGACCGTTTCCTGCAGTTGCAGGGCGCTGTCCAGGGTGCTTGCCCGGGTGCCGTCGATGACCAGCAGATAACCCGATGCGTCACGCAGGTAGCTGGTGTCGATACGCGTGAAGCTGCTCTTGCCTGCGATATCCCACAACACCAGTTTAAGCTGATCACCCGATGGCAGCCGGATCGCCTTGGTGTCAATCTTGACGCCCAGGGTTGTCAGGTAGCGATCACCGAACGTGCTGTGCACGAAGCGTGATACCAGGCTGGTCTTGCCGACGGCGAAGTCGCCGATCATGCAAATCTTGCGGGTCTTCATCTGACCTCCCGAAGGGGGGAGGACAGCCCGAGGTCTCTTCCGACACGGAACTCGACGCGGCGCATCTCGGCGTCCGGTCGCCCGGGTGGCTGCATGATCGAATGCAGCCTGAGTTCCGGCATCGGTGCAGCGGCAGCCGTCAGAGCCTGTGCGACCCGTGTCGCGCGTCCATGCGATATGTAGATATTCTGTTTTGAGCTGCCGGTGCCGTCGGTGCGGCCGATGATCTGCAACTCGATGGGTCTGTTGAGATCCTGCGCGTGCTGGTGTGCCTCGCTGACCCATGCGGCCAGAGACGCAATTTTTGCCTGTTGCCGATCATCCAGTTCGATGCCGCTGGTGAATTCGATGGTACTTGCCTCGATCATCTCGATCAGGGCGGCAAGACGCCGTGCCTCCTGTGGACGCAGATTCTCGTGCTGCATACTGTCCAGCCCGGCAATTGGTGGTGGCTGCTGCGGCAATGAGCTGATCCAGGCCAGGGGGGCCTCGCCAGCGAGCTGCGCAATGCCGCCGGTGACGGTGATGCGCACCTGCTCGGGCGGCTGCAATAGCTCGTACAGTTGTTTTTGTACCCGGTCGTCGATGTTGCCGAGTCCACTGTCGTCGTAGCGCGCGACGCCGGGGACGGTGGTGGCCAGAAGTGCGGCCCGGTTGGCCCAATCCCTGGTGGCGAAGCCGCTGGCGCTCAGGGTGCCGTCAGCATCAAGTTTCAGGGTTAGCGCATCCGGCGGCGCCAGACGTTGTTTCGCACGCGCCAGCGCAGCCGCGGGATCGGAAGACTGGAAAGGATGAAAGTTCAGGCTGTAGTCGGCGGGCGCCAGGCCGCTCTGCAGCAGCACGCTTTCGGGTGTCGGACTGAGCGGGTCGTGCAGCCCCTGCAGCTGTAGTTGGCCGTCGCTGATCCGCCAGTCGGTGAGCACTATCCCGGGCATGGTCGACAGTTTTTTCGCGGTGGCGGTCTGCAGGACCTGGTGTCCGTCGGCCTTTGCATGGGCTTGCCACTGACCAAAACCCCACCAGGCAACAAGGCCGGTGATCAGGAGCAGGACCAGAAGCAGCGGCCAGGGGAAACCTTTGCCCGATTGCTCGGTGGTCTCCGAGCGCAGGCAGGTTTGCATCAACGTTACGGCTGGTGCGGCCCCGGCGGGGTCGCCGTCAAAGTTCTCGAGCAGCGCGGGTTGGCGCCGGTGAATCTGTTCCAGCACCGCGGCCAGTTCGTCACGCAGGCCCACCGGGGGTACACCGCGGATCGCGCATGCCAGATAGGCCTTGGGGCCGTGTATCAACCAAAGGGTATGTTCGCCGACATCGATTGTCTCCAGCCTGGAGTTTTCGTCCTCGGCATCCAGCGTGTCGTGGGCGAAATCGCGGATAGCGGTCAGCATGGCGGATACCGCGTCGGCGTCCGTTGCGTGTGCCGGGTCTTTGCTGACGTGCTGGATCAGCAGACCGCTGCCGCTCTGGATCAGAAACACCTCGTCGACGCGGTAGCGCAGCGTGTGCCGCAGCACGATCTCGGCGAAAGGGATGCCACTGCGCGCGGCCTCGATACGCCATTTCAACCCCTGGAGCGTCAGGCTGTGTTCGAGGCTTTGATTAATGTGCTGTACCAGCTCGCGCATGGCCTGGGTGATCGAGCGCCGGATGGCGGGCCCCATCACCGGGTAGAGTATGTCGGCAAACAAGGCCGGATTGCGCTCGACCGAACCCTCGATGCATTCAGCTACCGGCAACTCGAGTGACCGGGTGAGTTCGGCTGGCGAGTCCTGGTACGCCTTGCTGATCGATTTGGGCAGGGAATCCGCAACGCGTTGCTGCTGGACCTCGGGGTCGCGGCTCTCCTCCTCGAGGCGTTCGATCGAGTTCAGCTCGGGGCCGACCAGCAGGGTCTTCAGGGTGGCCAGCGCACTGGCCTCGTCGTTCGCCGCCGAAGGGGGTGGCTGCTCGTCGGCGGTCATTTTCCGGACGTCTTGCGCAACTGCTGTGCGATACCTTCAAACAGTTCCGCCAACTGTGAGCGGTCGACGCCGTCCTGCCGGAGTCGGTCCAGCGATCGTGCGTGCTCGTCGAGTGAGCGGTCGGCCTCATGACGGGCATTCTGCAGGTCGCTGTCAAGCAGCATCAGCCGCTCATCGGTACTGTGCAACAGTGCGCGCAACTCGGCATCGACAGCATCGAGTTCTGTCGATTGACGCTTGCCCTGATTGCCGAGCTCTTCGCGCAACTCCTTTGTTGCCCTGCCGATACGGATGTCCAGCAACTCGCGCAGGGCCGTGTCCTGGGCACTCAACAGCGACTCGATGCGCGCCATGCGGTTGTTGGCCTGCCGGGTCTGCTCGCCGAACAGGATCTCGCGGATCTGTGCCATCTGCTGCTCGTCGGCAGATGAGTTGCCAACCCCACCGAATCCCAATTTGCCCGTCATCTTGCCGATCTTTTTCTCTGCCATCTGGCGACTCGCTCCCTGAGTTTTTCGGGGTCTGGTTGCAGATTAGCAATTTTTCGACAGCCGGATAAAAAAACCCGCTCCAGAGGAGCGGGTCAGGAAGTACGCCGAGGGAGGGACATCCACCCGACGTTTACATCGACATAGTGTTGCAGTATGAGATTCCTTTCGGCGGGGTCTTGGGTGCCGGTGAGCGGGTGTGCCCCACGCAACATCACCCGGTACACGTAGGTAACAGCACTTGTTGTGCCAGGTGTGCGGAAACCTGCCGGTCAATGGGTGATTCACGGTAAAAACAGCGACTTGGGCTTTTTTCGGGTGGCCTTGCCGGGAGCACGGTGGTTGAACTCGCGCAGCTGGGCGGCGTGTGGTGTGACGGGTTGGGTGGGGAGGTGTCGGGGCTGCCCGACGTTTAGCTTGCGGATGTGCGGAACAGCCCCGGGTGGGGCGATCCGTGCAGTGCCCGCTGCGAACACTCAGACATAATCGATACGCACGGAGCGCAGAAAGGCGTCATAGGCCTCAAGCTCGGCATCCATCGCGGCGGCATTCTGCTGTTCGGCAGCGGCCTCGAGCGCGTGCGCGATCTCCCCGAGCCGGGCGAAGCCGTAACTCGCGGCGCTGCCCCTGATGCGGTGGGCCATGCGCGACAGGAGGTAAAAATCACCATTGGCCAGCAATTGGCGTGCGAATGCCAGGTCGGACCAGCGGTTGCTCAGGTATTGCGGGATCAGGTCTGCCAGTTCGGCATCGACTTCGACAACGGGAGCGCTAGCATTCATCGGAATTATCCCTGCTTTGTTTCTTTGTCCGAAGCAAAGTTCGAGCCAGCCTTTCAGGGGTGGCATCCGCATAACGATTCCTTGTGTCAGTTGTCGCGTTCTCGGAATGCTTCGGGTCGCAGGCAATGGCGGCCCAGCAGGTTATAGAATTCTGTCCGGTTTCTGCCGGCGATTTTTGCCGCCGCGGTGACGTTGCCGTTGGTCGCACGCAGCAGCCCGGCAATATAGCGCCGCTCAAAGCTGTTTTTGGCCTCGTCCAGGGTCGGCATGCCGAGGACTTGGTCCTGCAGGGCCTCGACAACCAGGGACTTGGGTATCAGCGTGCTGTTGCTCAATACCACACAGCGCTCCACCACGTTCTGTAACTGCCGGATATTGCCGGGGAACGGCGCCTGAAGTAGCGCTGCCCGGGCCTCTGGGGCAAAGGTCTTGAGCGTTTCGTCGCTGCGCTCCGCCAGGCCTTGGAGGAAGAAATCAAGCAGTGCCGGGATATCTTCGGCGCGTTGGCGCAAGGCAGGGACATGCAGGGGGACCACGTTCAGGCGGTAGTACAGGTCGTCGCGAAACTGCTTCTGCTCCACCATTGTCGCCAGATCCTGGTGGGTCGCGGAGATCACTCGCACGTCGATCTTCACCGCATGCAGCCCGCCGACCGGACGTACCGCGAAGTCCTGCAGCACGCGCAGCACCTTGGCCTGTAGCGACAGCGGCATGTCGCCGATCTCATCCAGGAACAGGGTGCCGCCGTCGGCCGTCTGGAAAAGCCCGGTATGGCGTGCCGCGGCGCCGGTAAATGCGCCCTTTTCGTGACCGAACAGTTCTGACTCGAGCAGCTGTTCCGGCAGGGCGCTGCAGTTGATGCTGACAAAGGGGCGATCGCGGCGCGCGCCGAGTTCATGGACGGCACGTGCGATCAGTTCCTTGCCGGTGCCGGTCTCACCGCTGAGCATCACTGTGCTGCTGCCACTGGCAACGCGGTGTACCCGTCCGATCAATTCCTGCATCAGGGCAGAACGGTAGACCAGTCGCCCGGCCGATGTCTCGAGATCGCCGGCCTTGTGCGACGGCGGCGGTGTGATATCCGCTGCTTTGGCCACCGTGGCCAGGAAGCTTTCTTTGACCAGGGGTTTTTCCAGAAAGGCGGCAACGCCCAGGTGCGCAGCCTCAAGTGCATCAGGCACCCTCGCCTGCCCGCTCATGATCATGGTCGGCATCACCGGGTCCTGGCGGTGTATCTCGCCCAGCAGGCGCAGGCCGTCCATGTCGTCCATGACCAGGTCCGAGATGACCAGGTCGGGACGTGTCCGTTCCAGGCTGGCCAAGGCCTTGGCGCCACTGTCGACACTTTCCACCAGGTAGCCCGACAAGGTCAGCCAGCGGGTGCAGAGTGCCAAGTGATCGCTGTCATCGTCGACCAACAGGATGCGACGACGGGTGCCTGATTCAGCGCTACTGCTCACGTGGGGTCGGGCGGGTGCTGCTCATGGCGCGACTTTACCGGCTTGCCGGTCCGCCGTCACCGACTCAGGCACCGGCGTAAATCAATGACTGCGTGGTTTGGTGCAGCAACAGGAACCCCAGAGTGAGGGTAAAGAGCCCGAGCACCGCGGTCAGGCCATTGTGTGCCCAGGTCAGGCTGCGCGCGGACCAGCGCAGGGGCAGGCTGATGACGACCGCCAGGGTGGCCATGCCGATGACCGAGCCGGCGCCGAAGACGGCGATATAGGCCAGCCCCTCCCAGAACGAATGCACGCTGCCCAGGGCAAAAACGATCAACGCGGCCGAGCCGGCCATGCCGTGCACCATACCCACCAGCAAAGAGCGCAGCGGCAGAGGCTTGTCGTGTCGGTGATGATGCGGGTCGGCCACGTGCCGCTTGCCGGCGTCGTGGCCATGGGCGTGAAAGTGGGTCTCGGTGGCATGACTGTGGACATGAAAATGGATCCGTTTGCGGTACAGCTGCAGCAAAACGTCTCCGCCCAGCAGGATCAGCATCAGCCCCACCGCCGACTCGAGCAGCAGAGACAGCTGTTCGCCGATGATGCCGTCGACCAGGAGCACGCTGCCGCCGACCAGAAGCAATGTCAGGCTGTGGCCCAGACCCCAGGCCGTACCCTGAAGCGCGGCGTCACGCAGACTGTTACCGCGCGTGGTGAGGCTGGCCACGGCGGCGACATGGTCTGCCTCCATGGCGTGTTGCAATCCAAGCAGCAGACCGAGAACGAGGATGCTGAACATCGGGGACTCCGTAATGGGGAACGGATTATCTCAATAAAAACAATGAGAAACACTGCGATCGATCAAACACGGCATGATTCCCTGGGTGCGCGAATAAAGCATATATAAAAAATTAATACCCATATCAAAGAATGAGTGTCTATAGTTGGTCTGAGATTGGTGCGCAGCACGAAATGCGGCGTCAGATCGCTATGGCGCACCGGCGAATGTAACCACGCAATATAAAGGAGAATGGCGATGCCCGTCGCAGTAACGACTCGTGCACAGGGTGCAGGGGTCTCAACACTTCCGTTAGATGATCAGGGTTTCCTGCTTGACCGCAGGTTGTGGAACCGCGCGCTGGCACAGCAACTCGCGGATCATGAAGGGCTGGGTCAACTGGGTGAAACCCAGTGGATGATCATCGAATTCGTTCGTGACAAGTACTTCAGACTCGGTGCCATGCCGCCGATGCGCCAGACGTGCCGTAAGCTCGGGCTCAATCGCGAGGCGGTGAACAAGTGTTTCGGCAGCTGTCGCAATCTGTGGCAGATCGCGGGTCTTCCCAATCCGGGTGAAGAGGCGCTCAGCTATATGAGCTGAATGGCCATGCACTGATCGTTCGGGCCCCGAATCAAGGACGCCGGGTCGGAGAGCAGGTCTCCGGCCCGGCATTTTTCATTCTACGACACGGTCGATCAGCAGTTGCACGCTCTCCGGCGGGTTGCCACTCTCGACTACCACATCGCCGGCGATGAGATCGCCCGGTTTGCTCCCGGCCTGACCACTTTTGGAAATCCTCGCGCTTATCTTCACCCGCGGGAAAGAGGACAGCTTCATCGCCGGCATCATCGCCATGGCGTCGGTCAGGGTGACCTTCAGCGGCAGATCGTTGACCTGCTGTCTGGATACGGCGAGCGGCATGGGTGGACCGGTTTCAGCCCGGGCCAGTACGAACAGGGTATCGGTAGGCGACGTCTGTTCCATCAGCGCAGGGGCCAGGGCCACCTCGACCACGATGGCGGTGCCCTCCGCGGCTCCTGCCGTCGAAGAGGCCGGGGGTGAGGGGGCTGGAGCCGGACTCGCTGCGGCGGGTTGCGGGGCCGCAGCCATGATCGGTGGCAGGGCGGCCGCGCTGGCCGGAATCTTGCCGCCCGCCTGCGCGATCATCTGGCCAAGCTCATCCTGCATCGCCGGCTCGCCATCCAGTAGCGGATAGGCACGCTGCCAGTAACCCAAGGCGGCGGCGGTGTCGCCACGGTCAGAAGCGGCATTGCCCAGCAGCCAGAGCGCGGTGACACTGTCGGGGTCGATACTCAGGGCCTTTTCCAGCAGCTCGACCGCACGCGCGTTGACCCGGCGGTTGTTGGCCATGGTCATGGCATCGGCCAGCGACAACATACCGGCGGTCTCGTCCGGCAACAGCCTGACCACGTTCTCGAATGCGTGCACCGCCTGGGTGTAGTTCTGCAGGCGCATATAGGTGCGGCCGAGCAGGAACCAGCCCTCAGCGTTATCCGGGTCCTGCTGCATGCGCTTGGCCAACTTATCGACCAGCTCATTGACCGGCGGCATCTCACCGTTGCTGCCGTGTCCTGCGGCCGCCGTGCTGACGCCGGGGCGGCTCTCGATCAGGTGCGGTGAACCGATCTGCAGATAGACGGGAACGGTGACCAGCGGGATCAGTACTGCGGCCACCAGCAAGGCCCAGCGTCCGCCGCCCTGTGCTTTGGGTGCGGCCTTGGCCGTGCCCTCCAGGTCCTGGGCCAGGGCGAGTTCCAGGTCCTGCTTGGCTTGCGCAAATTCCTCGTCGGATAGGCCATCTTTCTCCTTGACCAGGTCGGCGAGGCGCTCGCGCGCGATCTCGACATTGAAGCGTTCGGTTGCATCCGTACTCGCTGCGTGACGACGCAGCAGGGTGGGCGCGAGTAGGGCCAGGGCCGCCAGGATCATGGCGGCTGTGATAATCCAGAAAACGGTCATGCGTCTCTCTTGTCGCTTTCGCTGTCCAGCAGAGTGGCGGCGGCCCTGAGACTGGCATCATCGACGTTGACGCCCTGCTCGGCACGGCGCCGGCGGATGGTGCGGATCAGGAGACTTACCCCGACCAGCAAAATGATGAAAGGGCCGGTCCACAGCAGCAAGGTACTGCTGTTGAGCGGCGGCCGGTAGAGCACGAAATCGCCATAGCGCTGCACCATGTAAGAGGCGATCTCTTTTTCTGATTTGTTCTTGCTGACCAACTCGAAGGTCTTGCGGCGCAGATCCACCGCCAGCTCGGCATTCGAATCGGCCAGGTTCTGGTTCTGGCACACCAGGCAGCGCAGCTCGGCGATCAGCTTGTTGTAGCGCTCTTCGTGCGCGGGCGATTCAAACTCGAGCACCTCGACCTTGGCGTGGGTCGAAAAGGCGAGTACCAGGCCGAGAACGCCGATCAACAGCTGCAGGCGTTTCATGAGGCACTCCGCTCAGCGACGAAATAGGATTTGAATTTTTCCTCCCAGACACGGGAGTTGACCGCGCCGGTGTGCTTTTCGCGCACGATGCCGTCAGCGTCGATCAGGAAGGTCTCGGGGGCGCCATACACCCCCCAGTCGATCACCGCATCGCTGGTCGGGTCGAAGGCGATCTGCTGGAAGGGGTTGCCCAGGCGTTTGAGCATGGCCTTGGCCTCGGCCGCGTCATCACGCCAGTTGATACCGATGATCGGCACCTTTTTACGTTCGGCGAGATGGACCAGGTACTCGTGCTCTTTCCAGCATTCTGGACACCAGGTGCCCCAGACGTTCAGCAGCCAGACCTTGCCGGCCATATTGGCGGGGCTGACGGTCTTCGCGGGGTCCAACAGGTCAGGCAGAGCGAATTCCGGTGCCGCGCGACCGATGAACTGGGTCGGCACGTCGCGCGGGTTGTATTCCCCCTCGTTCATCTTTCCAAGCACAAACCAGAACAGGCCGGCCAGGGCGAGAAAACCCGCCAGGGGGACGATCGCCCGGTTCATGCCGCAGCCCCCGCAGTATCCGCATCGGCCTGGCGGGCGCGCCGCGCCAGGGTCCGATAGCGGCTGTCGGTGGCCGCCAGGCCGGCGCCGAATGCCATCATCAGGCCGGCCAGCCACAGCCAGCGCACGAAGGGCTTGTGGTAGATACGCAGGCTCCAGTTGCCTTTGCCCAGGTCTTCACCCAGGGCGACAAACAGGTCACGGGTCAGGCCGGCATCGATCGCCGCCTCGGTCATCGGCATGGTCTGCACCAGGTAGATACGTTTTTCGGGATGCATCTCGGCGATCACTTCACCGTCCTTCCTGGCCACCAGATCACCGCGGTAGGCGGTGTAGTTCGGCCCTTTGGTGGCCTTCACGCCAAGGAACTCAAAGCTGTAGCCGCCCATCTCGTAGGTCTCGCCCGGTGCCAGACTCACGTCCTTCTCGGTCGAGTAGATGGAGGTCAGGGTGACGCCGACGATGAATACGGCGATGCTGAGGTGCCCCAGCACCATGCCCCAGAAGCCGCGCGGTATCTGGCGCCAGTTCTTGTGCGGTCCGATTCGTTCGCGCACCGCGACCACCGTGGATCCGGTGACCCAGATGGCCAGCACCATGCCGAATGCCGCCTGCCAGACGAACGTCGGTGTCAGCAGTATCGGGTAGGCGATACCGATCACCAGGGCGAGGATCAGGGGTATCCGCAACCTGGGCCAGAGGTTCTCGAAAGTGTCGCGCTTCCAGCGCGCCAGCGCGCCGATTCCGACCAGCATTGCCAGCGGTGCGGTCAGGGGTATGAACACGCTGTTGAAGTAGGGTGGGCCGACCGAGATCTTGCCCAGGCCCAGGGCGTCGACCGCCAGCGGGTACAGGGTGCCGAGAAGGATGCTCGCCGCGGCGACCACCAGCAGCACATTG
>CAZCDY010000126.1:0-11283 GCA_964497145.1 uncultured Gammaproteobacteria bacterium
CCAGGCCTTCCAGCAGGCAGTGCTTGCGGAAGGGATCGACATCGAAAGCGATCGGGCCACCCGCGGCGCCACGGATTTCCTGCGCTGCAAGGTCGACACTCAACTCCAAGGCCCGCTCCCCAGCTGCCTGTTCGAACAATCGATCCACTGTCGGCGCATCCAGTACAATAGGCAACAGGCCATTCTTGAAGCTGTTGTTGAAGAAGATTTCAGCATAGCTCGGCGCAATGATCACCCGAAAGCCGTAATCGGTCAGTGCCCAGGGTGCATGCTCGCGTGAAGAGCCACAGCCGAAATTCTCTCGTGCCAGGAGGACGCTTGCCCCCGCGTAACGCGGCTCGTTGAGCACGAAATCCGGATTGACCGGCCGCCTGCTGTTATCCATGCCCGGCTCACCGTGATCGAGGTAGCGCCACTCGTCGAACAGGTTCGGGCCGAATCCCGTGCGCTTGATCGACTTCAGGAACTGCTTCGGGATGATCGCATCGGTGTCGACGTTGGATCGATCCAGGGGACAAACCACCCCGGTGAATGTCTCGAATTTTTGCATAATAAAAAACCTGGCCGCATGGGCCACAAAGAACTCGTTGGACGCGCATACGCGAAGCCCCTTCGCGTCCTCCATGCCCCTTGTGGCTAAGAATTCAGTTTAACTCCCGTACATCGACAAAATGACCTGCAATCGCCGCAGCAGCGGCCATCGCCGGACTGACCAGGTGCGTGCGTCCGCCCTTGCCCTGGCGACCCTCGAAATTACGGTTCGAGGTCGAGGCACAACGCTCGCCCGGTTCCAGCCGGTCGGCGTTCATCGCCAGACACATCGAGCAGCCCGGTTCACGCCATTCGAACCCGGCGTCGACGAAAACCTTGTCCAGCCCCTCTTGTTCGGCTTGCGCCTTGACCAGGCCCGAGCCCGGCACCACCAGCGCCTGCCGGATGTTGTCCGCCACCCGGCGCCCCTTGGCCACACTGGCCGCAGCACGCAGATCCTCAATCCGCGAATTGGTGCACGACCCGATGAACACCTTGTCCAAAGCAATCTCACTGACCGGCGTTCCCGCCGCCAGGCCCATGTACGCCAATGCCCGGCGCATACCTTCGGCCTTGACCGAATCGGATTCCCGGTCCGGATCCGGAACCCTGTCACTGACCGAAACCACCATCTCCGGTGAAGTCCCCCAGGTAACCTGGGGGCTGATACCCGCAGCCGGAATCACCACCACCTTGTCGAACCCGGCACCGTCATCACTCTGCAGCGTCTGCCAATAGGCCACTGCCTGATCCCAGTGTTCAGGTGACGGGGCATAGGGACGACCTTTCACATAGTCGATCGTCTTCTGATCGACGGCGACGAAACCGGCTCGAGCACCGGCTTCAATGGCCATATTGCAGACTGTCATGCGGCCCTCGATGGACAGATCGCGGATTGCCTGGCCGCCGAATTCAATGGCATACCCGGTGCCGCCGGCCGTGCCGATCTCGCCGATGATCGCCAGCACGATATCCTTGGCGGTAACGCCCGGACCGACCTCGCCGTCCACCTTTACCAGCATAGCCTTGGACTTTTTCTGAATCAGGCACTGGGTCGCCAGCACGTGTTCCACCTCGGATGTGCCGATCCCGTGCGCCAGCGCCCCAAAGGCTCCGTGCGTCGAGGTATGCGAATCACCGCAGACCACCGTCATACCCGGCAGCGTGGCACCCTGCTCCGGTCCCATCACATGCACGATACCCTGGCGGTGGTCATTCATGCCGAACTCCGTGATCTCGAATTCGGCACAGTTCTGATCCAGCGTCTCCACCTGGACCCGTGAGACCGGGTCGGCGATGCCTTCACTGCGGTCGGTTGTCGGGACATTGTGATCCGCGGTCGCCAGGTTGGCGCCAGCCCGCCATACAGGCCGTTGTGCCAGTCGCAGGCCCTCAAAAGCCTGTGGCGAAGTCACCTCGTGAACCAGGTGGCGATCGATATACAGTAGTGCGGTGCCGTCCGCTTCCTCGCGGACCACATGCGATTCCCACAGCTTGTCGTAGAGCGTCTTGGCATTCATAGCGCCGATCCTATTAATGACGCTGTCAAAGATAGCGTCTAGAATGAATAACACAAATTCATGTTTTTCATTCTATTGATTCTTTTTTGGAATAGTGGAAATCGCCGCCCTGAAGGCCTTCGTCGAGGTCGCCGATCACGAGTCTTTCTCCGAGGCGGCGCAGACCCTGTTTCTCACCCAGCCGGCCGTCAGCAAACGGGTCGCCCAGCTGGAAACAGAACTCGGGACAAGGCTGTTCGACCGCATCGGTCGCCGGGTCTCCCTGACCACGGCCGGCAATGCCCTGCTCCCACGCGCCCGTCGTCTTATCAACGATGCCCGTGAACTCAAGCGCCTGATCACCGATCTCTCGGGCGAGGTCCGCGGCCGCCTGGTCATGGGCACCAGTCACCACATCGGCCTGCACAGACTGCCGCGCCCGCTCAAGCACTTTACCGAGCGGTTTCCCGAGGTCGAGCTGGATATCCGCTTCATGGATTCGGAGACCGCCTGTCGGGCGGTCGAAACAGGCGACCTGGAGCTGGCGATCGTCACCCTGCCGCCCAGTCAGCCACCAAATCTGGAGCTGCGACACATCTGGGAAGACCCACTGGCCTTCATGGTCGGCCTGGACCACCCCCTCGCCGGCCGCGAACAGGTGTCACTGCAGGACCTGATTGCATACCCGGCCGTGCTGCCCGGCACCACCACCTACACACGCGGAATCCTTGAAGAGGCCGTGCGTGGGGCCGGGGTCGAACTCAATGTGGCCATGGCGACCAACTACCTGGAGACCCTGCACATGCTGGTCGCGACCGGGCTGGGCTGGAGTCTGCTGCCGGCAACCGTGCTGGATGACGAGGTCTGGGAACTGCAGGTGAGCGGCATGCAGCTGTCACGCCAGCTCGGCGCGGTCACGCATCAGAAGCGCAGCCTGTCAAACGCGGGCAGCGAAATGATTCTTACCTGTTCCACAAGCTGAAAAACCGGGTCAGGCGGGTGAGCGTGCCAGCAGGCCGCCCACTCGCAGGCGCGCACCCTCGAGCGCGGACAACAGGGTCGGTACCAGCAGCAAGACCAGGAAGGTCGCAAACGCCAGCCCGAACGAGATCGAGACCGCCATCGGTATCAGGAACTGGGCCTGCAGCGAGGTCTCGAACAGCAGCGGCAACAGGCCGGCGATGGTGGTCAGCGAGGTCAGCAACACCGCCCGCAGGCGCTGGCAGGCGGCCTCGACGATGGCCTCCTGGACCGCCATCCCCTTCTCGCGCAGGTGCTTGTAGAACACCACCAGGATGATCGAGTCATTGACGATGATGCCGGACAGCGCAAACAGGCCGAACATCGACAATATGGTCGGGGTGATGCCCATCAGATAGTGCCCGAACAGCGCACCGACCACACCAAACGGAATGATCGCCATCACCACCAGAGGCCAGCCGTAGGAGCCGAACACCCAGGCCAGGACGATATAGATCATCGCCAGCGCGAACAGCGCGCCGCGCTTCATGTCACCCGCGGTCTCGCGCTGATCCTCCGCGCGGCCGGTGAATTCCCAGCCGAGGCCATGGCGCTGCGCCAGCTCGGGCAGCAGGTCGGTCCGCAGCTGGGCACGTATCGCGTTGGCATTCGCGATCTTCTTGTCGACGTCGGCAAACACGGTCGCCGCCAGCCGGCCCTCGGCATGCCTGAGCGCCTTGAAGCCGCGTTGTTCCTCGAGCTCGACGACCGACAGCAGCGGCACCGTCTGGCCGTTCGCGAGAAAGACACTGAAATCGTCCAGCGCGGTCAGGCGGTAACGCTCGAGGTCCGGCAGCATCACCCGTACCTCGATCTCCTCGTCGCCCTGATTGAAGATCTGCGCCAACTGGCCGTCGAAGGCCGCACGCATCTGACTGCCGACGTCCTCGACGCTGAGCCCCAGCGACTCACCGAGCGGACTCAGGCGGTAAACGAGCTGCTGCTGACCGAACGGCATGTCGTCTTCGATGCCCTGGATACCGGGGATCGCGGTCAGGGCCTCGGCCAGCTCGAGCGCGGCCGTCTTTAGGCCGTCCGCGTCCTGCCCGACCAGGCGTATCTCCAGCGCACGCCCGGGATGTCCGCCGAGACGTGAGGTGATGGTCAGATATTCCAAGCCCGGCGGTTTGCGCAGGCGCTTTTCCCAGGCCGCGATAAAGGCCTCGTTGCGCACGTCACGCTGGTCCGAGGGGATGAGTTCGACCGTCATCGAGGCGAACTGGTCGCCGGTCTGCTGCCGCCTGCCATTGGAGACAAAGCCGCGCCCGGTCGCCACGTTCGCCAACCGGATCAGGCCACCGCCAAGGTCCTGCTCGGCCTGGTACAGCCCCACCTCGACTTCGTCGATAAAGGCTTTCACACGCTCGGGCGGCGTCCCTGCCACGAAGGTGGCGGTCGCGACCACCACGTTGCCTTCCACGTTGGGGAAGAAACTGAATCCCATGCGGCCGCCGCGCAGCAGGCCCACCAGCAGGATCACGAAGGCCAGTGCGATGGCGACGATGGCCATACGATTGTTCACCGCCCAGGTCACCATGCGGCGGAAATAATCATCTCTGAATCGCCCGAACCCAGCATCCCAGCGGCGCCGGAAACGACCCGGTTCGTGGTGCTGCATCCCTTTGAAGCTGTGCCTCAGGTGCCCCGGCAGGATCAGAAAGCTCTCGATCAGCGAGGCGACGATGACACAGACGATCACGAAGGGGATATCGCCCAGAAACTTGCCGATAAAACCCGTGATCGCAAACAGCGGGATGAAGGCCGCGATCGTGGTCAAAGAGGATGACATCACGGGCGCAAACATGCGTCTGGCACCACCTTCGGCCGCCTCCAGCGGACTCTCCCCGGTCTGGTAATGGGTCATGGCGTCTTCACCCACCACGATGGCATCGTCGACGATGATGCCCAACGCCATGATCAGGGCGAACATCGAGATCATATTGATACTGCCGCCGGCCATGTAGACGATTGCCAGCGTCGCCATGAACGAGACCGGGATACCCACCGCGACCCAGAAGGCCACCCGGCCGTTCAGGAACAGGAACAGGATACCGACCACCAGTAACAGGCCGCCCAGGCCGTTTTTCAGCAGCAGGTTGATGCGGTCTCGAATCAGGGTCCAGCTTTCATCGTAGGCCGTGATCATCACACCCGGCGGGAATCGGGAGGCATTGTCAGACAGCCATTTCTGCATGATGCGGGCGGATTCCAGCGAGTCCGCGGTCGCTGACCGCATCAGCCGCAGCTCCACCGCCGCCTCGCCCTGAAAGCTCAATGCCACCTGATTCGGTCGCGGCCGGCGTTCGACCTCCGCCACGTCACCAATACGTATCAGGCGACCGGCCTGGTCCGCGACCAGAGACAGTTGCTCGAACTCCGCCTCGGTACGGCGCTGACTCAGCGAGCGCATCTCGCGCCCGACATCGTCGCGCCCCACGGTGCCGGCTGGCAGGTCGCGCGACTCGGCCGCCACCCGGTCTGCAACCTGGCGCAGCGAAAGGCCCAGATCGCCGAGAGTCGCCTGCGGAATCTGGATGGCCAGCTCATCCTCCGGCAGACCGGTGATCTCCACCTTGGCGATGCCCAGATCAACCAGCTCGCGTTCGATCTGGCGCACCAGGGGCCTGAGTTCGCGGGTGTCCTTGGGCCCGTGGATCAGCAGGCGGGCGACGGGCTCGTAGCGCACCACATGATTGACCTCGGTGGCTTCGGCATCGGTGGGCAGGTTTCGCACCCCATTGACCAGTTCCTCCACCCGGTTGCTGGCCGCACCCATATCCGTCCCCTCGGGGAACTCCAGGGTGATCAGGCTCAGGCCCTGGCTCGATGTCGAACTCATCTTGTCCAGGCCATCGGTTGAGCGCAGCGTCTGTTCCAGCGGCACCGTAACCGAACGCGCGACATCTTCGGCCGAGGCACCTGTCCAAACGGTCCGTACCGTGACCACCTCGACCTCGAAATTGGGGAAAAACTGGACGTTCAGGTTTGCCAGACCCCAGACGCCGGCCAGCAGCATGACCACCATCAGCAGGTTGGCTGCGACCTTGTGCCGGGCAAATGCCCCGATGAAATCGTTGCGGTGCTGGAAAGTCATATGCGGTCAGGGCTCGTCCACGGCACGCACCAACAGCCCGTCCAGGGCATTCGGCAACTGCGTGGTGACCACCATGGCACCTGCAGCGAGTTCCGGCGCGCGCACCAGAACCTGCGTCTTGCCGCCAGCCTGGCGAGTCTCACCAATGCGCTCCACGCGCTGCGGTCGCATGCGGTTGTTTTCATCAAGAACATAGACCTGGTCGGTGCCGTAGATTGATTCGTGCGGCAATGCGATCAGGTCGTCACGCGCTGGCAGCGCAAGCTCCACGCGGACAAACCGGCCCTGGCTGACCTGCGCGCCACCGTTACTGACCCTGAACAATCCGTCCACACCGCCGGTACCACTGGCCGCCTCGCCGGCCAGGCTGCGCAGCTCGGCCTCCAAGGGGATACCGTCGATCGTCCCCCTGACCACAAGGGGCTGACCGGCCGCCATCGCTGCGCGGATCGCCGGCAGGTGCCGATTCGGCAGTTGCGCCCGGATGACCAGCTCGTCGGTGTCATACAGGCTCACCAGCGGGTCACCGACCCTGGCCCTGCGCCCCGGCGACACCAGGACCTTCGCAATCCTGCCGTTGAACGGTGCAAGCACGACGGCACGTTCCAGATCCAGCCGAGCCTGGTCGCGCAGGGCCTCGGCACGGTCGCGTTCGGCCTCGACCTCCGCCAGTCGCGCCTCATGCTCATCCACGGCCTGCTGGCGCAGAGCCAGCGCAATTGCCTGTCTCTCCAATGCCTGGAGTGAGGTATCCAGTGCCGACTGGGCACCCACCTTCCTTTTCACCAGATCCTGCAGACGGGAAACCTCGCCACGGGTCAATTTGAGCAGGCTCTGCTCGCGCGGGAGCGCCTCAAGATTGGTCTCGTGACGCGTTATCTCCGTCGCAATCCGGGCCACAGCCTGTTTCAGCTCGGCCTCGCGCTGCGCGAGTTCCAGACGCTCGTCGCGGTCATCCAGGCGAACCAGCACCGCGCCTTTGGTGACGTTGTCGCCCTCCACCACCGCAACTTCCTGCACATCCGCGGCCACACCGGCCGTGAGCTCACTGGACCAGAGCGATTCGATACGACCGTAAAGGGTGACGCTGGGGGCGAATCGGGCCGGACGTGCCGGTGTCGTACTGACCAGCCAGGCACGCTCTACGACAGTAACCGGCTTGGGCTTGGGTTTGGTCGCGATAAGGCCCGCCGCACCTGCACCGGCCAGCAGCAGTATCAGCAACGGCAGCCACCAGCGCCGCCGTCTTCCCTTTTCTTCCAAATTCTGATCAGACTTCATTGTCAACTTGGTAACCTTCGAACGCCCAAAGTTTCCGCGCAGTCATTGTGTCCGCCTTCGCGGCCACACCCTTTGCCGCACCCGGGGTCGCTCAGTGCGCATGCTGTTCATCGATCCAGCGCCATGCCACCAACGCCCCCAACAAGGCTACCGCCCCGGCCGCGCCATAACTCATCGCAGGCCCCAGGCTATCCCAGGCATAACCACTGGCGAGACTGCCCACCGCGCCCCCGGCACCGAAACTTACACTACTGTACAGCGCCTGCCCCCTACCCTTGTGGCGGCCGCGGAAATAATGATTGACGAGATGGATACCGGCTGCATGAAAGGTGCCGAAGGTGGCGGCGTGAAGGATCTGCGCGAGGATCAACAAAATCAGCGATTCTGCAAAATTGCCGATCAGAAACCAACGCAGACCCGCCAGCACCAGGCTGGCGACAAGCACCTTGCGCGCACCAAACCGGCCCAGCAGATGATGCATGACCACAAACAAACCGACTTCGGCCAGCACTCCCAGCGCCCACAGCTGGCCGATCAGGGTTTCACTATAGCCCTGGTCCTTCATGAAGATGGAATAAAAGGCGTAGTAAGGGCCATGGCTCACCTGCATCAGGAATACCGCCATGAAGAAGCCGACAATGGTCGGTTTTCGCAGGATCGCGCCCAACGACTGCTGACTTTGCGGATGCGGCTCGGGATCGGGGTCCCGCACCAGCATCGAGCTCAGCCAGATGGTGACGAAAATTACCAGGACGGCAGGCAGGACCATCTCCGGCCCGCGCCACTCCACCAGGGCGCCCAGGACGATGACCGTCGCAATAAATCCGATCGAACCCCAGACCCTGACGCGTGCATAGTGTGTCACCCGGTCCTTGAGGTAGCTGAATGTGACGGCCTCGAACTGCGGCAGCGAGGCGTTCCAGAAGAAGCTGTAGAGGGTCATGACCAGGGCAATCGCCCAGAAGCTCTCCGCCCAGAACATCCCCGCAAACACCAGCAAAGAGACGAGGGAGGCCAGACGCACGATCAACATCCGATGCCCGAGGTGATCACCCAGCCAGCCCCAGACATTGGGTGCAACGATCTTGGTCGCCATCAGGATGGCCATCAACTCGCCTATTGCGACGGCATCGAAACCGCGTTCGCGCAGAAACAGTCCCCAGTAGGGAATCAGTGCACCCAGCAGGGCGAAATAGAAAAAGTAAAAGCCTGACAGGCGCCAGTACGGCATCAGTGTCCGCTACCCGTCAATGCCGGACGCCACCCTGTCGGAGTCCGGGGGTTAAACACCGGCATCGCGGCTTACTCGGCGGATGCGGCGGGGATAACCGGCGAAACCGGCTGTACATCGGCGTTCTGTCCGCGCTGGCGCAGCGCATGATCCAGCAGGACGATGGCCAGCATGGCCTCTGCAATGGGCGTCGCACGGATACCGACACAAGGGTCGTGTCGGCCCTTGGTGATCACCTCGGTGGCTTTGCCGTCAACATCCACCGTCTGACCCCCGAGGCGAATGCTCGAGGTCGGTTTGAACGCCACCCGCGCAACGATGTCCTGACCGCTCGAGATACCGCCGAGTATGCCCCCGGCATTGTTGGACAAAAATCCCTGTGGGGTCATCTGGTCGCGGTGCTCGGTACCCAGCTGCGATACGCAGGCAAACCCCGCCCCGATCTCGACCCCCTTGGCGGCGTTGATCCCCATCAGCGCATGCGCGATATCGGCGTCGAGGCGGTCGAAGATGGGCTCCCCCCAGCCCGGCGGCATGCCGGTAGCCACGACCGAGACCTCGGCACCGACCGAATCGCCGGATTTACGCAGGGCATCCATGTAGTCTTCCAGTGCGGGCACCTGCCCGGCATCGGGCCAGAAGAAGGGGTTGGTCTCCACCGGGTCCCAGGAGAAACGGGTCGGCCGATTGGGCCCCAGCGCCGACAGGTATCCACGCACCTCGATCCCATAGCGTTCACGCAGGTATTTTTTTGCGATCGCGCCGGCGGCAACCCGCATCGCGGTCTCGCGCGCGGACGAACGCCCGCCGCCGCGGTAGTCACGAACCCCGTATTTCTGGTTGTAGGTGTAATCCGCGTGCCCGGGCCGGTACTTGGACGCAATGTCACCATAATCCTTCGAACGCTGGTCCTGATTGAAGATCACCAGGCCGATCGGGGTGCCCGTGGTCCTGCCCTCGAATACCCCGGACAGGATCTGCACCTCATCCGGTTCGCGCCGCTGCGTGGTATGACGCGATGTCCCCGGTCGACGCCGATCGAGATCAGGCTGAATGTCGGCCTCGGACAATGCCATACCCGGGGGGCAACCATCGACGACGCAGCCTATGGCAATGCCATGACTTTCGCCGAAAGAGGTCACCGTAAACAGTTTTCCGATAGTATTGCCTGACATGGATTCGGGTTCTCGAGCATTGACCCTCAAGCTACATGACTGAAGGTGCGCATAAAAGGTTGGGATTCTCCGCCATTGGAGGTCGCAAGGCCAAGGCAGAGAAGATTGCCGCCATTCTAGCCGCTGCAGGCAGACCGCTGAACCCCACAGCTGATGTTCTTGACCTTGGCTGTGGTAGTGGCGAGATCGCCGAGCATCTCAGCAGCAGCTGCAGGATGAACTGTGCGGATGCCAAGGACCAGCGTGCCCACGGCCTCAACCTGCCGTTTCATACCGCAAGCGCGGCGCTGCCTTTCCCCGACGCCAGTTTCGACGTTGTATTGTCCAATCATGTTATCGAGCATACCCCAGACCCGGCCTCGCACCTCTACGAGATTCGACGGATTCTCAAGCCCGAAGGGGTTGCCTATCTGGCAACACCGAACCGTCTGTGGCCCTGGGAGGTGCATGCTCGGCTGCCTTTCCTTCACTACCTGCCATGGGAACTGTTCTCGCGTATCGGGATGGCACTGGGCCGGTTGCACGAACCCGTCCGGCTGCTGACCTTGCACCGCCTTCAGCAGACGAGCCGCACCCGGTTCTCGATAGAAGTCTGGCACCACAGAATCCTGCGCCATCCGGAAGACTACGCGCTCAAATTGCCGCTCTGGATGAAAAGACTGCTGAGCGTCACGCCGGAGTTTCTGTTGAACCGGACCGCATCTTTTCAGCCCACCCTGATCGTTCTGCTGTCACCGAAATGAGCGCAGGCAACGACAGACCCCGCGTCCTTGTGCTTACGTCGACTTTTCCAAGATGGCCGGACGATACAGACCCGCCATTCGTCTACCAACTGTGCAAACGCCTGAAAGAACATTACGACATAACGGTGCTCGCACCGCACGCACCCGGGACGAAACGACACGAACAAATGGGTGGCATTTCAGTGCATCGCTTCCGCTATGCCCCCGAAGCAATGGAGCGCCTTGCATACGACGGCGGAATTCCCGCGAAACTGAAAAGGTCTACCGCATTGTGGTTCCTGGTGCCCTGGTTCCTGAACGCACAACTTTGGGCCACCTTGCGCCTTATCAGAAAGATCCGGCCAGATGTGGTACATGCGCACTGGCTGATTCCGCAGGGGCTGATCGCCGTACTCGCAAAATTACTGACGCCCGGACGGTACAGGCCGCGTCTTCTGATGACGGCGCACGGTGCCGACCTGTTTGCATTCCAGGGTCGGCTCGGGCGCCTGCTGAAGCGGGAGACACTATCGGAGGCCGATCATCTTTGTGTGGTCAGCCGGGAGATGATTAACAGCGCAAAGAAACTCGGTGTCCCGGCAGACGCGATCAGCGTCGCACCGATGGGGACAGACCTGGTCGAGGCCTTTGTTCCGGGCCATTCGGCACCGGAGGCGCCCACGCTGATTTTTGCCGGACGCCTGGTGGAAAAAAAAGGAGTGGCGGATCT
>CAZCDY010000127.1:0-665 GCA_964497145.1 uncultured Gammaproteobacteria bacterium
GCAGCTGCCCGGCACGGACCCCATCGATCTGGGCATGCGCACGGTATACGCGGTTGTCAGCGAGGGTCACCAGAGGCAGGCTCTGCCATTCACTGACAATGGTCTGCCCCGGCGATACACCGACCGACAGGACCAGACCGTCAAAAGGCGCCAACACCACACTGTGTTCGAGATTCAGCCTTGCCTCGGTGAGGTCGGCGCGTGCCGCCTCCGCACGGGCACGGGCCGCATGCAGCGCAATCAAGGCCTGGTTGCGTTCAAAGTCCGAAAGTACCGTGCGATCGTAGAGCTCGATCGCGCGCTCGTCCTCACGCATGGCCTCTTCCAATGTGGACTCGGCGTGTTTATACGCAGCCAGTCGCCGATTTACCTGGGCATTGAAACCGCGGGCATCCAGGCTGATCAACTTATCGCCCTTGGCGACGACCTGACCCGGCCGCACGTGGACCTCGCTGACCACTCCCGACACCAGAGTGCCGAGTTCGACCTTCTGCGACCATGCAACAACGGCGGAGACATCCGCCGCTGGGGCACCAGCCGACAGGCTGAGCCCAAACAGGCATGCAAGCACAGTGTTCTTAAATATCGTCATTGCATTTGCTCCCCGGTGAGCAGTCGGCCAGCCAGCGCTGCCAGCCCGGCCTGGGCCGTCATCCATTCGAATT
>CAZCDY010000127.1:694-4261 GCA_964497145.1 uncultured Gammaproteobacteria bacterium
GGTCATCGCATCGCCCAGGTCGGTCTTCACTTCCAGCTCGTAAAGCGCCCTGCTGCGGTCAAGGTAGAGTTCGCGATAGTCACCGCGAACCTGCAACGCCTCGATTTGCCGCCGCAGGTTACTCAGGCGCAGCCACAGGTCCAGTACCTTCTGACGCAAGGAATGTTCGGTCGCCGTGAGCCTGGCCCGGCTGCTGCGCAATTCAGCGCGCGCCTCTGCAATAGCCGCATCCTTTGCACCACCGCTGAGAAACGGCACCTCCAGTACCAGGGCCGCGCCCAGGGGATGGGTCGAATTGGTCATCCGATTGTAGACCGAGGCGTCGAGTTCACCGGTCAGTACCGGGCCATAGCCCATACGCGCCGCCTCCACCCCCGCTTCTGCAGCGCGGACGCTGGCCTGCATCGCCTTGAGCTCGGGATTGCCTTGCATGACCTCCGCAAGCAGGGCCTCGTATTCCGGCAGGGGCGACTCCATGTCAGGCGCGGGCGGTCGCAGCAGATTCGAAACCAGGTCATCCGGCCGTCCCATGGCAATCGCCAGCCGCGATCGGGCCGCTCGCTGCAACGCCTCGCTTTCCATCCTTTTCCGCAAAGCCTCCTGGTACTCTGCCTCCAACTCGAGCAGGGTCACATCAGATACCCGGTTGAGCTCATGCCGATCACGTGCACGGTCCGCAGCAATGAAAGCACCTGCCATCGCTTCGTTGTCACGCGCGTACTGCAGGTCTGCCAGGATGACATCGAGAAAACTCCGCATGATCTCCAGATGCGCCTTCTGCCGGGCCCCCAGATGCCTCCATTCACTGCCGTCGCCGGCCAGCCGGGCGGATTCCTCGAGTGCTTCGGTGTAACCAAAATCGTACAGGCGCTTGGTCAGGGCGACGCGAACACTGCTGTCGTTGTTGTCGCTGTTATCCGAGCGATAGGATGGCTCGACCGCCCGCAAACGTCCGATCGCACTGAATCGCACACCCGACAGAGACTCCGCCTCCGCCAGTTCGGCTGCCCTGGCATCCCGTGCCGCCAGGGCCAGCTCGATGGCAGGCAGGTCTGGACGCGCAAAGGCCAATGCATCTTCCAGTGACAGCGGCTCCGGCAGTGGTGGATCCGCTTCCGCCTGGGCCAGGCCGGAAAAAACCAGCAACAATCCGGAAAGGATCCGCTTCAGCCCTCGGTCCATCAGCGCGCCGAGCGTTTGTAACGGGTGAAGCTCTGTTGTTTGTAGGCTCCATCAACCACATATTTACCGAGCAGCATGAACTCTTCCTTGTCTTTTGTCGCACCGGTGAAGCGCGCGCGCTTGATATATTTGCCATCGAGATCGAAGAACGCGAAAACCGGCGTTGCGCGGACGCGATACTGCTTGAATGCGAAGTCCTTCATCGTTGTCGTCTTTCCCTGGAAATCGACGACCTCCACATCGCCTTCGATATCGACCGGAAAGATCATGAAGTGCTCACGAAAATAGTCCTGGACATCCGGCTGATTGAGAATCGTGGTCTTCATACGATGGCAGAACGGACACTCGTCCATCTCGAACATCACCAGGATGCCCTGCTTGCCGGAATTACGTGCATTCTCCAGCTCTTCACTGAAGTCGCCGAAAGTTTCGTTGAAAAAATGTTGTCCCGGGTCACGCGGCTTCTCCGCCGCAAAACCACTGCCCGATACCATCAGGCCAAGGAATACCAGCAGGCGCAGCATTATTTTTCTCCTCCAGGTTGATTGTTCTCATAACGGTCGATGAAAGCATTGATGGCCTCAGCGGTGATCTGTCCGACCTGGCGGGCAACGACCTCCCCCTCCGGCGTCACCAGGTAAGACGTCGGCATCCCTTCCACCGGCCCGATCAGCTGGTCGCGACTCGGGCTCTCGCCGGCCACCAGTATCGGGAAAGACAGAAACTGCTGCTCGACGAAGGCTCGCAATCGAGGTTTCGCTATAGCCTCCATATTGACCCCCAAAACCACCGCCTTGCCGGCGGCACCGCTGTGGAACACTTCCAGCTCAGGGAGTTCCTCCAGGCAAGGCGGACACCAGGTCGCCCAGTAGTTCACGAGCACCCATTGGCCGCGGTAGTCGGACAGGGTATGCGCCCTGCCGTCCATGTCGGGCAGGGTGAAATCATCCTCCGAACCGCTGGCCACGGCGGCGTAAATCCACAACAAGACGGCCAGGACCATCGACAGGCGGTGAGGAAATAAACGTACATTTAGTCGTGACATCGACCTGAACCCCTACTAGAGTCATGCGCCATCAAGAGACCCGCAACGTTGCCGACATATTTCTAAAGGATCGTCAGCAATGAACACCGAAGGCGCCATGATCCAAAACACGCCCCTCGAATCCACTTCGACCGCGATACAATCCGAAAGTGCGGTGCGCCGACGTTTGCGCTGCAAATCTAAGCGACGAGTGTGACGCATGGTAAACGCTCCATCAACCCAACCCAAGCCCGGACCCTTTGCAATCCCTGCGCTGGCCGTCGCCAGCCACCCGGACGTCATCCTGAGTGCGCGCGAACTGCAGCGCTCGATCGACAGCCTGCCGCTCGCCAACCCGGTCAAGGCGGGCGGCCGGCTGTTACATCAGGCGCGTCTGCTTACACGCGACCCGAACCCCGGGACGCGCTTCGGCCAGTTGTTGAACCTGTATGACGCCCCTATGCAGCAACTGCTGCAGATCGTTCGCGAACGGCTCCCCGGCAGCCCGGACAGTGCCCTGCCACTGGATCAACTCGAAATGCTGGTGGTCGAACTGCTGACTGAGCTCGCATACGGCCACCTGCGGATTGCGAACCAGTCGCTGGCGGCCGACAAGACACCGACACTTGAGACCCTCTTCCGGGCGATGAGCCTGCTTGATTCCGCACTCGATATCGAGCGCCTGCATTACCGCAGACTGGCCCCGGTGCGCTGGCAACTGCTGCTCAACATCTTCCTTCATGCCGAATACCAGCAGGTCGGTGGCCGACAGATCGATACCAAGCAGCGGCAGGAGGCCCAACCCGATTCCATTCAGGGGCTTTTTTTCCGCGCCCTGATCGTCACCCTTTGTGACCCGAACAATCAGGTCCCAAGCGAGGTAACGGCTTGGCAGCGATGGACCTCGGAGCACGCTGGGCTGCTCAGTTTCACCCTGCTTCCACAGGGTGCTTTTTCGATCCCGGTCGATATCAGTGGCCAGTTAAACCCGCTGACCAGCGCCCGCAGCGGCAAGCCGGGCACCCAAACGCGTTACCTCGCCGCCGACCACTTTGCCCAAAAGCTGGAGGATGACCCCGAAGCACCTGCGGGCCTGCGGCACGCACTGATCCACCTCGTCAAAGGGCGCCGCACACCCGAACAGCGCAGAAGCGCGCGCCAGCCGCGCAACCATCCCTATCAACTCATCTACGGTCTGCGCAACATTCACTGTCGTCTTGAAGAACTGAGCCAAGGCGCACCCCCAAGCCGCAGCGCGGTCAGTCCGGTGGCCGCCAGGCAAGTGAATCAGTCCAGGTTCGGGGCCGCATTCCAGCTCCAGGGTCCCCTGAACCCGCCATTCAGCATCGGCGAGCCGCTCC
>CAZCDY010000127.1:4271-11248 GCA_964497145.1 uncultured Gammaproteobacteria bacterium
AGCCGAAACGCGTCCCGGCAGCGGTGCGCCGGTCGGTTTTTCCGCGCGTATCCGACGCGTCTTCAGCGATGACGGCCACCGGATAGAGATCGGTGCGGAAAAGATTCAGGGCCGCCTGATCCCCGTGACGATCGTCGGCTCCGCCGCAGAGCGCTCGCGCGGCGACAATCTGGGTCTGTTGCAGCATGAGGTAGACAGCGGGCACTACGTCCTGCTCGCCTCGCGGAGCATCTATCGCGAGGGCGACATCGTGGGTGTCGAGGGCCCGAGTATGCGCTACAACCTGCGCATGCGACGCCTGGGCGGCATTGTCCACCACACCGCTTATATCGACGTCGAACCGATCGACTCCTGACAGGGCCCGATTCTCTAGTGCCCTGAGGCGTCGCCGTGATGATGCATGGCGACTGTGTTGGCCCGGCGCAGGCGAAACTCCGCAAGCGGAATATCCAGGGCGGTAGCGATACCCGCATTCGCCCTGTCCAGCACCCCGGCCAGATGCGAGTCCGCGGGCCAGTCCGGGTCGTTCTCACGCGGCAGGTCGAACACGCGTCCCGCATACAGATCGGCCAGGGTCAGGTCAGACAGACCGTGCGCCAGAACCCAGGCGCCGGCATCCGTCAGATGCACCCAGTGCGCGGCCCTCAGCTGAGCCAGCAGATCTTCCAGCTGTGGCTCCATCCAGCGATGTTTCTGTGCCGCCAACCCTGCCGTATTCATGGCCTTCCCTTTACCCGCGGCTTCATCCAGCGCCAGCAATACGGCGATCGCATCGCCCATACCGGTCCGGCAGTATTCCTGGTCGCTTGCGCTCCAACGGTAGATGCTCAGGCAATGCGTGACTTCGGCCCCCAGCAACACCACCACCCAGGACAGATAGAGCCAGACCAGGAAGATCGGGATAGTCGCCAGGGCCCCATAGATCGCCTGATAGGTTGGAAACCGGGTGATATAGAAACCGAATCCGTGTTTGGCAAGCTCGAACAGTAGCGCTGCAAACACGCCCCCGATTACGGCGTGCCAGACACGTACCCGCCGGTTGGGAACCACCAGGTACATCATCGCGAATGCGATCGCGGAGGCAATCACCGGCGTCAAACCAAGCAGGCGGCGCCCGGTTCCCGTACTCGCGGCCTCCGAGAGTATCGGCAACGAGATAAGGTAGGAAGTCACCAGCACGCTGGCACCGATCAACACCGGGCCGAGCGAAATCACGGCCCAGTAGATCAGGAACTTGCCGGCAAAGCTCCTCTTGGCCTTGACCTCCCAGATCGCGTTCAGGGCGACGTCGATGTTGTACATCATCATCAGTGCCACGACCAACAGGGAGGCGGCGCCCGGGCCGGTCAGGCGCGAGGCCTTGGCGATGAATTCGGACAGATGCTGCTGCAGCAGCTCACTCGATGTCGGCACGAAGTTCGCGAACACAAACTCCTGGACAATCTCGTATACCCGGTCGGCCACCGGAAAAGCGGAGAATATCGCCAGTGTGACCGTCATCAGCGGGACCAGTGACAACAGGGAGGTAAAGGTCAGCGCGGCCGCATTCTGCGGTGCCTCGTGGCGCAGGAAGCGGCTGGCCACCAGGGTGAGAAATCCCCGGAACCTGAGCAGCCAGGTCCACATCTGGACGAAACCACCGACAGGATTCGCGCTACTCACACCACCCTCGCCCGGCAAGCCTGATAAAATCCGCGCACATTTTTCCCCTGGTGAATAGGCGAACCATGACTGTAAGAATTTACCACAACCCGAGATGCAGCAAGTCTCGGCAGACATTGAAGATTCTGGAGGAACAGGCTGCATCCCCCGAAGTGGTCGAATATCTCAATTGTCCACCGGACGAAAAAACCCTCTCCGGTCTACTCGACATGCTCGGTCTCGAACCACGCGAGCTGATGCGCAAAAAGGAACAGGAGTACAAGGAAAGCGGTGCGGACAACAGCGATCTCAGTCGTGAGCAGCTGATCCAGCTGATGGTGCAGCACCCCAAGCTGATCGAACGACCGATCGTGGTCAGCAACGGCAAGGCCGTCATCGGACGCCCGCCGGAAAGCGTTCTGGATATCCTATGAGCATCGAATACATACTGGTTCTTTATTACAGCCGCCACGGGGCCACCGCAGAGATGGCCCGCCAGATAGCACGCGGTGTCGAGGAGGGTGGTATGGAGGCCCGTCTGCGCACCGTGCCAGAGGTCTCGGCAGACCACGAGGCTATCGCCGCCCCTGTACCGGAAAGCGGCGCACCCTACGCCACACTCGACGACCTGCGCGACTGCACCGGACTCGCCCTCGGCAGCCCGACCCGGTTCGGCAACATGGCCGCGGCGTTGAAGTATTTTCTCGACGGCACCAGCGGACTATGGATGAAAGCGTCGCTGGCAGGAAAACCAGCCGGGCTGTTCACCTCCACCAGCAGCATGCATGGCGGCCAGGAAACGACCCTGCTGTCGATGATGCTGCCCCTCATGCATCACGGCATGCTGATCACCGGCCTGCCCTACACGGAACCCGACCTGGCGCCGACGCGGGAGGGGGGAACGCCTTACGGTCCCTCGCATGTCGCCGGGCTGGACAGCAAGCTGCCGCTGAGCCAGGCCGAAAAAAACCTGTGCCAGGCGCTCGGGCGTCGGCTTGCCAAGGTGGCCCGCGCGCTGGACAAGGCGTGAAGATCCGCGCGGCGCGCTCACTCTCGGTCGCCAGCTACCTGGGGCTGATCGCCTGGGTGATGGCATGGATCATCCTCCTGGGCGAAGTCGCGCCCGAACACATATCGATCTGGTTGCTGCTGTTTGTCAGCCCACTGCTGCTGCCTCTGCGCGGCGTGCTCGCCGGACGCGACAAGGCACTGGTATGGGGCGCATTGGTCAGCCTGCTGTATGCGGTGCATGGCGGCGTAGTCGCCTGGTCGGATCCGGATCAGCGCTGGCTCGGTCTGGTCGAGGCGGGCCTGAGTCTGACCTATCTCGTGAGTGCCAGCTACTTCAACCGCTGGCGCGCGATCGCGAACGCGCAGTCATGACGAAGCAACTCCCGCTCGCCCTGGGGCTGCAGCACGTCCCCGGTCTCAACGACTTCATCGTCGGCCACAACCAGGTCGTGATCGATGCGCTCAAGCATTCGCTGGAACCGGACGGCGAGTCGATTCTTTATCTGTTTGGGCCGGCGGGCTGTGGTCGCAGCCACCTGCTGCTTGGGCAGTGTGCCGAAGCCGAGCAACGTGGCCTGCGCTGCGCCTATCTTTCATTGGCCGAATACGCCAACCTTGCACCGGAGGTGCTTGAAGGGTTGGAGAATCTCGACCTGGTGACGGTCGACGATATCCAACTGATCGCCGCGGACAGGGTATGGGAAGAGGCCTTGTTTGCACTTTTCAACCGCTGCCGGGACATGGGCACGCGCATGCTATTCAGCGCCGACTGCGGCCCCGCTGCACTGCCTGTCCGGCTGCCGGATCTGCGCAGTCGGCTGACCTGGGGCCTTACCCTGTCGCTGCAACCGTTGGACGACAACGGACGCCTGGAACTGCTGCAGTCGCTGGCCGCCCGGCGCGCATTGAGACTGCCGGATGACGTTGCCCGTTATCTGCTCGATCGCACCTCGCGCCACCCAAGCGACCTGGTAGAGACCATCGCCCGTCTAGACCGGGCCTCACTGGCGGAGAAACGGCGCCTGACCATCCCTTTCGTGCGCGAGATGCTGGGACTGGGTTGAGACAAGCCGATCAGGAATAAGCAGCCTAGAGCGTTCCAGCGTAGACCGGTGCTTTGCCTGAGGCGGTCTGACGGATCAGGTCCGCCATGCCCACCGGTCGCAGATCAATCTTATCCAGGTTTTGCAGCTTGACCCACTCCACACCGATCTGGTTCTTGTCCGGCTTTTTACCCTGGCGCGGCTTGTAGTTCTTGGGGACCCGACAAAAAAAGATGAACTCGACCTGCTGGCGAAAGCTCACCAACTTCGCATCCAGGGGCTTGAATGCGTTCGCGACATGCGCCAATCCCAGGATGTCCACCTTGGTCGCGATCTCCTCAAGGCACTCGCGCTCGAGGCATTCGTGCAGGGTCTCACCGCGGTCCTGGCCACCACCGGGTACGGCATAGCGGGGAAGCCCGTTGCGACTGCGTTTACGCAACAGCAGTACCTGGTTTTTGCGCACGATGAGGGCACGAACAGAGTTGCGGATGGGTGAGACGATCGATCTGACCGGCGGCTGATACTGCGCAGCAATTTTCATCGCAGCAATGATACCCGAAGCGGGCGCGGCTTTCTGCGGCAGTGGAGCAATGTTGTACCACTGGTGCGATACATTCTGCGCAGCCGATCGCGGTCTTCAGGCCTGATCCCGCGGTGTCGCCTCTTCATCGCAAACGACCGAGCCGTACAGACCGCTCTGGCGATAGGTCTGAAGCATATGCCGGATTAGCACCATCACCACAGAAGCCACTGGCAGCGCGAGCAAGATGCCAAAGAACCCATACAGCTGCCCGCCGGCCATTATCGCGAAGATCACCGCCACCGGATGCAGGCCGATCCGTTCCCCCACCAGGCGCGGGGTCAACACCATGCTTTCCAGCATCTGGCCGACGACGAATACCAGGATCACCCAGGGCACGTCGGCAATCCCCTGCACCTGCAGAATCGAGGCAAGACCCGCGATCAAGATACCGACGATCAAACCCAGATAAGGCACAAAACTGACCAGCCCGGCAAACATGCCGATCAGCAGCGCAAGATCCAGGCCCACCATCCAAAGGCCGGTGGTGTAGATCACCCCGAGGGCAAACATGACCAACACCTGGCCGCGCAAAAAGGCGCCCAGCACCTCGTCCGACTCGCGCGCGAGCAGCGACCAGGTCGTCTCGACGCTGCGCGGCAACAGGGCGTGCACGCCAGCCACCAGGTGATCCCAATCCCGCAGCAGATAGAAGGTGAGAACAGGTATCAGCACCAGGTTGGCCAGCCATCCGAGCAGCGCCAGCCCGGACCCGGATACCGAGGACCACAGATGGGCCGCGATCCCACCGGCCTCACGCCAGTGTTTACCAAGGGCCTCCTGCAGCACAGTCACGTCCATGCCTTGAAAACCGCCAGGTACCAGGGCTTCCAGTCGCGGTACCACGTGCGTGCGCAACCAGTCCATATGGCCGGGCAGCCTTTGCAGCAGTTGGCCGATCTGTGCCTCGACGCGCGGTACCAGCAGGACCAGCAGAAACAGAGCCAGCAGCACGATGATGCTGAAAACCAGGACCACGGCCGGCGTGCGTTTGAGACCCCGATGCTCCAGCCGGTCCACCAGCGGGTCGCCCAGATAGGCCAGCAGGGCGGAGGCCACAAAAGGCGTCAGTATCGGAGACAGCAGATACAGCAACCAGCCGGTGAAAAGCAGCAAACCCAGGATCCAAAGCCGATGGGTGTCAGTGACCTGCATGTGTACGACTGCCCCGCGCGCGGCGGCCCCATTCACGCACATAGCCGGCACCACTCAGGAGCACGGTCAACATCACCGCCCAGATCAGCGCCTGCAGGACCCAGCCAGGGATCCCGCCGAAACCCAGCTGTACCACCGCCACCGCCGCCAAAGCGATCTGCAAAAAGGTGTTCAGCTTGCTGACCAGGCTCGGCGCCGGCTGCACCGTCTCGATGCGGAAGTTGTAGATGGTCCCACCGATCACGATGATCAGATCCCGGGCCAGCACCAACAGCACCAGCCACCAGGGTAAAATACCCAGCCACCAAAGACACAGGAAGGTCGAAATCAGAAGAAATTTGTCGGCCAGCGCATCAAGGATGCCGCCCAGACGCGAACTCCAGCCAAAGCGCTTGGCGAGGAAGCCATCCAGCCCGTCCGAGGCACCAGCGATCAGAAACAGCCAGATGGCCGCGCTGAAATGCGCGTTCAGGAGGCTCCATACCACCGGCCCGACCAGAATTATCCGCGCCACACTGATCAGGTTCGGCAGATGGCGCAGATACGACTTCATCAATCTTCAGGGCCCCCGGTTATAGCTTCAGTTTAACAGGCGATAGTACAGATCGGCCTCTGGCTCCGCCGTTGCGGGTGCGAGATCGGGCGTGCCGATACCCGACGAAGGGACATCAGGCAGCTGGCGCAAGGGGGCAGGCTCTGAGACCACCTGGCCGCCCGCCTCCAGCGCCCGCGCGAGGTCCTGCCGGCCACCACGCACCTGCAGTTCGAACAGGAAGCTGTCCTGATCGACATGGCGCAACGCCACCTGGCTGACAGGCTCCAGCGCCCCAAGCAGCCCCACCAGACGACCATAGGCGGCCAGATCATAGACGTCCGCAAAGTGCACCAGGGTCCCGCTGCTACCCGCTACGCCGGGCATCGGCGCATAACGCGCCGCCAACAGCTTCTGGGCCTGGTCAATCGCAAACGCCAGGGCATCATCCAGCCCCTGGGCCGGGGCCTGGAAACCCTGGCTGTCATCCCGGCCGATCAGGGACCAGGCCCCGCTCCATTTCCCGCCGCGTTGTGCGCTCAGCCGGCCGGCCAGGACCCACTGATGCGGATAGCGCGCCGAGGCAAGGCGGATGCCCGACTGATAGTCCGACCACAGATCCGCCGGGGTCAGTTTCGTCTGGTCCTCCAGATCCATCAGCGGCAACTGCAGTGGCATGCCGACCTGTCGGGCCCGATCGACGACCGCGACCCGCGCCTGTGGCTCGTTTTCCAGATTCAGCAAGACCCGCTTGCCGCCACGTTCGGTAGCCACCCAGAGCAGCACCCTCGGTCGCTGCACCCAGACCGGCAGATTGCGCTCGCGCATCATGCGCTCGACCGCGGATTGATCGAACCGGGCCCAGAGATAACGCACCAGCTTGCCGTCGAGATCGTCCGTACGGTAGCGGTACTCCTGCACCAGTGATGGCGCCGCGGCAAGCAGGTCACGTGCCGCAGGCTGACCGCCAATCCCGGTGTTGCCGCTGACGCGGCCCAGCACGACCGCAAGC
>CAZCDY010000128.1:0-11192 GCA_964497145.1 uncultured Gammaproteobacteria bacterium
CGAGCTACGCTTGACCGCACCTTCAGCAGCATCCTCTTTGGTTTGTTCTGTCTTGCCCTGTTCCTTGGCTTTCGCCGGTGCAGATGGATCCTGCTTCTCCGTCTTTGCGCTGGCCTGTCTCGGATTCGGCTTTGGCGAGTCCGCGCTGCGCTGGCTGCCGGAGCGCCCACCACGGCGACTCCGCCCCTGACGGTTTTCGCCCTGACGATTGCTGCTTCGCTGGCCACTGCGGCGCTGGCCGCCTTCCTTGCGTTCCGCCTTTTCAGTCTTCGGCTCGGTTTTTTCCGCTGGCTCGACAGGCTGGGATGCAGCTTCTTCACGCGGCGAGAAAATACTGCTGAACAGGCGCTTGATGAAACCATTCTCACTGCTGGGGACCGGCGTTACCGGGGCAGGCGACTGCTCCGGCCGCTGGGGGGCAGGAGAGGTCGGCGAGATCTGCTTGACTGCCGGCTGTTCAACCCGCGGCTGGGCGCGTTCGGCTGGCGGCAGGTCGTTCGGCGCGAAGTCTTTTTCCAATGAATGGCTAGGCGTATCG
The DNA here is from genome assembly GCA_964497145.1 of uncultured Gammaproteobacteria bacterium. Lineage (GTDB taxonomy): Bacteria > Pseudomonadota > Gammaproteobacteria > Chromatiales > Chromatiaceae > Thiosocius. The sequence goes on from CAZCDY010000128.1 coordinate 539, forward strand.
TCGCTCTGCATATCCTGACGACGGACGCGCTCAAGTTCATACTTCGGGGTATCGAGCTGACGGTTCGGGATAAGGACGATGCTTACGTCGTGACGGCTCTCGACATCTGCAATGTTCTGGCGTTTCTCGTTCAGCAGGTAGGTGGCAACGTCGACGGGGAGTTGGGCCGTGACACGCCCGGTGTTTTCCTTGAGGGCCTCTTCTTCAATGATGCGCAGGATCGACAAGGCAAGCGAGTCGACGCTGCGGATATATCCGTGTCCATCACAGCGCGGGCAGACCTGGTGGGCCGATTCGCCGAGCGATGGGCGCAGGCGCTGACGTGACATCTCGAGCAGGCCGAAACGGGAGATACGCCCAATCTGAACTCGGGCGCGATCCTCCTTCATAGCGTCCTTGAGACGATTTTCAACTTCGCGCTGGTTGCGGGACGGCGTCATGTCGATGAAGTCGATTACAAACAACCCGCCGAGGTCCCGCAGGCGTAGCTGACGGGCGATTTCATCCGCTGCCTCGAGATTGGTGTTGAGCGCGGTCTCTTCGATGTCCGCACCCTTGGTGGCGCGGGCGGAATTGATATCGATCGAGGTCAGCGCCTCCGTGTGGTCGATCACGATCGAGCCGCCGGACGGCAAACGCAGTTCGCGGCGGAATGCGGCCTCGATCTGGGATTCTATCTGGTAACGCGAGAACAGTGGCACCTCGTCCTCATAGAGGCGCAGTTTTCGCAGATATTTCGGCATCACCTGCTCGATGAACTGATGCGCCTGCGCGTGCGTCTCCGGTTGGTCGACAACGATTTCACCGATATCGGCCCGCAGGTGATCGCGAATCGAGCGGATGATGACGTTGCTCTCCTGGTAAATCAGATACGCGCCCTTGCGTTCGGCCGCGGACTGCTCGATGGCGTTCCACAACTGCAGCAGGTAATCCAGATCCCATTGTAGTTCCTCGGCATTCTTGCCGACGCCGGCGGTCCGCACGATCAGCCCCATGCCCTCGGGAATCTCGAGGCTGCTCATCGCCTCGCGCAGGTCCGAGCGATCATCGCCCTCAATACGTCGCGAGACACCACCGGCACGCGGGTTGTTCGGCATCAGTACCAGGTAACGCCCGGCCAGGGAGAGGAATGTGGTCAGGGCTGCGCCCTTGTTGCCGCGCTCCTCTTTTTCGACCTGTACGATGACCTCCTGACCTTCCTTGAGCAGTTCGTTGATATTGCGCTTGCCCGAATCAAAGGCCTCCGTATTGAAATAGGAGCGCGAGATCTCTTTCATCGGCAGGAAGCCGTGTCGCTCAGAACCATATTCGACGAAGGCCGCTTCGAGGCTGGGTTCTACCCGGGTGATGCGACCCTTGTAGATGTTGGCTTTTTTCATCTCCCGGCCGGGAGCTTCGATATCGAGGTTGTAGAGCTTTTGGCCATCGACGATGGCCACGCGCAACTCTTCAGGCTGAGTTGCGTTAATCAGCATACGCTTCATTTTTATATCCTTTTTGCCTGAGCGGGTCACTCACGAAACCAGGATTAAACAGCACCAGTTCGAATGCCTTTCCGCAGGATGCGTGAAGGCCTGGGCGTGCGTCTGGTCCGGAACTACCGGGCAAAGGCGAATTCAGTTATGGCATCTGAAACCCTTGTGACCCGGAAACCGCTGGTCGCCAAGGCCGGACGTCGAGATTCAGACACGCCGTTGTAATCTGGCGCTCATTGCATGGGGTCAGGTAGCATCCTTCCTAACAAAGGATGCGGTCCGCTCATCACGGGTTGCAGAGCAACTTGGAGAGGTGTGCGCCGCATGCTTGTGCGCCAACTTAGTACCGGGAATCCTCCCGGGACAGATAATTCATGCACCGGAACCCGGTGTTTTATCGACTCTTTTGGTCACACCAAAGGCTACAGGTCGGGTAAAATATATCAGATTATCAGACAGATGCATCAATTTTCGCAGGGATTGACCCAATATGGCTGAGGTTGCCGGGCAGACTGGCCGTGTGCAGATGGTAACCGTTGACGAAAACAACGACGGCCAGCGACTCGATAATTTCCTCATTGGGCAACTGAAGGGGGTGCCCCGCAGTTGGGTCTACCGGGTACTGCGTCGTGGCGAAGTCCGGGTCAACAAGGGACGGTGCAAACCGTCCCGGCGCCTGCAGGTGGGGGACGTCGTACGTATTCCGCCTTTGAGGCTGTCGGACAAGCAGGTCGAGGCACCTCCGGGAAGACTGATTGAGTTGCTTGAAAAATCAGTATGTTATGAGGACGACCTGCTGCTGATCGTCAATAAACCGGCCGGTGTTGCCGTGCACGGAGGCAGCGGGCTGTCGCATGGCGTGATCGAGATCTTACGCGCCTCCCGCCCGCATGCCCCCTTTCTGGAACTGGCTCACAGGCTCGACCGTGAGACCTCGGGCTGTCTTATGTTGGCAAAAAAGCGCAGCTCCCTGAGGCGCCTGCAGGAACTTCAGCGTGCCGGAAAGATCGAAAAGCGCTACCTGGCTCTGCTTGCGGGGCGGTCGCGCAAAGGCGCCTGGCGGGCCGATGTGCCGCTGCAGAAGAACACCCTTAAGAGTGGGGAGCGCATCGTACGTGTCGACCCCGCGGGCAAACCTGCGATTACCTGTTTCAAGGTTGTGCAGCGGTTCACCGAATCTTTCCTGGTCGAGGCGACGTTGGAGACCGGTCGGACACATCAAATCCGGGTTCATGCGGCATCCAATGGGACGCCGATTCTCGGCGACCCCAAGTATGGTGATGAAATAGCAAATCGATCCTTGCGTGAATTTGGATTGCGGCGACTGTTTCTGCATGCTTCTTCGCTCCGGTTTGACTGGCCGGAGCTGACCGGTGGCTTTCAGATCGAGGCCCCTTTGCCGACAGAACTGCAGTCGGTTCTTGAGAAACTGAACAAACATGAGCAAAAAATACGAGCTGATCGTTTTTGACTGGGATGGCACCCTGATGGACTCCGAGGTCCGTATCGTGACCTGCATGCAGCGTGCAGCGGCGGATGCCGGATTCTCGATTCCGTCGGAAGCTGCGGCGCGGGACATCATTGGACTCGGCATGACAGAAGCTGTTCAACGGTTATTTCCCGATGCTGACGCAACGGGTGTCGATGCCCTGGTCGATGCCTACCGCGGGCATTGGTTGGGCAATCGTGTCGAGCCCGCGACGATGTTCAGCGGCGCGCGCGAACTGGTGTCCGGCCTGCATCAGAGCGGGCATTTGCTGGCAGTGGCCACGGGCAAGAGCCGGCGAGGCCTGGACAAGGCGTTGGATGAGAGCGGGCTGGGCGGTTTTTTTCATGCCACCCGTTGCGCGGATGAGACGTTTTCAAAACCTCATCCACAGATGCTGGAGGAGATCCTGACCGATCTGGACATGTCCCCGGCAGCCGCCGTGGTGATAGGAGACACCGAGTACGATATGCAGATGGCGAGCAGTGCCGGGGTGGATGCTGTTGGCGTATCACATGGCGTCCACAGCACCGAAAGATTGCTTGCCCGGGGTGCGCTTCAGTGTTTCGATGACCTACATCAACTTTCAGGGTGGCTGAACCAGCTGTCCATAGGCAGTAAGCGAGAGGCTTGAGAATGGATCGTGAAGCAAACAACGGCGATTGGCAAAGGGATCTGGTTGAGAAACTGGCCACGGATGCGCTCAGGGAGCGTAAGCGCACGAGGCGCTGGGGGATCTTTTTCAAGCTGCTGACTTTTGCCTATCTGGTGGCGGTCTTTGTCGTCCTTGTCCCTGAGGAGTGGTCGGTCACGGGAATGGGCGAAAGCAAGCCGCATACCGCAGTGGTTGATCTCGAAGGCCTGATCGCCCATGGAGAAAAAGCATCGGCCGACAATGTGATCACGAGTTTGCGCGATGCCTTCGAGGACGAGAATACCGAGGCGGTGATACTGAGAATCAACTCACCTGGCGGATCACCCGTGCAGTCGAGCTACATGCACAAGGAAATCCTGCGCTTGAGGGAAAAGTACCCGGATACTGCGCTCTACGCGGTGGTTAGCGATATCTGCGCCTCGGGTGGTTATTATGTCGCCGCGGCTGCTGACGAGATCTACGTCAACGAGTCAAGTGTCATCGGTTCCATCGGCGTGCTGATCAACGGTTTCGGGTTTGTCGATGCTATGGAGGATTTTGGCGTTGAAAGACGTCTGATGACCGCTGGAAAACACAAAGGTATCCTTGACCCCTTCAGTCCAGTGAGTGAATTCGGCAAGGACCACGTGTCAGAACTCCTGACAGGTCTGCACCAGACGTTCATTGAGGCGGTCAAAGCGGGTCGAGGGGACAAACTCAAGGCCGAAGATGCGGAGCTTTTCAGTGGGCTTTTCTGGAACGGGAAAGAAGGGATTGCGCTCGGCTTGGCCGATGCCATCGGCAGTACCAGCTACGTGGCACGCGAGGTGGTAGGGGTGGAGGAAACCGTGGATTTCACCGCCAAAGAAGACCCCTTCGAACGCCTTGCCCGACGTTTTGGAGCGGCGGCCGGCGAGACCTTCGCCCGGTTTTCCGGCTTTGGCGCCGGGTTTGAATTGCGTTGATCGGGGTTTCTGCATATTCGTGGCACAATGACCCACTGCAATGGCGTGCAACCCGTTTTGCTTGGAAAGGCTCAGGTGTCGACTACAGAAATATTGATCGTTGAAGATGAGTCCGCGGTGCGGGAGCTTCTGACGGCCACCCTGTCAGGGGGAGGTTACAAGGTCCTGGAGGCCGCAAGTGTAGCCGAGGCCCAGGGGGTCGTGGCCGACCACAAGCCAGCGTTGATCCTCCTGGACTGGATGTTACCGGGGGTGAGCGGCCTTGAGTTTGCGAAGTGGCTCAGGCGGGATCCGAATTTCAGCGAGACCCCGGTGATCATGCTGACCGCCCGTGACGAGGAAAACTACAAGGTTCAGGGTCTTGAGGCGGGTATCGACGACTATGTCACCAAGCCGTTTTCAACCCGCGAACTCTTGGCGAGAATCAAGGCCGTTCTGAGGCGCGCCGGCGGCAGCGACAACGAGCTGATCCGCATCGATGGTTGCCTAGAAATGGATCTGTCGCAACATCGGGTTCTCGCCAATGAACAGTCCATTCCGATCGGCCCAACGGAATTCAAACTGCTGCATTTTTTCCTGACCCATCAGGAGCGTGTCTATTCCCGTGCTCAGCTTCTGGACCTGGTCTGGGGAAGAGATGTGTACATCGAAGAACGCACGGTGGACGTGCACATCCGCCGTCTGCGCAAGGCGCTGGAACCGCACGGTCTGGAAAACCTGGTGCAGACAGTGCGTGGTGTGGGTTACCGCTTCTCGGTGAGGCCGACTTGAACCCGAAGTGAGCGCGGGTTCAGATGTCCTCGCGAGTCGCGTTCTTTAATGCCGCTTGCGAGGCTGTCCGGCGAGACTTTCGCGGCTACGTTTGATTTTCGTGGTTTTTTTCAATCACTTTGAGGCAGATTCGTCATACCCTTGTCACACTGCCCACATGTAATGGCGCGTTATCTACGCAAAGTTTGGGTGAATTAAGGTGTCGATCGCAAAGATTCTGATTGTAGAGGACGAGTCCGCGGTACGTGAACTTCTGACGGCCACCCTGCTGGGGGCCGAGTACATGGTGCTGGAGGCAGGAGATGCAAGCGAGGCCCAGGGGATCGTTGGCGAGCACCGCCCGTCGCTGGTCCTCGTGGACTGGATGCTGCCCGGGATGAGCGGCCTCGAGTTCGCAAAGTGGCTCAAGCGTGACCAGCAATACAGCGAGATCCCGGTGATTATGCTGACTGCCCGTGACGAGGAGGATTACAAGGTGCTGGGGCTCGAGGCGGGAATCGACGACTATGTCACCAAGCCGTTTTCAACACGCGAGCTGGTGGCGAGAATCAAGGCCGTTCTCAGGCGTGTCGGCGGCGAAGGCAAAGAACTGATCCGCGTGGATGAACGCCTGGAAATGGATCTCGCCCAACATCGGGTTCTGGCCAATGAGCAATCCATTCCGATCGGTCCGACGGAATTCAAGTTGTTGCATTTTTTTCTGACTCACCAGGAGCGCGTCTATTCGCGTGCACAGCTCCTCGACCTGGTCTGGGGCCGCAACGTTTATATCGAAGAACGTACGGTGGATGTGCACATAAGGCGTCTGCGCAAGGTGCTGGAACCACACAGCCTTGAAAACCTGGTGCAGACTGTGCGCGGAGTGGGTTACCGCTTCTCGGTCAGGCCGACTTGAGTCCAAGATCGGGTTGGATCCAGGAATTCTGGAGGATCGTTGTCCTCGTTGCGATTGCATGGGGGGCTGGCTCGATAGTCGATCAGGTTTACCTTTTCCTGCTTTTGGCACTCTTGGCCTACAGTTTCCGCAATCTTTACAACCTCTGGCGACTGTCAAACTGGCTGGGTAATCCGCAGTTTGCCGATATCCCTATTCATTTCGGCCTGTGGGGTGATATCTATTCCACGATCGCCCGGGTTTCGCTACGTCAGTCCGAGCGCGAGAAACGTTTGACTATCCTGTTGAACGAATACACGGCTTCTACATCGGCGCTTCCGGATGGTGCCGTTGCACTGGATTCGAGAGGGCGGATTCGCTGGTTCAATGATGCGGCAAGCCGATTGCTGGGCCTTCAACCCGCCAAGGATATAGGACAGCCATTGTTGAATCTGTTTCGCAGCCCGGAAATGGTCGGATTCATCAAACGCGCGGACTATGCCCACAAACTCGAGATAGCGGCGCCCGGCAACATAGATCGGAAACTCGAGGTCCGACTGGCGCCCTACGGTGACGAGCAGACCCTACTTCTGGCACAGGACATCACCGAGCGTCTTCGACATGAGCGAATGCGGAAGGATTTTGTTGCGAATGTGTCACATGAACTGCGTACACCGCTGACAGTAATCGGTGGATTTATCGAGAATCTGCAGATCGCCGAAGACCAGGGGGACGAGCGACTGAAACGCCCGCTTGATCTCATGGCTCAGCAGACAGCGAGAATGCGGCAGATAATCGAGGATCTGTTGCTGCTGGCCAGGCTGGAGAGCGACTCGGCACGAATCTCGAACAACAAGGTGGATATGGCGAGATTGCTCGATGCCGTCAAGCTGGACTGCCGAACCCTGGGTAATGACATTCCCAAAATCGAAGGCGAGTCAAGTTCGAATCGGCGCCTCATAGGTGACGAAAAACAGCTACGCAGCGTGGTTACGAACCTGGTTGTCAATGCCGTGAACCATACGCCTGCCGATGGCACCGTGACGGTCAACTGGCGTGATCAGGGAGACCAAAGCCTGCTCGAGATCATCGATAACGGCGAAGGCATAGCTCCTGAGCATATACCAAGGTTGACCGAAAGGTTTTATCGCGTCGATGCAGGGCGCTCCCGGCAGCGCGGCGGCACAGGTCTGGGGCTGGCGATCGTGAAACATATCCTGCAACATCACGATGCCAGGCTGGAAATTCAGAGTCGCCCGGGCGAGGGGAGTCGTTTCGCCTGTCGTTTTCCTCCATCACGGCTTTTGGGCTGATAGAATCGAAAAACAACCCGGTAAGGTGAAGTTCTGCAACTTCTGCCGCTAACCTTTTTCAGTCCGTGAGCGACAAGTTTGGTATGGACACATCTGACCTCAAGCATCATTACTCGCAACAGTTCAACACCGAGCTTGAGGAAATCAGGTCACGGGTGCTGGGTATGGGCGGCCTGGTTGAACGTCAGCTTGAACTGGCGATCACAGCACTGATCAATAGCGAACCGGAAGCGGCAGAGGACGTGGTGTCGAATGATCACTTGGTCAATGACTGTGATGTCGATATTGACGAGCGTTGCACCACGATACTGGCACTGCGTCAGCCGACGGCCAGCGACTTGAGACTGGTGTTGGCCGTTATCAAGACCACGGCGGACTTGGAGCGTATTGGTGATGAGGCGAAATGGGTCGCACGCGTGGCGATTCCGGGTGAGGCCGGGGATTCTTGCAGGATTCTATTTGCGCAGATTGCACATTTGGGCGAGCAGGTTCAACGGATGCTGCACAGCGCTTTGGATGCCTTCGCCCGCATGGATGTCGAGGCGGCGATCAACGTGGTCCAGGAGGATGTGCACATCGACCGTGAGTACGAAAGCGTCATTCGTGAAAGCACGGCCTACATGATGGAGAATCCGCATTCGATTCCGAGGGTGTTGGACCTCCTTTGGGCGGCGCGGGCGCTTGAGCGGATCGGCGACCGTTGCTGCAATATTTGCGAGTACGTGGTTTATTTCGTGAAAGGCAAGGATGTCAGGCACATCGGTCTCGATCAGATTGGAAAGGCGTTGAGTGAGTGACCGTGGAAGCTGGAACCGGGCTTGCTGAAATTGATGACGGGCGACGATGCGCGATATAGCCTTATTCATCATCGTATTCGGGACCATACCCTTCATCCTGCGCAATCCCTACATTGGTGTTTTGGTGTGGTCGTGGTTGAGCTACATGAACCCGCATCGGATGACCTGGGGTTTCGCCTATAATTTCCCTTTCGCGCAAGTGGTCGCGATTGCCCTGCTGATTTCCCTGTTGCTGGACAAGGAACCCAAGCGTCTTCCCAAACACTGGCTGCTGTTTATCTGGTGGACATTTCTTGGCTGGATGCTGATAACCACGCTGAATGCCTACTACCCAGATCACGCCTGGGAGCAGTTCATCAAGGTGGTCAAGATACAGGTAATCATCTTCCTGATTCTGCTGATCATGCATACCCCGGAGCGCATCAAGCTGATGATCTGGGTGATTTATTTTTCTATTGGCTTCTTTGGGATAAAAGGGGGTGTTTTCACCATCGCGACAGGTGGTGGTGCTATCGTCTGGGGGCCTGGAGGCTTTATCGAAGATAACAATGCCCTGGCCCTGGCATTGCTCATGATACTGCCGCTCGGCTTCTATCTGGTGCACAACGAGACCGAACAGAAGTGGGCGAAGATAGGTATGTGGGCGAGCATGTTCCTGATCACGGTTTCGGCCCTTGGTTCGCAATCGCGGGGCGCCTTTCTGGCCATCATCTGCGTCGCCTTTTATCTCTGGCTGAAATCAGACAAGAAGCTCGTGATGGCCGTCTTCGTCATCCCGTTGCTGCCAATCATGTTCCTGGCCATGCCCGACTCCTGGCACGAGCGCATGGCCACGATACAAAATTACCAGGAGGACACCTCGGCCATGGGGCGGATCAATGCCTGGACCTATTCGGTCAATGCCGCCAACGACAACTTCACAGGTGTCGGGTTCGAGTCCTGGTCGTCCAGGACATTTGCCATCTGGGCCCCGAACCCTGCGGATGTTCATTCCGCCCACAGTATCTACTTCAGTGTGATTGCCGATCACGGCTGGATAGGGCTCATCCTGTTCGTGATCATCTTCTTCGGGGGCTTTCTCGTCGCAAGAAGGGTCGGACTGGTGGCCGCCCGACATGCTGAATTCCAATGGGTCGGGAACCTGGCGAAGATGATCCAGGTTTCACTCGTTGCCTACGGGACGGGTGGTGCCTTCCTCAGTCTTTCGTATTTCGATCTACCCTGGCATCTGGTGGCGATCGTCCTGCTGCTGCAGGACCTGCTCAAACGTGAGGGTGTCTGGGAGCAAGAGAAGCCGAAGCCTTTTGCGTCGAGGCGTCTGCCGTCACGCCGGGGAAACGCATGATTGCGACCCTGGCTGCATCTGCCATGCGTCGTGCGCGTCATCATGTCCTGATATTCCACCGGGTGGTGATGGAATCCGATCCCATGAGTCCGGACGAACCGACGGCCGCCTGGTTTGGCCGCATGTTGAAGATGCTGGTCTCGAATTTCGAGATGATCAGTCTTGCAGAAGCCCTGAGGCGGGCGCAGGCGGGCTCTCTCAGTGGGCGTACGATCAGCGTGACCTTCGACGACGGTTATGCGGACAATTTCACAGTGGCGCTGCCCATCCTCGAAAGATTCGATGTGCCTGCGACCTTCTTTGTCGCCAGCGGTTTTATCGATGGCGGTCGGATGTGGAACGATTCGATCATCGAGACGTTTCGGCGTCTGGAGACGGGTACCTGCGAGGTCGAACTGGAGGAGAGACGGTCGTTCGATTTGTCGGATTGGGGATCCCGGCGCACTGCGGCGGCGGCGGTGATTTCGGCATGGAAGCATCTGCCACCGGCCGAGCGTCAGGCCAGGGTCGATGATTTTGCCACCAGAGTCCCGGATCTGCCCAGGGACCTGATGATGACGAAAGAGCAGTTGCGCAGGCTGGCCGCTTCCGCCTGCGCCAGCATCGGCGGTCATACCCGCAACCATCCGATACTCGCATCGGTGCCGGATGCAGAGGCAATGAGCGAGATCGAAGATGGCAAGCGTGATCTCGAGAACTGGATACAGACCGAAATCCGGCACTTTGCGTATCCCAACGGCAGCTTCGGCAGAGACTATCAGGCCCGACATGCTGCATTCGTCGAACGGGCGGGGTTCAGTGCGGCGGTCGCGACCGATTGGGGGACGCTGGACGCGGCCACTGATCACTATGCGATACCACGTTTTACTCCCTGGCAGCAGGATCTGTCGCGATTTTCGATCGATCTTGCCCGTTGTCATTTTGGCCTGATATGAACGGCTAGGGCTCGTATCCCTGCGCCGTCAGCCAGAGTTCAAGCATCATCAATATCCAG
>CAZCDY010000129.1:0-11186 GCA_964497145.1 uncultured Gammaproteobacteria bacterium
CGCACAGCCGCGCAGCCGAGTGGCGGTTTTGAAGGAAGCACATTGTGACGCAGTCGGAAAACGACCCAATGGATGGTCCTGAAGCCATCGTCGGTGGCGGATCGGCAACCGGTTCAGCGAATGCTCCGGCTTCTGAAGCATCAGCGAATCTGCGCGTTGGTGACTGGTTGGTGGAAACGCGCGCACATCGGATAAGCAACGGCGGTCGCGAGATAAAGCTCGAGCCCAAGGCGATGGCGCTGCTGGTGTACCTGGCCCGGCATGTCGGTAGCACGCTCAGCCGGGAGCAGCTGTTCGAGGCGATCTGGCCGGGTGTGATTGTCAGTGACGATACGCTGACCCAGGCCGTCACAAAGTTGCGCAAGGCTTTTGGGGATAATGCGAGAAAGCCCTGTTATATAGAGACCGTGCCGAAAATCGGGTATCGATTGTGCGCACCTGTCAGCTTTGAGACCGACAGGGCGTCGCCTTCCCAGACGGGCAGAAAATCCAGTTCGCGGAATTTCTTCATCGGGGCGCTGGTTCTTGTTGTCAGCCTGGGCGCGATATTCTTTCTGGCCGACAGGCCCAATCTGGTTCTGCCTGGGACGGGCGCGCCCGCACCTGTGGTCTCCGATGAGTTGCCCACCCTGGCGGTCGAGCCGTTCCGACTGCTTGGTCAAGAGGACGGGGCCCAGACCTACCTGGCCCAGGGGCTCAGCTATGATCTGATTACCGATCTGTCGAAGCTTTCCGGTCTGCTGATCATCGGTTCGAGGTCCATCATGGGACAAAAAACCGACTTGCCGCCGCTGTATCCCGTACGTTACCGCGTGCAGGGCGAGGTTCAGCGGATCGATGACGAACTGCGGGTGCATGTTCACCTGTTTGACGCCCGGAGCGGCCGACAACTCTGGTCGGAACGTTTTCTGCAGCCCATCGACAATCTGTTCAAGATCCAGGAGGCGGTCAGCCGACAGATTGTGTCGACGCTGGCGATCAAGGTAGACGAAGCCGAGCTTGCGCGACTGGCGCATCGTTACACTGACAACGTGCATGCCTACGAATTTTTTCTGCAGGCCCAGTCACTCCTGCTGGTCAGACTGGGGCCGGAGAACAAGGAGGCGCAAAGGCTTTTTCGCCTGGCCATCGAACTGGACCCCTCGTTCGCCCGCGCATATGGCGGTCTGGCGCTGGCTTATGCGGCAGAATTCCGTAATCAATGGTCATCGGATGGAGCCGCTGCACTGCAGCGTGCCCAATCAATGGCGCGCACCGCTTTGGAGATCGATCCGGAGATACCGGAGGTCTACTGGGTTCTCGCCTACATCAGTGCCCAGCGGCGCGAACATGCGCAGGCCATCAGCCTGTTGCGCAAGGCGGTGTCTCTGGACCAGTCTTTCGCCGACGCCTATGCCTTGATGGGTGGGGTCGAGACCTATATGGGCCGGCCTGCTGAGACATTGCCGTTGATGCGGATGGCCATCCGACTCAATCCGGACGCGGGTTACCTCTATTTCCTCCTTCTGGGCAGGGCCTATTTCTACCTCGGTGACTGGGAGCAGTCGCTGATCAATATCAGTGAGGCTCTGGAACGTAATCCGACCAACCTCGAGGCCCGGATCTATCTCGCCGCGGTCCGCGAGGCCTCCGGGGACCATGAGGAAGCGGCGTGGCAGCGGGACGAGATCCTGGCGCTGCAGCAGGATTTTTCGACCGCCGCATGGTTGCAGACATACCCGATGACCGACCGACAACAGCACGCGCAGCTGTTATCCACGCTGCAGAAACTGGGTCTTTAATTCCCAGACAACTGATCCTAAGGCCCGGTCTGTTGAGAGCGGCCGGTTCGCAGTCCCCTCAGGTCCTGGCGGCTTACTCGTAAACACCTGATTATAAATAGGTTTAAATCCTTCGCATTTTCTTCGTGGATCCTTCGGGCCGGTCGTCGCATGGCGCGCTAACCCTATGGGGCAGGCCCTGCCGAGGGCACGATCAAGAGGATGAACCTAATGCTGAAGCTGGCCGTCGTACAGGCACCGCCCGCGTTGCTGGATCGCCGATTACATAGCGGAGGCGGCCGGCAGGGGCGCGGAGCTGGTGGTTTTCCCGGAGGCATTCGTGCCGGGTTATCCGGCCTGGATCTGGCGTCTCAGACCCGGCGGCGACTGGGGGCTCAGCGAGCGCCTGCATACCCAGCTGCTGGAGCAGGCCGTGGACGTCCGCCGAGGTGACCTGCAGCCATTGAGCGACGCCGCTCGTCGGCATGGGGTTACGGTGTTGTGCGGCATTGACGAGCGCGACAGTGATCTCAGTCGTGCCACCCTGTACAACGGCTATGTGGTGATCGGACCGGATGGCAGCATCCTCAATCGTCACCGCAAGCTCATGCCGACCAACCCGGAGCGCATGGTCTGGGGATTCGGCGACGCTACGGGCTTGAATGCGACGGAAACGCCAGCCGGCCGTATCGGCACCCTGATCTGTTGGGAAAACTACATGCCGCTGGCGCGCTATGCCTTGTTTGCGCAGGGGATCGAGATATATGTAGCGCCGACGTACGACAGTGGCGACGACTGGATCGAATCGCTGCGCCACATCGCCCGGGAAGGCGGTTGCTGGGTCGTCGGCAGCGGCAACGTCTTGCGCGGCAGCGACATGCGCACCGATGCCGTCGACCTTTCCGAGCTCTATCCAGACACCGAGGAGTGGGTGAATCCAGGCGACTCCGTGGTAATCGCGCCGGGGGGCGAGCTGGTTGCGGGCCCGCTGCGCAAAGAGCAGGGCCTGTTGTTCGCCGACATCGATGTCGAAAGGGTCGGTACTGCCCGGCGCACCATGGATATCGTCGGCCATTATGCGCGCCCGGACATATTCCAGCTGCAGGTCAATCGGCAGCCGCAAAACCCGGTGGTGTTCAAGTGAGCAGGGGCGATCGGACTCCACGCATCGACCGGCGGCAATTCAACACCTGGTTGCTGGCGGGTCTGGCCGCTGCGGCATGTCCCGTCAAGGCACGGAGCCGTCAAGCCAGCGTTACATCCCTCAGGGTCGCTGCCCTGCAGATGACGCCGAAGCTTGCCGACTGGCAGGCCAACCTGGAGCAGGCGGAACGTCTTATCCGCGATGCACAGGCCCAGGGCGCGCAGTGGATCGTATTGCCGGAAATGTTTACGACCGCCGCGGCCTTCCACCCGGACATGCTCACGGCCATACAGCCGCTGGATGGTCTTGCCGCGCAGATGATGCGGCGGCTGGCGCGCGAGGGTGACAGCGTGATCGGCGGTTCTTTTCTCGCCAGTCGCGACGGAGACGTATACAACAGTTTTCTGCTGATTTTTCCGGATGGGCGGGTTTTGCGCCATGACAAGGATCAGCCGACCTACTGGGAAAACTGCTTTTACCGTGGCGGCGACGATGACGGCGTGCTGTCCACGCCCATTGGCAACGTTGGATCGGCGTTGTGCTGGGAGTTGATTCGCTCCCGCACCATGCGTCGATTGCGTGGCCGGACACGGCTGGTCCTGGCCGGGTCCTGCTGGTGGACACTGAGCGACGATGTGGATGCCGATAACCCTTTGCGTACCGCCAATCTTTCGATGCTGCAGTCGGCACCCGTGCAATGCGCGCGGATGCTTGGTGTGCCGGTGATACACGGGTCGCATGCGGGGCCGTTTCATGGCTTCTTCAGCCCGGACCTGGCCGACGTGCCCTATCAGTCGACCTATCTCGGCGAGGCAATGGTGGTCGATGCAGACGGCACGGTGCTGGCGCGCCGAAGCGCCGCAGAAGGCGCGGGCGTGGTCATCGCGAATATTGCACTGCCGCAGAATCCAACGCCCTCGCTTGATATACCGGAAGCGTTCTGGATGCCCGCCGAAATGCCCGAACCCTGGAAGGATTCATGGCAGCGATGGTTGGCGTCGGGTGCAGATTACTACGGCTCGGTTACCCGGCCTTACCTGCACACCGGGCAGATCAATGAGTTCATTCCCGAGTACATGCGCTGAGCCCACAGTCAGGATCGTGGCTGCGCGACGGCAACACAGCGTCAGAAAGGAGAACAGATATGAGTGAGAAAGGCGTTCACGAGGCAGGGTGTTTCTGCGGCACCGTGAAATTCAGTTTGCGAGGCGATCCCGAGCTTATGGCCTATTGCCACTGCGATTCCTGCAGGCAGTGGTCGGCGGGGCCGGTCAGTGCATTTACCTTGTGGAAGCCGGATGCGCTGCAGCTGACGGAGGGTGCGGACAAGATCGCCGTTTTCGAAAAAAATCCGGGTACCGTCGATGAAACCATTCTGAGTAAACGCAAATGGTGCAGCGTCTGCGGCGGCCATCTGTATACAGAGCATCCCACGATGGGCCTTATCGACGTGCCCGCCGCCGTCATCGGAGATTTCGTATTCGAGCCGGTGTTTCATGTGCACTATCAAGAGACGGTACACCGGATAGCGGACGGATTGCCCAAGTTCAGGGATCTGCCAAAAGAGGCGGGGGGATCCGGGCTTACGCTTGGCGAGTTGGCCTGAGCAAGCTCGGTTCATGTGTTTGCATCCGGTTTCGCCGCTGGACGATGTCTCCGACGGCGCAACCGCATTGCCAGTGCCGCGAACCCGGCTATGTGACACCCTTGGGCGTCAGCGCCGGGCCGCAGCGCTTTCGCAATCACATCGTCAGCGTTTCACCCGGCTTCATGACTTTCACTTTCACCGGAGAATCGCCCAGGGCCTCGATGAATTCCTCCGGCGTTCCCTTCAATGGCGGGAAAGTCCCATAGTGCATAGGCACCACCATCTTTGGCCGCATCAGGCTACCCATGGCGTAGGCCGCTTCCTTCGGTCCCATGGTGAACCAGCCGCCGATACAGACCAAGGCCAGGTCCGGCTTGTAGTACTCGCCGATCATCTTCATGTCGCCGAACACCCCTGTATCTCCTGAATGGTAGATTTTGTAACCGTTCTCCAGCTCGATCACATAACCCACCGGCTCCCCACCCGAATGGACGGCGCCGTCATGCGAGACCGTGGAGCTGTGCTCGGCACGCACCATGGTGATTTTTATTTCGTCGCCGATGGGCGTGACCGTGCCGCTCTTGTTCCAGCGCAGCAGCTGTTCCTTGGGCACCAGTCCGAGGCTGGCGTAGACACTGCCCATGTCGGCATTCATGCCAACCTTTGCGCCGGTCATCTCGGCCAGTGCCGGCACATCCGCCGTGTGATCGAAGTGCCCGTGGGTAACCAGGATCAGATCCACCTTGCCGAGTTTCTTGAGGTCTTTCAGCGCTTCCGGTGTCTTGGGGTTTTTCAGCACGAAAGGATCTATCACGATCACCTTGCCGCTATCGGTAGTGAGCTTGAAGGCAGCCTGCCCAAGCCACTGCAACTCGAAGGCGTGAGACTGGCCTGCAGTCAATCCAAAAATGGCCAAGGCAGCCATCACGACCCGAACCGGGAAAATATTGCGCATCAACGGTGCTCCATTCATTTGAGATTTGCTTGTAACGGGTTTTCCCCGAGGCGTGGCAGGACCGCAGGGGATTCCAATGCAAGGGCGACTTCTCCGGATGCCCCGGTCAGTTTTTGTGGTGCCAGGCGGCCAGGCCCTTGCTGTCTGTGCCGGACTGTAGGTGGCAATGCTCGGGAAATCAACGGAGCGCGGCGTAAAAACCACTGCACTTTGTCGGGATAAAGTGACAGGCCGGAAGCCGAGATGCAGCTGCCGGCCCGATAGCCGGCACCCGGGCCGGGGTCTGCCCCGGTAGCCCTGTTCCTGACGTCACCGACCCACCAGCTTGCCCCTTCTCCCGGTGTGGGTATCGACGGCTTTCACGATTAGCCACCGGAAGACGGCAAGACAGGGTTGAAATGCGCTAAAGCTTGGGCCTGCGCTGATAGGCGAGCAGCTTGTTGGCAAAATACCGGTCGCCCAGTTCGGGATCTATCGGGTTGCCTTCCATGTCAACCAGCGGCAGATCGTATTCGTTCCAGCCCCGCAGGCCGGTCTTCAGCGACGAGACATTTGCGTAACCCATCTGCATCAACGTGAAGGTGGCGAAAACACTGCGGCTGCCGGAACGACACACCACAATGATCTGTTTGTCGCGCGCTTCCACCAGTTCCGGTTCGGTTTCCTCGTGATCCCACTCCACGGCGGTTTCGAGAATGCCGCGTGGTACATGCAGGGAGTCGTCAATGTGCATGGTGTCGTATTCTTGGTTTTCACGCACATCCAGAAACAGGATCTCTTCCCCGGCATCCAGTTTTTCTTCGACATCCCACGGAAAGTACTCTTTAATCTGTGGCGTGATCTCCGCCACCATGTCCTGGTAGGTAACTCGTTTCATGGCTGCTTGTCGCGATAGTCTGTGAAAACGCAATTGTAACCAATTAGTTTACCTTTCCGGGTGAGGGGGGCGGCCAGGTTGCCCCTAAGACCGGCGGAAGTTCCAGATTCCTCGAACAGGACATGACGAATGAATATTCAGCCACCTTACCTTTTGTTTCTTGGAGATGCCGCTGACCCCCTGGCCGCCAAAGTTGCCCAGGGTATCTGCGACTGGAGACCGGATAGTGCGATTGGTCAATTGCGCATGCAGGGTTGTAACGCCGACCTGGGTTTGCAGGATATGAACATTGAACAGGCGGTTTCCGCGGGTGCGAAAACCCTGGTGGTCGGTGTGGCCAACAGGGGCGGCGTCATTTCCGATGACTGGATCGTGATACTCCGCGACGCGCTGGCTCGGGGTATGGATATTGCCGCCGGTCTGCACAACAGGCTGGCTGACGTGCCGGGGTTGAAAGCGGAGGCTGATCGACTGGGCCGACAGCTATTCGATGTCCGTCACCCAACACAGAGATTTGAGGTGGCCGCAGGGACAAAGCGTAAGGGGAAGCGTCTGCTGCCGGTGGGTACCGATTGTTCCTGCGGCAAGATGTATACGGCGTTGGCGATCGAGAAAGAATTGCGCGCACGGGGTGTCGATGCTGATTTCCGTGCCACCGGCCAGACCGGAATCCTGATTACGGGAAGGGGTGTGGCGGTTGACGCAGTGGTGGCGGATTTTATCTCCGGCGCGGTCGAGTGGTTGTCCCCGGATAATGATGACGACCACTGGGATGTGGTTGAAGGTCAGGGTTCGCTGTTCCATGTCTCGTTTGCCGGTGTTACCACAGGGCTGATCCATGGTGCCCAGCCCGATGCATTGGTGCTGTGCCATGAACCGACAAGGACCCATTTGCGCGGCCTTCCCGGCTTTCCCGTCCCCGACCTCAGGGAGTGTATGGATGCCGCACTGCGCGTTGCCCGGTTAACCAATCCGCAGGCGAAATTTGTTGGTGTGGCGGTTGATACTTCAAGACTAAGCGAGAAAGAGGCCGGGGATTATCTGCAGCGGACCGAAAAAGAACTGGGGCTGGTGACGGTCGACCCGGTGCGAAATGGTGTGGCACGAATCGTTGACCAGATGATCGGATGATCGAACTAATCGTCAGCGCCGAATCCTGGCCGATACGCGGCGGTTTCACGATTTCTCGGGGCGCAAAGACCCAGGCTGACGTGGTACTGGTCGAACTGGCCCACGGGGGGTTCAAAGGGTACGGTGAATGTGTTCCCTATGCACGCTACGGCGAATCGTCTGACTCGGTGGTCGAGCAGATCGAATCAATCAGACAGGATATCCAGCAAGGGATGGATCGGATTCAACTGCAGCAGAAATTGCCGCCCGGTGCAGCGCGCAATGCGCTCGATTGTGCATTCTGGGACCTACAGGCGAAGATGTCGCCGCACAGGGTGTGGGAACTGCTGGGAATGGCTGCGATGCAGCCGCTGACCACCGCTTACACCCTGTCTCTGGATAGCCCGGAAAACATGTACGAAGCGGCGATGGAGAATGCTGGCCGGCCACTGTTGAAGCTCAAACTCGCGGGTGAGGGCGACCTTGAACGGGTGACGGGGGTTCGAAAGGGTGCGTCGAAAGCGCGTCTGATCGTCGATGCCAACGAAGGCTGGGATGCGGTCATCTATCAACGGCTGGTGCCTGAATTACTGGAACTCGGGGTAGAGATGATCGAACAGCCGTTGCCGGCGGCAGACGACGAGGCGCTACGGTCGCTGGAAAGGCCAATACCGATCTGTGCGGATGAGTCCTGCCACGCAAGCGAATCCTTGAGACATATCGTTGACCGATACGACATGGTCAATATCAAGCTGGATAAAACCGGCGGCTTGACCGAGGCACTCCGACTGCGCGAGGCCGCTGAGGCCAAGGGGCTGCAGATCATGGTCGGTTGTATGCTGGCGACCTCGTTGGCAATGGCACCGGCCACGCTGCTTGCTCAGGGTGCAGCGATCGTTGATCTCGATGGTCCTCTGCTGCTGGAAAAGGACCGCCATCCGGGGCTTAGGTTCGAAAAGAGCCGGGTTTTTCCGCCGCAACGCGAGCTATGGGGTTGAGCGAGCATATGAACCTAACTCATTCGGCTGAGGCCGGATGGTCAGGAGAGATTCGATGAGTAGAACGGTCTATGTGAACGGTGAATACCTGCCCGAGGAGCAGGCCAGGATATCGGTTTTTGACCGCGGGTTTCTGTTTGCCGACGGTGTGTATGAAGTGTCCTCGGTATTGCGCGGCAGACTTGTCGACAATCGGGGTCATTTGGCACGCCTGCACCGGTCGTTGAACGCGCTGGACATGGCCGCGCCCGCCAGTGATGCGGAAATCGAGACCATACAAAAAACACTGGTCGAAAAAAACGGCGTCGATGAAGGGCTGGTCTATCTGCAGGTGACGCGTGGTGCCGCTGATCGTGATTTTGCCTATCCGGAGGGAGCAAAGCCTTCGCTGGTGATGTTTACGCAGCAGAAAAACGTGATCGACAGTCCGCTGGCCAGCAAGGGCATTTCGGTTATTTCGGTCGAGGATATTCGTTGGCGGCGCAGAGACATCAAGAGTGTGGGCCTGCTGGCCCCCTGTATGGCGAAAATGCAGGCCAAAGCTGCTGGTGCCGACGACGCCTGGTTGATTGAAGACGGCTATGTGACCGAGGGCAGTTCCAACAACGCGTTCATCATCGATGCCGATGGCGCCTTGCTGACGCGACAGCTGGGAAACGAGATTCTTGCCGGTATCACGCGCCAGGCCGTAATGAAGCTTGCCCGCGAGCAGGGGATGGCAATAGAGGAACGTCCCTTCAGTATCGAAGAAGCCTGTAATGCGAACGAGGCCTTTATTACCTCCGCAACCACCTTTGTCATGCCGGTGGTGTCCATCGATGGAAACCCCGTCGCCGACGGTAGACCGGGAAAACTGACTCGGCGTCTGCGCGAGCTTTATATCCAGGCCGCTCTCGATTCCTGTCTGCTCGAGCGTTGAAGATAACGGCTTCTCCGATTCGAAAGCGCATGGTGGGTTCATCTTCTATGGCTCGGAAAGAAAGTCCACGCCTGCGTGAGGCAGGTCCGGGGTCCGCCTTCATATTCAGATTGCAGGTCAACCCAGGTGCTTCATCAGATCGGTATCCTGCTCGATCTTGCGCACGAAGTAACTGGCCATATTGACCAGGATTTTGGTGCGCATGGTTTCTTCGAGTGTATTGAAGCACACCCCCAGGCAGACGGTGTCAACGGCAGCAACGACGTTCGCGGTACGCTGGCGTTTGTTGAGCAAGGCCACTTCACCGTCGTAGATGAAGAACATCGAATCGGCGGTATCTCCAGCCGAGAATATTCGGGTGCCCCCACTGAATCGCCGTTCATCACCGAGTTGTTTCAGGGTTCCCAACTCCTTTTTCGTCATGTCCGCACAAAGATACTGCCGCGCGAGGTCGCTCACTGCCGCCATCCACACAGCCACGAGGTTCGTTTCGGCCAGTAGCTTGTCCTCGCACCATTGGACTGCGTGGTCTGTGTCCTCGCAGCCCAGACAGCCGGGATGCCGCTACTCGTCCATGCGCTTCTCCATATTTCGGCGGAATTGATAGAGATGGCGGCAATCCGTGAAGAACAGGTTTTTTCCCTCGTTCAGCGCGATCGCCTCGGCGGCGCGAGGTAGATTCGGCACTGGTGTAGACCTGGCGGATGACCGAAGCGGACGTCGAGCGTGCGACCTGAACAGGTGGGCAATAGTGCGGCTGTGGTGGCCGGTATCGCTCTCGGAACGGTAGACTGTCTCGTCGATCGCCATGTCACGCCCGGTATAGCGACCGAAGGTTTCCATGATGCGGGCCATAGGATCGCCGGCCTGGTAGACCTCGCCGTCTACCGAAACCAGGGCGATACCCAGCCAGCCCGGGTCGGCTCGAGTGAGTTCCGGGGTGTGGCTGGCAACCTCGCCGCCGTCGAGCTGCCGCATTTCGGCATGGAGTTGTTCGAGATAGCATTGGAACGGTGACAGTTCGAGCAGCCTTGCTGCCCATGGGGCCTCCGGTCGGGACGTAAACCGGAAAACTAGCCAATCACCATGCCGAACATCGACTGAGCAAAGGAAAGTCATTGTTGATTCGGGGCGTGCGCCGTTATCGGCCTCTTTCGTTGAGCACTGCAAGGTGATACATCGACGGCCTCGCCGATTCATTTCTCCGGTGCTTCGGGCCCGGCGTCGCTGAAATCAATGTGTAACGCCTCGCCGTCGCACCACAGGCGCTGGGTGAAGTCTTCATGACGCAGTACCACCGAACCATCACGACGCCACTCCACGACGAGCATACTTCCTTCCAACTGCGCCGTTTCCTTCAAGTAAGCAACCAGCGCATGGAGGTGGCAATGACAAGACCCTGGCGCGATCATTTGATCGCTGCCCTCGGAATCGATCGTGCCCATGGCCTGGGCAGTGAGGCCGAGGCAGCACACGGCAACGATTTTGCGAATTCCTTTTCTCATACGGGTCAGGGCGCCGGTGCGTTTTCCCGGTAAGTTTAGGCTACTGGCGAGTTCGACGTTTCACCTTGTTCGCTTTCTTCAACTGAGAGCGGGCGCCTCGGTTCAATGACGTTCGGGGCCGCACTGTTGGCAATGGGGTCTGATGATATCGAGGTCATGTTGCAAGATTCCGGTCCAATACAAAGCAAGGGCGTCGTGTGATGCGCTAGCCTGCAAGTTGCAGTGCGCCGTGAAAAGGCGCGCTCTCTCAGTGGGTGAAATTCCCACCCGGCAATTATCGCTCCAGCCGGTAGCAATCGGAGCGGCTGTGGAGGTAACGAAGCAGTCGAA
>CAZCDY010000130.1:0-11006 GCA_964497145.1 uncultured Gammaproteobacteria bacterium
CTGGTGCCATGTCAGATAACAGCCACCGGAACACTCACCATCCTGAATATCCTGATAATGCGCATACGGCGATAGCATCTTGCCATCACTGCAGGCAATTCTGGGATTGAGGAATGGTTGCTCGACATAGATGGGCGACTCCAGCACACCACTGCTACGCACGTTCGGCAGATAGTTCGTATAGTGGAGTATCTGTCCATTCGGTCGCCCATAGACGACCATGGGAAACGTGTAACTCCGCTCGCTGGTGCGGTAGACGAAAGTCGCCTTTTGCACCTCTGCTTCTTCGGAGTGCCTGAACAGTCGCCCCCCAAGCGGCGCGGACAGCTGCGGCCGCGTCCATGAAGCCGGATCCAATGCCCTGAGCATATCGTGGGCCTGCATCAGCCGCAGATAGAGATCCAGTGTCGCATCCAGGATTCGGGACTCCGTCATATAAGGATCGGTGCGACGTCCATCGAACCATTTGTTGGAGATATGGCGTCGCCCGTCATACCAAAACGTCATGGCCTTATCGATGGCCGCCGTCGCCAACTGATAGGCATGCTCATATCGCGCAGCATCCCCATAGCCCAGGGTCATGCTCATCAACAGACCCGATGCCATCCACATATCACCGTTGACGCCGATGGTCCGCCCAAACGGGAACCCCGCACCGTCTTTTTGCCCCATGTACAGATATTCTTCGGCGAGGTTTTCACAGTAAGGCTTTAACGCTATCGCCTTCTCGGGGTCGTAGGCTTGAATCAGATCGATGAGTTCATAAGTTGCCACGGTATGGTAGACATCATAGGTACCCACGCCGCTGTCATCGAACCATCCATTGCCGGAAGGATCGACGAATCCCTCGAAACTGCGCCCGATGAACAACTCGAGCATGGTCGTATCATCCCAGCCCAAGCGCGACCTTCCCAGGGCTACCCATGCCATGACGGGGTAATAGTTGTTGGGCAACCCGATCAACTTTCCGGATCGTCGGTCGAAATGTTTGTTCCAGTGTAGATCGAGGCGCATGAAACGCTGATCGGTGGGACTGAACACCTGAGCAATGTAATCGGTACCGTCGTTCTCGCCCAACTCCTGCAATGCCATCAGACCGGCCATGGCATTGGATAGGCCCCAGGTCATGTTCCTGGTACGCAACAGCAACCGCAACACGTCGCGGTATCTGGCTACCAACGAAGGCCGCTGCTCCGGTTCAGCCGTCTTCAGCATCCAGGCGAAAATGCGCAGGGTCTTGCCAAATATGTGCAGCAATTGATGCTGGCGCGGTCGGCCGAGCATGCTGCGCAATGCGTGCTCGAGGCGGTCGAGTTGAAAAGACCGGAAAGCCGGGTTGATCTGCCTGACACCGGCGATGCAATAGGCTGAGCCATCACGCATGATGCCCTCTGCATGATAGGCATACTCACGCCCGACCAGTGTCTGTATGCGCCCACAAATCTCATCACGATGGGCAGCTATCTCAACGCTGCCTGAAGGCTGTGGCAAAGCAGCTCTTGTCACTTGTTTAGACTCCATGATCCGTCGCACCGGCGAAAGCCGGCCCGTTCAGGACAAAATGGGAACCATTTATCTGCGTCATCCGATTATGCATGCACAAATAGTGAGCGCAGGACTCAACGCCCAAGCTTGCGGAACACCCTGCGCCAAAACGCACGCGAAGACAGCACCTCAGGGTGTTTCAGCAGGTGCCGCCCTAGGAATTTCAACTCGGGGCCGGCATGAGCGAGAGAGGCATAGTGATAGTAGAGCTCCCACACGCGCTGCACCCGGTCCGCACTCAGACCTTCACGACGCATCCAGCTATACAGCTTGCGAAACAACAGACCACGAAATCGTCGCAGCTTCTCCTCGTCTGCAACCCGGTTCTCGCTGTGGACGCCGCGCATCGCCACCGCCTGATCCAGCAGCCCTGCCCCCAGCCGGCACTTCAGGGCCATCTGCAAGAACAGCAGCGTATCCTGGCTGAGCTCCATCTCCGGATCAAAACCTTCCAGGCAATCGAACAAACGCCGGCGCACGGTCAGCCCATCCGCGTGGAAATGTCCCCCTGTACCAACAGGCGCCATCGCCTCGAACAACGCCTCCGGCTCAACGCGGACTTTCATCGTGGTCAGGTGGCTTTCATCCTGACCCTTGCCGACATACCTCGCCTTGCCAGCATCATCGTAGAACTCTGTACCAATGGCGTTATAGACCCCATCCAGACCGGGTTGATCTTCTAGGAGGGTGAGGTCTGCCCGAAAGCGGCCAGGCAGAAAATAATCATCGGCATCGAGAAAGGCCACAAAAGTACCGCCGGCCGATTCGATACCCAGATTACGCGACGCACCAGCACCCCGATTGACGCCGCCCGGATGCTGGAGCACCCGGATAGCGCCATGCCTCTCGGCCAACCGCTTGCATACCGCCAGGGATTCATCCGGTGACCCATCCTCGATCAGGATGACCTCCAGCACCTCGGGCTCATGGAGCGCACTTTCCGCTGCCCGCTCCACGAAATCGGCCGCCTTGTAGACAGGAATGACAACACTGACGCATTGCTCCGGGGATTTCGGCACGGTATCGCCACCAGCAGTCGTCGCAGTTGTCGGCTTCGAGTCGCGGGGCGGCTGCATATGACTCGTATTCACTGCGAACCCTGGCTTTTCAGTTTCTCCTTGACCACCCTCAGGAAATACCAAGGCGCCTTCAGCAGTATTTGCGGGGACAATCTGACAATGTCGCCAAGCAAGTGCCATGGAATCGCACTACGGCGTGCCACGCGATGCAGCAGATCCCGGATCACGGTCTCCTGAAGCCCGGCGATCTTTTTGCGGTTTGCCTCCGACTGATCAGGCGTGAGCTGGTAGAAGCGGGCAGCAGACAACCATACCTTCAACTCGTTGCGCACCCGACGGAGAAATTTATCGGTTCCCCAGCCTGATCCGGAATAGATATTGATCCCTTCGCCGCAATCGCATTCGACACGCATGGAGAAGGCCATTCGGGCACCCAGTTCGCCTATATCCATCCAGAAGAAGAAGTCCTGACCATTGTAGAACTCTTCGCGAAACCGCAATCGGGGGAAACGCCGGAAACGGTAAACCACCGTCGACGTCTGGATCACATTGCCCTGACGCACAACATGGTCTATCGCCGACGACCGAAAACCGTAAAGACGGCGTGCGGTATCCAGGCAGTCATGTTCCTCGGGGCGCAAACTGCCGATGCGAGTGAAGTTGCTGGCTTCACGATAGTCACAGGCGATGTAGTCGGAAAAATAAAAATCATAGCCCAGGCCGAGGGCATGAATTGCATTCTCGATATGGTCCGGCTCCCAGGTATCGTCAGAATCCAGAAAAGCCGCAAACTCAACATCATCGGGAATTGCGTCCAGAGCACGATTGCGTGCCGCACCGGCGCCACCGTTTGTCTGCCGTATGACCAGCAGACGTTCCCGTATAAAGTCACTGACATCGGTCAAATCAGCATCCGCCGGCACAGGGGATTCGTCATCCACAACGATCACGAGCAACTGCTCGGCCAGGGTCTGGCAAAACGCCGACTCCACCGTTCGCTTGAGGACACCCGCCTGCCGCTGAAAATACGGGACTACGACCGCGATGCGCGGATCATTGCTCAACGCTGAATCCCTCGCCGATCAAATACTCCATTTCTCGCAACCTCAGCGATAACGCTGCCCGTAGTTCTTCAGAAAAATGAGCCCGGCCTTGATGAAATCCCCGGTATCCCGGGGCTTCCTGTATAGCTCACCATGGTAGATGGCACGCAGGTCCTCAATGGTGAGTTCAATTTCAAGGTACCCATTTATCTGGGCGATGGTCTGCTCGGGCTGCACCAGTATCTGCTCATAGTTCAGCTCGAGACATGGCAGATCGTTATCGGCGATGAAATCACGAATAGAATCCCGGATGCCGTGCATATAGCGACGAAGATAGTCCAGGGTCTGGATCTGTCTGCGAATCGTGACGGAAATCCAGGTCTGCAAGGGATCCCTTGTCAGATGCACGAATTGAACCTCGTCCAGATTTATCAGGTGCTTCCAGTAATGAATCGTCAGCCACAGGCGTGGATCCTTCCAGATCCATGGTTGGTGGCCGCTCAGCTTGTCAAGGAACGCCCGGTAAGGTGCATCATCGACGCAGCCGTGTGCCTCGATGAAAGGCTGCAAGTACGCAGGATCAAAGAGCATTTCGTAGTTGCTCGTAAAATCCACGTCGGCAAACAGTTTTTTGTTCAGATCGACGAGTTCCTGGTTTTCATAGGTATCGTAATCCTTCTTCTTGAATGTCTGCTCCCCGGTCCAATATCCTCCCCGCGCAATCAGCCCGGTGAGCACAGAACTCCCGGACAGACCGTTGGTGAGAATGATCACATTTTTACGCATTAGGATGTCGCTTAAGTTGCTGATAACGGGATGATTTAAAGCGCAATGGCCATCAGGCGGCATCCTATCATAGGGTACTGCAGAAAACCTCGAACGCCACCGGCAACAAACATCCCGCTTTCGACCGTTGCGCACAAACATTTTTTAGACCGATTCACACTGATACAATTTCGCCAGCCGTGTGGCTCGGGCAGCATCCCTGGAAGAACTGGAGAATATAAGGCATGACGATCTTCGATAGCCGACTGATTGCGACCTTTTCATTGCTGATCATGTCGACGCTTCCCGCCATGGCTGCCCGCAATCTGGATAAAAACCTCGGCTGGCCGGGACAAACCCTTTCCGGGAGTAACTGCCAAGGACGGGAACAGGCATTCGGACCTTTCGATTACACAGATACAACCTTTACCGTTGCCGGCAACTACACGCGGCATGGACGCAGCGAGGCACCTTTGCGAACAGTGGAGAAAGTCCACTTCACGGCCAAGGTAGAGCGCCTGATCTCCGGGCAAACGGGCGTAGAACCCATGGTCGATATCGACTACACCATACGGGCCTTTCCGAACCACCATCGGGCACTTTATGCGGCGATACGTGGTTACCTGAGGCAGCCGCCCCTTGCACTGCGCGATGGCCAGGCCGACGTATTCCGTCCCGGGTATCAAGGTTTCCCACCGCCCGAGTGTTATCTCCAGCGCGCGCAGTATTTCGCCCCCGAAGACGGTATGGTAGCGGCGCTTTTCGGGCTTTATCTGCATCGCCGAAACGATCTCGACGGCGCCCTGGCAAAATATGTCGAGGCGGAAAAGCTATTTGGTGAGACCGAATACGCGGAACTCTATTACAACCGAGGGCTGCTGCACTTCGATCGCGGCGATTATTCAGAAGCGCAGGAATATGCCGATAAGGCTTACGCGCTGAACTACCAGCTACCCGGCCTGCGCCGGAAGCTGGAGCAGCGGGGGCATTAGCACCCACACAACCACAACCACCTTTGCCGGCATGAGAAACGGCCACTCGTCATCGGCCGGACCGCAGGGAGCCTTGGATGTCACAGCAAAAGGATTCCACGCGAGAAGCTCCGGACTCGGCCGGCATGAGCGCCACAGATAACAGCATGGGGGCTCAGGACTACCCGCAGCCCAGGATCCCGCTGTCGCCGCCCTTATCCAGCAGCGGTCTGAGGCGTCACAAAAAGCCTCCATCCTCTGCGCCCTCCATCCTGAATCTGCCCCATGTCCTTTCGGTGACCTCGGGACGCGCAGCGATTGCGTTGGCCTTGCGGCACGCGGCTATCGGCGCCGGGGACGAAGTGCTGGTTCCTTCGTACCATTGCGACTCCATGGTGGCACCGGTTCGCCTGGTGGGTGCCCGCGCGGTTTTCTATCGGATTCAAGCCGACGCGCAGGCCGACTTCTCGGATCTGGACACAAAGGTAGGCCCCGCCACCCGGGCCTTGATCCTGACCCACTTTTTCGGCTTTCCACAGGATCTGAAACGAGCCCGCGCTTTCTGTCAAAAGCATGGGCTGGTAATGATCGAGGATTGCGCGCACGCCTTCTTTGGCGATTGGCAGGGCGCGCCCGTCGGCTCTGTTGGTGACTATGCCATCGCCAGCTCCATGAAGTTTTTTCCGGTCTTCGACGGCGGCATACTGGCGAGCAGGGAATTCGACCTGTCCGGCATCAAACTGCGGCAGCCGCCTTTCCCGTTCGAACTCAAGGCCCTGTCGAACGTGGTGGAACGCGCATTGAATTACGGCCGCCTCGGTTCCGTAGCGGCGGTGATCCGCTTCGGACTGAAGGCCAAAGACCTGCTCTGGCAACTCCTGAAGCGTCGCAGTCAAACAATTGCCGAGGCGAGCCTTGCCCCCGGCTCCTCCGAAGGTGGGTTCGTGCTGGACCCGGATTGGCTGGACGTAAAGATGTCGCGCGTATCCCGAACCATACTGCGGTATTGCGATTACGAGCGCATCGTCCAGGGGCGCAGAACCAATTACCGATACCTGCTCGCAAACCTGGGCGATGTCCGTGGACTTGAGCCCCTGCACCCGGAATTGGCGCCAGGAACTGTGCCGCTCAACTTTCCCGTCATCGTCGACCAACCGTCAACCCTCTTCCCGGTACTCAAACATGCAGGGGTGCCCATCTGGCGATTCGGGGAATACCTGGACGAGGAAATCACTGAAGAGGTCTGTGCCAACAGCTGTTACCTTTCTCGGCATGTATTCCAGTTCCCATGCCATTCGGAGTTACGTCCTGAAGAGCTGTCCTGGATGGTCGACACAATCCGGTCCCACCTGCAGACAGACACAGCTGCCGACACGACCGGGCGGCCTGATTGAAACCGAGAGCCGCCGGGGCAGATGCCCGAGGCACATGCCCGTCCTACCGCTTCACCCCGGGCCCCGTTTGACGCACCGCCCCAGCGCATGACGAAAAAAGTTCTGATCATCGCCTATCACTTCCCGCCGATGGCTGCGTCCAGCGGTATCCAGCGCACCCTGAATTTCGTCCGATATCTGCGCGATTGCGGTTGGGAATCGGTCGTATTGTCCGCCTCGCCCCGCGCGTACAGCAGGACAGGGGACGAGCAACTTGATGAGATCCCTGCGGGAATGCGGGTCGAAAGGGCATTTGCCCTGGATGCTGCCAGGCACCTTTCAATGGCAGGCCGGTATCCGGGGTTTGTGGCGAACCCAGACCGATGGGCCAGCTGGCTGCCGTTCGCTGTGCAGGTCGGCCGAAAACTGATCAGGGAAGAGCGCCCTTCCGCCATATTCAGCACTTACCCCATTGCGACGGCGCATCTGATCGGGCGCAGATTGGTGGACTGGTCCGGGCTCCCATGGATTGCAGATTTCCGCGACTCGATGTACGACGACGGATACCCTGAAGGTGCGCGCGAACGGGCAATAAACAAAAAGCTGGATCGCGAAACCGTCATCCGCAGTAGCCGCGCAATATTCACGACGCCATCGACGCGTGAGATGTATGCCAGAAGATACCCGGAGCTACCGGACGACCGCTGGTCGCTGATCCCCAACGGCTATGACGAAAAAGATTTTCAGGCGTTGACCATTGAACCGAGCCGCACCCGACCGGAGGCGCCTACCCCGCTGGTTCTTCTGCACTCGGGCACGCTTTATCCCGTGGAACGGAATCCGATGCCATTTTTCAACGCACTGCGGAATCTCAAGGAGAGTGGCTCTATCGGCCCGGGTCGGCTCAGGATAAGACTACGGGCCACAGGCCATGACGACCATTACGCCGATGTTATCCGGGACGCTGGCCTTCAGGACATCGTCGAGATACTCGCCCCCTTGCCATACCGGGCCGCCCTCAAAGAAATGCTGGAAGTCGACGGACTCCTGTTGTTCCAGGCCCAGGGGTGCAACCACCAGATTCCGGCAAAACTCTACGAATATCTGCGCGCGCAAAAGCCCATCGTGGCGCTGACACATCCATCCGGCGATACCGCTGCCTTACTGCGCGAATCGATGGCCGACAACCTGCTACCGCTGGATGATAAAGAGGAATTGGTGAACGAGTTGCCGAGGCTGCTGGACAAACTTGGACAAGGCACCCTCAGGATTGCACCGATCGAAGTCGCACGCCGGTTTTCACGCGATCGGGGGGCCGCCGAGCTGGCCCGCATACTCGACATTGTCGCCGGATAGCCGTCGCTGGAACACGACCACCGGCCAGCAAAACGCGGGCGCTCAAAAGAGAGGAGCTTAGGTAAATCCGGGAGATAGGCATTCACCCGCGATTGTGCAATTTCGCCACCATCGCGCTGCGATAGGTATTGATATGGTACAGGGTGCGGATTTCGTCCGACCATTTCGTATGCCAATCCATGACTTTACCGTAGAACTCGATGCGCTCGACCTCGCGCTTGTCGAATATCGGCGGGAAGTACTCGCGCCGCATCAACAGCGCCGGCGATGAGGTCTTCATCGTTTCATCATAGGTCGTCTTCAGAATGACGAAGGCAGATTTGTTCCAGACACACAGGTCGACCGCAGCAAGCCTGTCGTTGTAATAGTAACGGTATATGCGTGCATCGCCGGTCGAAGCGTAATCCTCCAGCAGTGCGACATAAAAACGACCCTGCGCGTTGTCGATGTGTACTGCCGTGCCTTTCTCGGTTTTCCAACCCAACGACTCCAGGTCGCCGTAGCTTGTCACTCCCGCGCGCATTTCCTCGGGCTTGGTAAGTATTTCCAGTCGCAGACCGACCCCCTCACGCTCCAGGCGGTTACGTTGACGCTTCATGTTGTGACGCAGATTTTTTCCCCGCGCCGCCCAATAATCGTCGAAATCCCCATCGACGGTGATGCGGGCGGTATCGATATAGTCGAGTGTTCGCAGCAGCACCCGGCTATCCGGTCGCGGCAGGATATCGGGATCCTGCTGCGTGATCGATAGAATTTGGCAACTCATGGGCATCTGGTCGAAAAACGCCTTCGCCAAGGCCACGGTATCGGTTCCTGGCGCCGCAATCAGGGCGCCCAGCGGTGACTGCGATGCCTGGAACGTACTCCACGAGCCGAGTTTACTTTTCGTCAAAACGGCGATGGCAACCGGCTCCTCCGTCTCATTGCCGAAAACCGCGAGTTTCTCCTGACCGCTACCCAGGTGTTCCAGGGCATTGGACAAGAATCGGGATTCCATCAGGGGGTGCGCGTAGTGCGTGCGGTTAATCGCGTCCCATGCAGCTGAAATGCCAGAAAAATCAGAGATCGGTAAAAGCCTGCAAGACATGGTTAATTTCCCGGTCAGTCACACTATTCGCAATAGTCAGTTTGAGGAGACATCCTACTTCTCCTGATAGATAACCGAGATCGAATGATCCGGCATCGGAAAGCAATCCTTTTGTGAACCGGCCCGCAACGGTATTGACAGCCCGGAGGCAACGCTTGACTGATTACCACCTTGATAAGTTAACTCCATACGGCAGACAGTGCTGAGATAATCAGGGCCGAAAACTCGGGACCCAAAACTGGCACATTCATCCTCACCGCCTCCCGGCGCCGGCACTTCTCTTGGTGAACGGACCATATCGCTATTTGGGGCATTATGCCGTCTTTCGGGAGCATTCACCCAGCTGCAAGAATCGTCTGCCAGGCGGGGTGCTGCCCAATCAGTTTCAGCGCATCCTGCAGGAGCGTTTTTCCAGGCTCAACCCGATGCCAGGTGGAGACACCGGAAGGATGCGGCAAAGGGATCACATCCACTGACCGACCCTCGACGTCGATGACATGCTGCTGTCCGATAACGTCTTTTAACAGCTTCACCGGCAGATACTGCTCGATGGCCAACTTTCCCACCGGGATCAGCAACTCCGGTTGCAGGATACCCATCTCCGCCTTCAGCCAGACCCCACATCGCGCGATTTCATCACGGTCCGGCACGCGGTCCCCGCCCTTGGGGTTCTTCCCAGGAAAACAACGACATACCGCTGCAATATAGACACGCTCACGAAAAGCCTTCTCGTCGACACCGATCTGGCGGTACCAGCCGAAAAGCGTTTTACCGGCCGTCCAGGCAAAGGGCCTGCCAAACTGGCCCTCACGCTCGCCCGGTGCCTGCCCGACCATGAGGATGCGCGAAAGGTTCGGTGTGCAGGTGATGACCGGGCCGTTCATATGCGCGCAACGTCGACAGGCGCGCAATTCAGCCTGATGCGAAAGGAGGACTTGAAGACGCGAATTCATATCGCCACACTGCCATTTCAAGAAGTTTAACCAAAGGCGTCAAAACCATGCAGAACCTGTTGGGATTGGGTATTGTCGGCCTACTGATAGTCGCCATCATCTGGTGGCTGCCTGTGGTTCTCATTCTGCGCTCAAAAAAGACCAACGGTGCAGAGAAATTGGTCTGGGTTCTCCTGATTTTCTTTTTCTCCTGGTTCAGTTGGCTGCTTTATATCCTGATCGCACCTGTCGGAGAGAAGCGAGGGCGCTGATGACTGAGTCAGAAGGTGCACGGGCCACACATGCCCATCACCAGACCAACCCCGCTTGCTCATCGAGAAGAGAGAATCGCAGTCATTCTGATGGTAGATTCTTCAAAACATCAAAAGGACAAGCAATTAGATCAAGCCGCTTCGATTTATCACTAAATCGATTTGATCAATAATTGCGTACGATTACGTGTGGACTCCGGGGATATTGACCAGATGAATCTCTCCAATTCTGTCAGGCACGACCTTTTGTGCCCAACATGCAAATCGCCCATTCGGGCACAAGATAATGATTCTCTTCGCTGTACCAACCAGGAATGCGCATTGAGTTATCCAGTCCTGGATGGCTGCCCAATCCTGATTAACGAATCGAACAGCGTCTTCACAATCGACGAGTACGAACGTCGTGAAGTCACGACAATGGACCTTCGTGCCCCCTCCGCAAAACAACAGACCATGGGTGAAACAATCAGACGGTGGATTTCCAGCCACGTACCGCCCATCACCCGGAATGTTAGTGATTTTACTTTGCTAGACGCCCTGGGCGAAATAACGTCTGAATTGGAAAACCGGCCAAGGATCTTGGTGATAGGTGCAGGAGACGCAGAATTACAGATACAGAGCGACGCCGAGTTGATATATAGCG
>CAZCDY010000131.1:0-3182 GCA_964497145.1 uncultured Gammaproteobacteria bacterium
TTTCGGTGCGCTGTTCGCGTTTTGATCAGTATCAGGAGGGTTCGCTCTCACTGTCTTCCGCTTGGTTATCAGAATCCGATCAGTGTGCCGTATCTATGAGACTTGGCGTCTTTTTGTCCCTTGCCCTATACCGCCCGCGCCGCCATCGAGCTGCACGCCGAGGCATTCGTGGGCCGCGCAGGGCTGAAGATGTATGGCAGCCTTCGGACGTCACCGAGGCATGTATGTACGTATTTTCAGCACAAACCCGTGCCCTATGCCGCATGAACACATTCAGTGACCGAATCAATGATTTTCATGCTTTTTCGTCGGCCGCTCTATTGCGGTTGGCGGGCGCGGCGACGTATACGGTTCAGGCGTGAAGCATGGCTTGAGATCGGCAAAGACCCGGATTACTTCATAGTTTCTGCGGCTGCACTGATATGAAACATTTGACAGAATTGCGCGATATCGGGACTTCAGGAGTGATTCCACCATGCTTGTCCGCTTGCTCGGCCTCGTTCTTGCCGCACTGCTGCTCACTGGATGCGCTGAGCCGCCTTACACGAACGTGGACAATCAGGGGCTTGAGCGATTGCTGCAGCAATCTGTACCGGTTATCGATATTCGCCGCCCGGAAGAATGGCGTGAAACAGGCGTGGTCGAAGGAAGCCGTGGCATCACGTTTGTGGATGCGAATGGACGAGTCATGCCGACATTCCTGGAGACGTTCAGCGCTACCGTGGGCAAAGATCGGCCTGTCGTGCTGATCTGCCGAACCGGGAATCGCACGGACGTCCTTGCGCGCCATCTCGTGGAACAAATGGGCTACTCCCAGGTGTTTAACGTGCGCGACGGGATCGTGGGCTGGCTACGCGAAGGGCGACCGGTTAGTCGCGGATGAAAGATCTCCTCTGGGGTGTAAAGTTTTTTTCGGGCACTTGCAGACCTCGCTGGGCAGCGGTTTGGTAATCAATAGTTACCAGAGTCTCGCGACAGGCCCATGACCTGGCAGGCCTTAGGTTTCGATGGTCAGTTAGCCCGAATCAGTCACCGATGAGATAGAAATAGGCCTTGGTTTGTTGCATAAAGTTAAGAGCGACCAAGCACTTACCCGCAACAGGAGACAAAGGCCTATGACGATAGAGTGTAATCCCGAGCAGCTTGAATTTCACGCCCTGGGTCGGCGCGAGGTGTTTGGCCGATTCGACGGCGGACGTATCACGTCGGATGAAGGAGCAGCAACTCGGGCTGTTTGCCGATCGCACGAACACCGCGACGATGCGGGCAAACCAGCTCTTCAGCACCCTAAAAGGAAACCATGCCCACCAGCAGCCTGCCATTCCATCATTCACTCCTCAACTTCGGCGGAAAAACACGCCAAATGCCAAATCGGTGAGCGAAGCGGGTTAGCCAGCGCGCGATTGTGGACCTCGATGAAGTCCATCAGTGGTGCCTTTGCCGGCGCCGATTCGCATCCTCGAGCTTGGCGTCATCGAACTTCTGGTCGATCAGGGCGTGATCGTCATCTGTGCCGGTGGCGGCGGTATTCCTACGGCACGAAGGACCGACGGCGGCTTGATCGGCGTCGAGGCTGTTATCGACCCCGTACGCACCGCCGAGGTGGCGATGACCGGCACCCCGGCTTTCAGCATGGTGCGCTTCGGGCCCAAGAGGATGAAATCCGCACCGGCCGCCAGTGCTATGGAGGCGCGGTGCATCACCCATGCGACAATTCAAATGTTACCCAACCCATAACGGTATCCGGTGACTTGGACACAGCCATAACCTGCAACCGGTCGGGGTAGCAGCATCTGCCATCAGGCGAGATCGGAAAAGCTGCGATAACGGGACACCAGCCCCAAGCCCTCGGCAACGGCACGACAGGTGATAAAACCACCGTAGGTGTTGACCCCCTTTGCGAATGCCGGATCGGTGCGCAGCGCCTCGATGCCACTCGCCGCCAGACGATGTACATAAGACAGTGTCGCGCCGGTCAATGCCAGCGTGGAGGTGCGTGGATAGGCGCCCGGCATGTTGGCCACGCAATAGTGGACAACGCCGTGTAGCTCGAAAACCGGGTGCGAGTGTGTCGTCGGATGTGCGGTCTCGATGCAGCCACCCTGGTCGATACTGACGTCGACGATAACCGAGCCGGGCTGCATGGCCTTCACCATCGCCTCGGTGACCAGATGCGGCGCCTTGGCACCGCGGATCAGGACGGCGCCAACCACTAGGTCGGCATTGCTCAGCTGAGCTGCAATCGCATCGGGCTCCGAGCGCAGGTAGCGGATGCCCGACGAGATCTCGTGCTGCAGAGCGGCTTCCCGCTCCGGATGGCGCCCGAAGATCAGCACCTCCGCGCCCATCCCCGAGGCCGCACGCGCGGCATGCCGGCCCACCACACCGTCGCCGATGATGACTACCTTGCCATAGCTACGGTCGAGGACGTCGCCGAGCAGCATACCCTTGCCCCCGTTGGGTTGGGCCAGGTAGTAGGCGCCCATGGTCACCGCCATGTTACCGGCCACCCCACTCATCGGCGCCAGCAGCGGCAGCCTGCCCTGGCCATCCTCGACGGTTTCGTAGGCAACGGCGGTGGTGTGCCGCTCGAGCAGCGCTTCAGTCAGCCGGGGGGCTACTCCGGCGAGGTGGAAGTAGGTAAACACGATCTGATCACGCAAGAAGGCATACTCGGCCGGGAGCGGCTCCTTGACCTTGACGACCAGTTCGCTGTCCCATGCTGCCGACGCCGAACCCAGGTCGGCGCCCGCACGCCGGTAGTCTTCATCGGCGAACCCCGAACCAAGCCCGGCGCCCTGCTCCACCAGGATCTGGTGACCCTCCTCGCCCAGGACGCGGACACCGTCCGGCGTAAGGCCGACGCGGTTTTCCCTATCCTTGAGTTCTCTTACCAATCCGATCTTCATCATCACCTCGCCCGACGTTGACCATTTATTATCCCCGCCGGCTCACGACTGCTCGAGCATGCGCTCGAGCGCGATGCGGGCCCAGCGGGAGACCTCCGGTTTCACGGTGACTTCGTTATACAGCCGTCCTTCTTGTATGGCCTCGAATACGTCGACGAGCTTATCCAGCGTGATCTGGCTCATGGTGGCACAGTAAGCCGGCACAGGTGAAAGGGGGACAACCTTTTTGTCAGGGAATTGCCCAGCGAGGCGACGGACCAGCCGCGCCTCGGT
>CAZCDY010000131.1:3192-3966 GCA_964497145.1 uncultured Gammaproteobacteria bacterium
GAGGCGGGCAGCACGTCGACGTCCCGGCAGGCGCCGTGGATGATCACGCCGGCCCAGCCATTCTTCACAGCGGCGCTGCCGAGCTTGTCGCCAAACAGTGCCCGGCGCCGCTCTCGAGATGCACCGGATGATGTGTGCCGTCGACCCATCGTCGTCCGCCTGCTGGACGACGTCAGACGTGCATTCGGGGTGCACGATGATCCGGGCGTCCGGATGGCGCTGTCTGATCGCGTTCAGGTGTTGCGGACGAAATCTGCGATGGACATTGCAGGCCCCGGGCCATAGGAACATACGGGCCGAGCTGAGGGTGTCGGCCGACGCGTCGGCATCGAGCAACAGCATCTCGTCGTCGGATACCCCGAGCCGATGGCCTGTGTTTCGGCCGAGATGCTGATCCGGAAAGAACAATACCCTCGGCCCCTGCTCGAACGCCCATCTGAGTATCGCCTCGGCATTGCCGGACGTGCAGACGGTGCCGCCGTGGCGGCCGCAGAACGCCTTCAGTTCTGCCGACGAGTTGACGTAGGTGACCGGCAGCGCCTCAGCGCCCCACCAGTTGTTCTCGAACCAGGTGATCATGCGCTGCTTGTTGAGCAGGCTCATCAGACGCAGGAACTCCTGCGGCGAGAGCGGGCGCCGCTTGGATGCATTCACCAGCCGCGCGATCGGCTGGTTCAGCTCGTCGTGGGCGTCGCGCTGCGCGGCCGAGGCCCAGGCCGCAATGCTCGCGGAAGCGCCGGCCGCGCTGAGCGCGGCGAGGAGTTCGAGCGCTCC
>CAZCDY010000131.1:3976-5825 GCA_964497145.1 uncultured Gammaproteobacteria bacterium
CGCTTCCACGGAATCCGGACTCGCGGTATCCGCGAGATAGCAACCG
The DNA here is from genome assembly GCA_964497145.1 of uncultured Gammaproteobacteria bacterium. Lineage (GTDB taxonomy): Bacteria > Pseudomonadota > Gammaproteobacteria > Chromatiales > Chromatiaceae > Thiosocius. Next base: position 4,023 of record CAZCDY010000131.1, read on the forward strand.
GCCTGCATGTCCGGCAACAATACGTGCTGGCCAGGGTTCGCCAGGATGGCCGCCGTTTCCGCCATGAAATGCACGCCACAGAAGATGATGAATTCGGTATCGCTGGCCGCGGCGTCCCGGGCCAGGCCAAGTGAGTCACCGTTCAGGTCGGAAAGCGCGATGATCTCGTCACGCTGGTAGTGGTGGCCGAGTACGGTGATACGACCGGAAAGGTCACGCTTCAGGCGCTGCGCGCGTTGCATCAGCGAGTCTCTTGTCACCGCCGGCGTCGCCGTCTTCATGCTGACGTCGAACGCCGTCGCCGAATGGGTCAAGGCCCCCACCGAGATGGCATCGATCCCAGTCGCCGCGATCACACCGACATTGGCAAGGCTGACACCGCCAGAGGCCTCGAGAGGAACACGCCTGTTGACCAGGTGTAGGGCCTCTCGCAGCGACGCGACGTCCATATTGTCCATCATCACGCGGTCGGGATACGGTTCGAGTGTCAGCACCTGCTCCAATTCGGCGAGGTCACGCACCTCGATCTCGAGGGGAAGGTCCGGATTCGCGCGCCGCGCCGCCTTGACCGCGCCGGCCAGACTCGCGGCGGCATCGACATGATTGTCCTTCACCAGAACCATGTCGAACAGCCCCATACGATGATTCGTTCCACCGCCGACCCACACCGCATATTTATCCAACCGCCGAAACCCCGGCAGGGTCTTTCGCGTATCCAGGATCTGCACGTCAGTAGTGGCTACGGCATCGACGTAGGCCTTGGTCGCGGTCGCAATGCCGCTCAAACGTTGCAGAAAATTCAGCGCGATGCGCTCCGCACCCAGCAACGAGCGGCCAGGACCCGTCGCGGTCGCGATCAGTTCCCCCACTTCGACTGGACTGCCATCGTCGACCCGCGCGTCGAACCGGATGCTCGAGTCCAGTTTCTCGAACACCCGGCGGATCAACGGAAGTCCGGCCACGATACCGCGCTGCTTGGCGACAAAACGCCCGGTCAGCACCATCGTCGGCGCAATAATGGATTCGCTGGTCACGTCGCCCGTGCCGATGTCCTCGGCGATGGCGAGATCAATGAGCGGTTCCGCCGCCTCGAGCATCGCGTCCAGTTGAGTTGCGGCGTTCATCACCCCTGCCCCATCCTATTCATAGCCATATTGTTTGATTTTGCGCCGTCACGTGCCCATCGTCACCGGATCGGCCAGATCGCGGAGCAGGGTCAGGACCGACAACGCCGCGAGGTAACTGGTCGCCGGATTGTCCGGTGAGGGTAAGTTGTTGGTCGTGATGGCGACCTTGCCGAATTCTCCCTGCGCCTCGATTTCGTGCTGATTGGAACTGACTGCGGGGTCGGCCCATATCTCCACGTGCGGCTCCATCCCTGTCGCCAATGCGATCGCGGCCGACACATTGATATTGCGGGGATATCGTTTCACGGCCTCGCTCGCGGGACCACGGAACACGCATGTCCGCGTCACGCAGTCACCCAGACCGAGCGCCCGAGGCGGCTTGGTGGAACGCAACAGCAGTCGGTCGAAGCGGGAGATCCGGGCCACCTTGAGGTTGTCCAGGCCGAAAATCGCACCGCTGGGCACGTGAATCCGGCAGCCATTGGCTGCCGCCATCTTTCTGGCGCTGCCCATCAACTGCGGCTGTGTGGGGGAGGCAGGGGAACCGGTGACCTGGTGGAAGGTTCTCAAAAACACCGGCATGCTGGCCGTGATGCCCGCCTACTCCAACTACGAAGGCTCCCTGGCGCTGACCAAACTCCCCGCAGCAGCGCGCGAGCCTTCGATATTGGCGACC
>CAZCDY010000131.1:5835-8367 GCA_964497145.1 uncultured Gammaproteobacteria bacterium
GAGAAAAGAAGACTCCACCAGCGCCCCGACGCTTAACACAACGACATCCTTGGCCCGGGAAAGGGCGTCAAACAAATGGTCCCGGACCGCAGCAACGGAGGCCGCTTCGACGAGTAGCGAAAAATCGGCATCGAGAAAGGAGCCGATATCAGCATAGTGTTTGGCGCCGGTGCGTTCTGCATACCGCTCTGACCGATCCGACCGCTCGTCATGGCACGCTACGATTTCCGCAACCGCCTCGCCACGGGAAGCGATGATCCCCGCGATATTGCCGCAGCCAAGTAAGCCGATGCGCATCATACTCGCCGATTGCACCCTGAGATTGGGTGAAAGGATTCGCCTGCGCCGACCAATCTCTCCGCTATCGGTCGGGCAGTTACGGGATACCACAATCCTCCTACAGCGTTGTCTTACTGGCAATGACTCGGATCAAGTGTTGAGGGTGGGCAAAACGGGGCGCCCGGCTGTTGGTCCGGCAAAGGACCTATGTCGTGCATGGCAGCGCGCCAGCCGGTTCTTGCGGCACTTACAAACGTGGTGCGGCGATTCCTGGAAGTTAACAGGTGGCTGGGCTGCGGCCTCTTGGCATCCCCCGCCCGCACCGCGCTTGCATATCGGTCGTCGACAGACTCCTACGTAATCGAAACCCTCACCCAGAGGCCCTGAGATGAACAATAAAGACCAAGACTACTACGAGGAACTGGGCATACCGCGGGATGCAGACCTGAAAGCGATCAAGGACGCCTAACGGCGGCTGGCCATAAAATGGCACCCTGACCGCAACAACTCCCCCGCAGCCGAGGAACGATTCAAACGCGTTGCCACCGCCTACGCGATACTCTCCGATCCCAGAAAACGCGCAAAATACGATGTCCGCCGGTTCGAGAGGGTGGCCCACTATACGCATGACGATCTGTTTGGAGGTCTCGACCTCGGCAGTCTGCTCGGTGACCTCGGTTTCGGTTTCGGCCCGGGTGGCGACAGCAAGGCAGCGCCGGTATGCCGGGCCTGCGGCGGCAGCAGCCACAAGATCGTCCACAGCCAAAAGCAGAAAGCAGAAGGCCGGGGGTGAGACCCATGTGCAACAGGTCGTCCCCAGCAGGGACACCCTGGCCACCGAGCCCTGCGCTGACTACAACGGGAAAAGTCGCTTTATCAAGAACTGCGAAGAGAACGAACCGGCAACACGGGGTGATCGCGCAGCCCCTCGGGTAACCAGTGCAGTCGGCGGTAAGACCTTCCGTCGACAGGCGACGCGACCCGCCTCTGCGCGAACCCTTGGCGGCCACCTCAAAAAGGCAAAACCCGGATCGTTATGGATTCAGTTACGTAAGGCAGGCCTTTGGCCTATGCTCTCAATGGACAAGCTGCACGAACAAGAATCAACAGGTATAAATCACTGTCCCCCCCATGTTTCAGGAATTCGTACAGAAAAGCACAAGAAAGGTTCTGCGCACCATCGAGATCGCCGTCTCCGAACTGGTTGCGCAAAAACAGAACCTCCTGACGCCGGATTTCATCCTGTTGGCCTTGTTGTCACAACCGGACTCCGAGGCGGTAAAGATCATTGCGACGATCAGTCCGGACCCGGTTGATGTCACGGCGCAACTCAAGGCCAAGATAGCCCAGCATTACCAGTTGTCCCAACCCTCTAAGACAACGCAGATCGTCGGCTCCCAGGAACTGGAAACCCTTTTTCAGACCGCCTACGAGGAAGCCAAAAAGCTGGGCGACGAATACATCTCCACCGGCACCCTGCTCATCGCGATGTTCGACAGCCGGGTCGGACATATCACCGAGTTTCTGCGACAGGTCGGTCTCAAGCGCGGCCAAGCCCTGGAGGCCTTGAAGAAGCTGCGGCAGGGGCAGACGATCACCAGCCAGGACGCAGAGACCGAGGCCGACGTACTCGCCAAATACACCCGCGATCTCACCGAACTGGCGCGGCAGGGAAAACTGGATCCCGTCATAGGCCGGGAGGAAGAGATCGGCCAGGTCATTCAGACCCTTTCACGCCGCAGAAAGAACAACCCGGTACTCATCGGTGAGGCGGGCGTCGGCAAGACGGTGATCGTCGAGCGCCTGGCACAGCGAATTGTCGACGCGGACGTACCTGACACCCTGCTGAATAAGCGGGTGCTCTCACTCGACATGGCCGAGATCATCGCGGGTGCCTCGATGCGAGGTGAATTCGAGGAACGTCTCAAATCGGTGCGCGATTCGGTCATCAAGGCCAAGGGCAAGGTGATCCTGTTTATCGATGAATTGCACACGGTGGTCGGCGCGGGTGCCGGTGGAGGTGGCCTGGATGCACCGAGCCTCCTCAAGACCGCCCTGTCACAAGGGAGTCTGCAGGTAATCGGCGCTGATACCCTGGACGAGTATCATCGCTTCGTTGAACAGGACAAGGCACTCGAACGCCGCTTCCATCCGATTCTGATCCGCGAACCCGGCATTGATGACACGATTCGTATCCTCAAGGGACTTGCCCCTCGTTACGAATCCCATCATCAGATTCAATATGACACCAAG
>CAZCDY010000131.1:8377-10965 GCA_964497145.1 uncultured Gammaproteobacteria bacterium
TACCGACCGCCGCCTGCCCGACAAGGCGGTCGACCTGTTGGACGAAGCGGGCTCACACAGGCATATCCGGCTGATCTCGATCCCGCACGACATCAAGTTGCTGGAACAGCAAAATCAAAAGCTGGCACAGGACAAGACGAGTGCGTTCAACAACCAGGATTTCCAGAGGGCCGCCGAAATCCAGGTGGAGATGCTGAAACTCGAAGAAAAGCTGAAATCCGCCCGCCAGGAATGGGAGGCAGATCGCGGGACCATCGACTCGCTGGTCACCGAACAGGACGTGGCGGAAGTGGTCTCCAAGTGGACGGGGATACCCGTGGCGCGCATGGTGGAGACAGAGGCGGCCAAGCTCAGCCGCATGGAGGAGAATCTCCACCGGCGTATCATTGGGCAAGACGATGCGGTACGTTCCGTGGCCAACGCAATCCGCCGGAACCGCGCGGGCATCGCCTCGGCGCGCCGACCGATCGGGTCTTTTCTTTTCCTCGGACCCACCGGTGTCGGCAAGACTGAACTTGCCCGCGCACTCGCCGCATTCCTGCTCGACGACGAATCACGCATCGTACGGCTCGATATGTCCGAGTACATGGAGCGTCACGAGGTCTCGAAGATGATCGGCGCCCCGCCCGGGTATATTGGATACGGCGAAGGCGGTCAGCTGACGGAAAAGGTGCGACGGAATCCCTACACGGTCGTATTGCTGGACGAAATCGAGAAGGCACATCCGGACGTATTCAACATGCTGTTGCAGATACTCGAAGACGGTCGACTGACCGATGCCCAGGGACGAACGGTATCGTTTCGCAACACCATACTGATTGGAACCTCCAATCTGGGGACCGAGACCCTGTCGCCGGACAAACGCCCCATCGGGTTCGTACAGTCTGAGATGCCCGACTACGACGAGGCCCGCCGGCTTGTGCTAAGCGAGGTGAAGAAATTCTTCAAACCGGAGTTTCTCAACCGCCTGGACGACGTGATCGTGTTTCATTACCTGGAGCACAAGGACGTACAGCAGATCGCGCGCATATTCGTAGACGAACTGATTCAGCGCATGATTATCCGCGAGATCGCGCTTGAAGTGGATGACGATGTGATAGAGAAACTCGCCCACGACGGTTTCGATCCGGTTTATGGCGCCAGGCCTCTGCGTAGAGAGGTGGAGCGCCAGGTCGAGAATCCGCTCGCCATGACAATCGTGCAGGGAGATTGCCCGGCCAACAGTACGGTGACAATACACGTCGTCGACGACGAGATTCAGTTCGACATCAGGCCGGCTGCCGGCGGGTCTCGCTGATTGTTCGATATTGAAGCCAAAGCCGGCACCATCACATGATTCCGTAGATCGGAGACAAGGGGATGCGAAAAGCCGGTATCGACAGACAAGTGTGGCGACAACATGCCTGGTTGAACGGCCTGCAGTCGCTATCACTGCTTGCCCTCATGGGAGGCTTTCTGGCGCTGCTGGGTTGGCTGCTGTGGGGTGGTGATGGCATGCTGGTGTTGCTGTTGTCCGGTGCCGTCGGCGTGATGTTCAACCCAACGTTCTCACCGCGTTGGGTGATGAGTCTGTATGGCGCATCGCGCATTGCACCCGAAAGTGCGCCGACCCTGGCGGTCGCGGTCGCGAGGCTGGCCGAGCGAGCACATCTGCCAGCCCACCCGGTGCTCTACTATGTGCCCAGTCGGATGCTCAACGCATTTGCGGTTGGCAATCCAAGGCAATCCGCGATCGCCGTCACCGATGGACTGCTACGGCAGTTGGATCTGCGCGAGCTGGTCGGTGTGCTCGCACACGAAATGAGCCATATCCGCAACAACGACCTTTGGGTGATGGGATTGGCCGATATGTTTAGCCGGACCACCAGCATATTGTCACTGATGGGCCAGTTGCTGTTGTTGCTGAACATACCCCTGCTACTGGTGGGCGCGGCAACGATCAACCTGTGGGTGATTCTCCTGCTCATCTTGGCGCCGACTCTGAGCGCGATTGCACAGCTGGCTCTGGCGCGCACACGGGAGTACGACGCCGACCTGAATGCCGCCTGGCTGACCGGAGATCCCGAAGGCCTGGCCAGGGCCCTGTTGAAGATCGAGCAGATGCAGGGCGGCTGGCTGGAACGCATATTCCTGCCTGGCCGGCGGGTACCGGACCCTTCGCTGCTGCGTTCGCACCCAAAGACCTCAGACCGTGTCGAACGCCTGATTTCGCTGCGACGGGCCGGTGAAGCGACCGAGCGGATGGGGCTCACAGAGGCCGAATCGACCGATCGCCTGCATGCAGGTCACCCCGTCTCGCGCCCACCGCGTTGGCACGTCACCGGGCTGTGGCATTGAGCGCATCTCGGTGGCGAGGCATTCGTGCAGGCTGCTGAGTGCCGGCCATCTCCGGCCATGCCGGGTCTATACGGCGGTTGCCGGGCTCGGCCAAACCCAGGGCTTTGATGGCGCCCATGGTTGCTGCACCACCCGTATCGGGGAGATCAACCATTCGCTCGCTTGGCACCAAGCCGGCAATTTGCCTCATGTCGGCCTACATTTTAGTTAAGGGAACAGGCTTTTTGGGGCCAGCCAACATGAACGTGGGC
>CAZCDY010000132.1:0-1363 GCA_964497145.1 uncultured Gammaproteobacteria bacterium
GGATGGACCTTGTAGTTCTTCCACAGCAACTTGCCGTCTTTGTCGTAGGTCGCGACCCGGATGAAGAAGTTGCGGAATGGCGCCCCCGTCGGATAGGCATGCGGCAGACGGTTGCGTACCGTTATCTTCGCTTTCAGGGTATCCCCCTCACGCACCGTATCCATGCTCATCGCAATACCGCGGGTGATCATCTTGCCATCGTGACCACCGGCCATCGTGTGGTCCGGGATGGTTACCGTTTCACCCGCCACGACTTGACCGTCCTTCATCTTCGGCACTGTCACGATCGCCATATGGCAGGCCTGACAGCTGACGAAGTTCTTCGAGTTACGGTATTCGTCACCGGTACGGCACAGCGGGGTGCCATGGAAATTGTTGCGTTTTTCGTGGCAGCCCATGCAGGCGTCATTGCTCTTGAACAACGCGGTCTTGTTACCCTCGATCGGCACCGGGTGATGCACCGGCGTCGGCCATTTTGCATCTTCCGGCGTGCGCTCGGTCGTGTAAGTGATGCCCGAAGGTCCGTGCAGACTGGTGGTATCCATCTCGTAGGCGTCGATGCCGTAGGCGGGTTTGCCGTCTGGCTTGTCGAGACCTTTGAACGACTTGAAGGAATGACAGGTGGTACAGCTGATACCCGCGCCATAGGCGGGCTTGGCGGCCAGGTTGGTTTTCTTTTCAAGTGCGGCGACAGGTGCGTGACACTTCAGGCATACCGGATACTTGCCTTTCTTTCTAAGGTCTTCCTCGGTCGGGCTGCCCATCACATTCTTGTAGAAGGCACCGTGAATGGGGTCCTTGAGTGCCGAACTGTTGGCATGCATGGAGCCCTCCCATTGGGTGTAGATCTCCTCATGGCACTTTTTGCATGCCTCGGCCGCAACGTGCTGCACCCCTTGACCCGCAGAGACCGCGGGTGAGACCAGGTACAGCGCCGAACAGGCACCCATGAACCAACGAGCTACTGGTAGCATTTCAGATATCCTCCGATCTGGTATTGTCCATTCTGAGTCGTCAAGCAAAGCAACGACATAACTTCTTGCTATTTTTTTCGTTCGCTCGATGTGAGCATAAACCCAGATTAATCACATTGACCTAGATTAAAATTGGTCCGATGCTGATGGCTCATCTCCCCCTAAAGAGATTGTTTGATTGAACCCGGTCAAGGCCAAAGCGCAAAGACCAAGGGTGTATCCTGGTTATTCTTTATGCTGGTTTAGTTTTTGTTAATAAATTAATTTTTCGCGCAAGCCCGTGTTCAAATCGCAACCCAGGCCACGAACCACCCGCTTTCGCTGTCACAACATCTCCCCGAATACCACCTGTTTCAACCCGGTCGCCAACACTGAATGGTCTTCCGGTA
>CAZCDY010000132.1:1373-10795 GCA_964497145.1 uncultured Gammaproteobacteria bacterium
CCCCGAATACCAGGCCCCCTTCAGACAAAAAAACAATCCGCCCGATAACCAAAGCACAGGGTATCGAGAACACCCGCGAAGACGGAACCCAAGAACGGGACATACGACATTCAATTTGGCGCCGACGGCCAGCCACGGGCGGGTTGAGATGGCTGCGAACACTGCCTTGTATATGCCCACACTTTTGGTCACAATTTACGCATGGCTACAGCAGATGCGCCGGGTATGAAGGACGGATGTACTACCGGCGCCAGGTCAAGCCCGGATTTGAGATTACAACTCTGACTTGACGCAAACTCTTAGCGATATTCGCTTGGAGTCTAGAAAGGAACTCGTTAGCGTTTATCTCATGCAGTCGCTTCGCCTACTGTTTGTTGTGCCGGCGCTGTCGCTGGTTTTGACGACTGTCTCCGCAGAAGTTGCAGATCCCTGGCAGTCCGTGCCCAAACACGCCCCGCACACCGACCACAGTACCTTTTACGAAGGCCCCTTCAAAGACGGCCCATCAGTCACCCGCGCCTGCCTCGAATGTCATCCCAAGGCCGCCACGGACATTATGAAAACGGCGCACTGGAACCTGCTGGGCGACCCGGTCGAGGTACCCGGGCATGATCAACCGATGCGGATCGGCAAGCGCAACCTGATCAACAATTTCTGCATCGGCATCAAGTCCAACTGGCCCGGCTGCACCAGCTGTCACATCGGCTTCGGCTGGAAAGACGATACCTTTGATCTGGAAGACGAAAGCCTGGTCGACTGCCTGGTGTGCCACGAACAGACCGGCAACTATCACAAGGATGCCGGTGATGCGGGCCTGCCGGCCGCCGATGTCGATCTGCTCGCGTCGGCCAAAAGTGTCGGACTGCCCACGCGGGCCAACTGCGGCGCCTGCCACTTCCTGGCCGGCGGTGGCGATGCCGTGAAACACGGCGACCTGGATGAAAGCCTGCTATTCCCCAACACCGAGATCGACGTACACATGGGCAAGCTGGGTTTCCAGTGCATCGACTGTCACCAGGCCGAGGATCACCTGCCCCCCGGTCGTCTGCTGACGGTGAGCGTCGATGACAAGAACCGCCTGTTCTGCACCAAGTGTCACCAGGGTGAGGCGATCCATTCTGACCGTCGCATCGACGGTCATACCAAGCGGATCGCCTGCCAGACCTGCCACATCCCACTGATGGCGGTAAAAACCGGCACCAAGCTTTCCTGGGACTGGTCACAAGCCGGGCAAGACCTGCCCGACACCAACGCACACCTGTATCTGAAGATCAAAGGGCGTTTTACCTGGGTCACCGGGGCAGAGCCCGAGTACGCCTGGTATAACGGCAAGGGCGAGCGCTACCTGCTCGGCGACAAGATCGATCCCGAGGCCGTCACCAATATTGCCGCCCCGCTGGGCGATCGCGAGGACCCCAAGGCCAAGCTGCATCCATTCAAAATGCACCGTGGCAAACAGGTGTACGATACCGTACATAGACATTTCATCCTTCCCCATACCTTTGGGGAAAAAGGCTTCTGGACGCAGTTCGACTGGGACGATGCACTGCGCATCGGCTCTGAGGTCACGGGCCTGCCCTTCAGCGGACACTTCGACTTTGCACGCACCAAGATGTTTCTGCCGCAGAACCACATGGTGACCACCAAGGAAAAGGCCCTGCAGTGCCCAGACTGTCATGGACCGGCCGGCCGCATACACTGGCGCAGACTCGGCTATGAGCACGATCCGATAACGCGACAGCTGTTTGAGCACGAGCCCATCCCCCTGCTCGACGCCGATGGCGAAATGGTGCATGAGTCCGGCAATCCGCTGTCCACTGCAATGACCTGCAGCCAGTGCCACGAGATCGAGGACGACGACTTCCTCGCGACCCACGCCTATCACTCCACGCTGGCCGCCGCGGATATGAGTCCAGAGCGCCGTGCGCTGATGCAGCAGGGGCCGCGGATCCCGCTCGACGACGGACAGCAGATGAACTGCTTCCTGTGCCATATCGAGCGGCCAAACCTCACCGAGTGGCAGGGTGCGATGCGATCGGGCAAGCCTGACTGGGCGGTGGCAGCGACCGTGATCGGCGGCACGACGACCCTGAAAGGCACCGAGATACTGGAGCACACGGACGAGGGCTACCAGTGGAATGCCGACGCTCTCAATGACGACGAGTTCGCGGTCATACCGATGGCACCACCGCGACCTGAGCACTGCGGCAACTGCCACGGACTGGTGCATACAGACACCAAGCCGCTGATGTTCAAGCTGGGTTCGGATGAAAATTGGGGTACTGAGACCACCGGGCAGGTGTTTTCGGCGCAGCGCATACGATTGTCCGGCCTCAACCTGCGCGGCAAGGATGAACTGGGGCGCGCCTGGGATGTACATGCGCAACGCCTGGTGGAGTGCCGAGACTGTCACTACGCCAAGACCGCGCCAGAACGCGTGATAGGTGACAACGCGGCGGCCGGCGAGATACACACAGACGGGGGACTGCGGGATTGCGACAGCTGCCATGTGGACATGCCCGGGCATGACTGGCTACCCGAGCAGCAGAAACACTTCGCGGCCGTGGCCTGCGAATCCTGCCATGCGCCACGGCTATACCTGCCGGCGCGCAAGCAGGTTGACGCCAGCGTGCTGACACCCGATGGGGGCCATCTGGTGAGCTACCGCGGCCTGGCACAGGGCACGCCGGACGACCTGGCCAGAGGCTTCTCGGTCGGATACCAACCCCTATTGATGAAGATCCCGACTCACGAGGGTGTCGAGAAATGGACGCCGCAGAACCTGGTCAGCCGCTGGTACTGGGTCGCCGGCGACGATGGCAGGGAGATCGACATGCAACAGCTCCGTGGCGCCTGGTTCGACGGTGGGCACTATCGCCCGCAGGTGGTCGCGCTGTTCGACGCCGACGGCAACGGCGACCTCAACCCTGCGGAACTGCCTTTGGACCGTGACGACAAGGTGGAGCTGATCCGGTCGCTGCTGGCGGCGCAGGGTGTGCGCGACCCCGTGCTGAAGGCCGAGCTCCGCGCCTACCACATCCACCACAGCGTGGCGCTGGATGACGCAAACCGCGACTGCGCCCGCTGCCATGACAAGAGCACAGACGATGTGTTCGAACTGGCGGATCATGTTCCGGGTGGGGTGCTGCCGAGTGTGTTCCACGGGACTCCGGAATCGATCAAGGAACAGTGGCGGCAGACCACGGATGGCGGCCTTGAGCTAACGCGGAAAAGCCCGCTGTCAACGGCCGAGGCGATCTTAAAGGAGAAACCCTGACCATGCTGCCAAAACGCAATCCGGATCGCTATTGGGACCCCTACATCGCAGGTGTGTTGCTGGGACTGCTGCTGTTCCTTACCTTTTTTTTGACCGGCCATGGCCTCGGTTCTTCCGGAGGAGTCAACCGCATACTGGTCGCCCTCGAGGACCTGGTGGTGCCACGACATGTGGACACCACGCCCTATCTGGCAGGGATGGCCGGGGGTGAACGCAACCCGCTCGATCATTGGATAGTCTGGCAGGTCGCGGGGATTCTGGCCGGTGGGTTTTTATCCGGCTGGCTGCGCGGCAGGGTCCGGCTGGAGACCCGGCATGGACCACAGATCACACCACGAACCCGCTGGGCCATGGCCTTCGTCGGCGGTATTTTCATGGGCTACGGGGCACGCCTGGCCCGTGGCTGCACCTCTGGACAGGCGCTCAGTGGTGGAGCCGTACTCTCTGCCGGCAGCTGGGCCTTTATGCTGGCGGTGTTTGCCGGTGGCTATCTGCTCGCCTGGTTCGCGCGAAAGTTGTGGCAACCGGGAGGCAGCAGCTGATGGCGCCCTTCGAACTCAGTGCCGAAATCGGTCAGATCGGTGCGTGGACTCTCTATGTCCTGGTCGGTTTCGCCTTCGGATTCATCCTCGAGTCCGCCGGTTTTGGTGACTCGCGTCGCCTGGCCGCGCAGTTTTACTGGCGCGATCTCACTGTTTTGAAGGTGATGTTCACCGCCATTCTCGTAGCCGCAGTACTGGTCTTCTGGTCAACCGCGCTGGGCTGGCTGGACTACGACGATGTCTGGGTCAACCCGACCTATCTTTGGCCCGGCATCGTTGGCGGCCTGATCATGGGCGTCGGCTTCATCTTGGGCGGCTTCTGCCCCGGCACCTCGCTGGTGGGCGCCTCGACGCTCAAGCTGGACGCCATCTGGTTCGTCGCCGGGACCGCCGTCGGCATCCTGGGTTTCGGTGAAACCGTGGCCTTGTTCAACGACTTCTGGCATTCGAGCAATCTGGGTCGCCTCACCCTGCAGGCCTGGCTGGAGCTTCCAGCCGGCATGGTTGTTTTTGGGCTGGTCGTGATTGGCATCCTGGTGCTCTGGGTGGGTGATATTGTCCGCCGGCGGATCTATGGTGACTCTGGTGAGCATTAAGCATCTGCACGGGCTGGGTGCCACGGTGTTGATACTGGCGTCGGCCGGACTTGCCTGGCATGGACAACCGACCCCAGTTGAAAAATGGGAGTTCCTGGCACCTGAACTTGAACTCCGCCTGACCGAGCGGCAGGTCCAGATCGACCCGGCCGAACTGGCAGAGCTGATGCGCAACAACTACATCGATCTGCAGCTCATCGACGTACGCGAGGAACGCGACTGGAACCTGTTCCATCTGTGGGGTGCAGAACGTATTCCCGCGCAGGATCTGCCGGCACAGAGCGAGCGATTTTCCGCATTGCCAGCCAATGGCGTGATCGTGCTGATGAGCAACGACGAGGCGACAGCGACCGAGGCCTGGAAGCTGATGATGGCCACCGCCTCCAAGCCGAATGCCTATATCCTCGCTGGAGGGATCAACCGCTGGCTGGCTGAATTCGCCCCAGGCCACCATGGCAGAGCGGTTGTCGCCGGGGGTACGGCGGATGAGACACTGCGCTATCCACTCAAATGGGCCCTGGGATCGCGTCACCCTGCCGCGCTGCCGGACACGCATCATGTCAAGACCTTCAGTACCAACAAAAAGGTCAAACTTCAGAAACATATCGTCATGAAAGGCGGCTGCGGTTGACCGGTTACCTGTAAGGGTCGCCCTACTTCAAGCCTCCGTAGAAAGCCGCCAGGTCAGCGATATCCTGGTCGGTCAAAGCCATGGCCATCGGCGCCATGGTCGGATCCGAGCGTTTGCCATCACGGAACGCCTTGAGCTGAACCGCCAGATACTCCGGTTTCTGACCGTTGAGATTGGGAAATAGCGGTGTGGTACCGCGACCGTCTGCCCCATGGCAGGCCGCACAGGCGGCGGATTTGGCCTGTCCGGACGTAGCGTCCCCCGGACCTGCTGCAGCCTGGGCGGGGGCTGCGGCCGGCGCCGGTTCGGCCACAACTTCGGCTGACTTTTCAGGCGATCCCCCGGGGGCAGTCTCCGCAGACCCGGCTGGTCCTTTTATCTCGGGGCTCGCCATCAGCGGCATCGCTGCCTGATCCGTCGGGGCACCCGTCCCGAGAACCGTGCTGAAACTTGAAAAATAGGCCGCCAGGTTTTGCAGATCCTGGTCAGTCATATTCTCCAGCATGGGCGTCATGATCGGGTCGCGCCTATCCCCACCATCACGGAAGGTACGCATCTGGCGCAACAGGTAGGTCTGACGCTGACCATGCAGATGAGGATAGTTATCCTGCTGGCTTATCCCCTTCTCCCCATGACACGCAATGCAGACCTGGGATTTTTGCTCGCCCTTGGCAACGTCCACCTCTGCAGCTACGGCGACCAACGGACCACACAGCGCAGATGTCGCCGCTAACACGAGACATCGCGCGGTTTTCTTCGGATACATGGGTTCGAATTCCTCTCTTGACCCTGAAAAATATATAGCAGAAGAACGACATATGACCGACCCAGCGGTACGAAGTCCGAATCGAACTGACCCGCATCAAGTAAATCAGCATCACCCCCCAGTATTATCGGACTCACCCCCTCAAAAATAACAATGAAGCGTGGGGCGAATCGGATTCAGCCAGGGGTTACTCGATGCACCGGGTATTGTGTTCTGCGACTATCGGTATGCTGCTCGGCCTGCCGCTGATTGCCTGCGCGGTCGACGAACCTCCGGCTGACGCTCCCGGCGGCGATTACGTGGGGTCCGACGTCTGTTCCGAATGTCACGAAGACAAGTTCGAGCAGATCCTGCCTTCAAGGCATGCGCAGATGAACGATATGCGCACCCCCTTCGCCAAACACGGTTGCGAGACCTGCCACGGACTCGGCGAGACACATGCCGCTTCCGAGGGTGAAGAATTTGCCGGGCTGATCGTCTACGGCAAGGACTCTGGTGTCCCGGCCGAAGATCAGAATGCGCGCTGTCTGGGCTGCCACCAGGATACCGGCCGCATGCACTGGCAGGGCAGTTCCCACGAGTCGGCAGACCTGGTCTGCACCAGTTGCCATCTGATCCACCAAGCCGATGGAGTATTGCGCAAGGACGGGGAAAGTGACGTCTGTACCAGCTGTCACTGGAAGGTGCGAGCAGACACGCTCAAGGCGTCGGCGCACCCGATTCGCCAGGGCCTGTTGACCTGCACGGATTGTCACGACCCGCATGGATCAGACGGGCCCAGATCCCTGAACACACTGACGCTCAATCAGAACTGTTACACCTGCCACGCGGAAAAGCGTGGTCCCTTCCTGTGGGAACACGAACCGGTCACCGAAGAATGCACCATCTGCCATAGCCCCCATGGATCCAACAATCCGGCCCTCCTGGTCCGGCGCCCACCACAGCTATGCCAGCAATGCCACCAGGTGCTTGCGGGCGGCCTGTCAGGCCATATCAATCAGAGAATCGATTGGAGCGGTGCCCCCGGAAAAGCGCAGGTGCTGTTCGGTGCCAGTTGCCTGAACTGTCACTCGCAGGTGCATGGCTCGAATCATCCGTCCGGACCCGTTTTGCAGCGCTAGGAGCGAAGGCAGGAGAGGAAAACCCATGACAATGAAACCGGCAGGTTATCTGACACTGGGCATGCTCCTGGCAACGGGGGTTTCTTCCTCCGTACTTGCCGAAGAAAAACCATCGGTGGAAGTCGAGGAGGAGGAACTCTTGGCCACTACCGGGACATTCGAGTACGGCGTTGGTTTTGTCACCGACGACTCCTATCGTTTCGGCCGTTACACCGGCATGGAGGACGAAGGGGCGTTTGCGGTTGGCGGGTTCGATATCCATTTTCGCCCGGGACGCCCCGACTACTTGCATCTTCAAGGCCAGAACCTGGGCCTGGATTCGCGGCGCCTGTCGCTGGATTATGGCGAACAGGGGCGATACGAGACGCATCTCGAATACAGGGAATTGCCGAGTTTCAAGATCGACTCGGCGCAGACGCCTTACCAGAACCCGGGCCATGACAACCTGGTCGTGGCTCCGGGGGCCTCGCCGACTGCACTGGTGCCGCTGTCCCTGGATACCAAACGTAAACGCATCACGGGGGGCATCAGCTATTTTCCGAAGGAAAAAACCCTTGAAAAAATAGTGTCACAATTGTCTAATTGGGTCAATGCCAGTATACGGTCTCTATGGGATAAGAATACGAGATGATGCGTATCATGCCTCTTTATATTTCTCAATTCTAGATTTTTATGTGGATTTTAAATATAATCGAGTCAGACTGTTGTTATAGAATAAATGACTATGAACCAATACAAAGAGAAGTTAGATTTTATAGAGTTTTTTCCATAATCCTTATCACTTCTTCAACGTGGCCTTGCCATTTGTGTATGGGTATGTTCTTCCAGCGATCGTCTTGCTTGATGGAAAAATCTTCTATTTTTGATAGCTCACTGAACAAAGCATCCCTCTTGGTCTCTATTTTCTCGTTTCCCACCAACACGTCGAAATGCACGTCGAGGGTGCCGTTGGACTTTATCGAATAAGGGCACTTGTGGTCAAGATATGGAAAGATGGGGTTGTACGTGCCGTATTGCGCCCCTGTCCCCCACCTGACGTCGATGGCCCTTTCCTGCGAGTAGTCGAACAATCTCCGCGCGGCCTGCAACTGTTCGTCGTTGAGCTTGGATTCCAATACACTAAACAATCGTTCTTCGTTCCATGGCGTTTTCGTCCTTGATGAAGATATGTTCTTGTCCTTCTTCACCTCGGCGCCGAACACCTTGGGTATCAGGATCTCGAGCTCCTCGTGATTGTAGTATTCCAGCTCGACGGCGTAGATGTCGAACTGGCTGTTCTGATTTATGTATATGATAAGGTCCTTGAGCCTGGCATGCAACCGGTCCATCAGCACGACGAACTTGTAGTTACCCTCCGAGAGATTGCACTTAAGACTGTCGTAGAGGACCGAGAGCCCGTCCTCGTCTATCTGGAACGTCTCCATCAGTTTGTCGGCGGCGCCCATACCGAACTGCTTCTCGATCTCTTGTTCTATGAGTGAGAAGAAGTTAGAAAAATCGGCATACGTGCTCCACAGCGATGCGCCGTAGTCGAGTACCTGGGCCACGACAAGCCGCTTGTCCGGATTCTTGTAGAGCTTTGTCTCGATGATGTAGATGTCGCCGTCGATGCCCAGGGCATCGATGGGGCCGCTGGCCGTGGGGTATTCCCGTGCGACGATAAGGAGCTTGACGTCGTCTTTTATGTCGTAGATGGGGATGCTCCCCGGATTGTCGTAGATGTACTTCTGAAGGTAGTCCTCCTTCTCGATGACCGTCCTCTCCACCTTTTTGGCGTTTCTCCCGCTCTTTGAGATGATGATTGGCATGGGAAATATTATGCTCTAAGGAATATTAAGTGTTGCACTGAATTATTATGTTATCCAGTTTGATGTCCACTGAAATGTGGCTTTTATATGCAATAATCAAATTCAATTCTTATTTTCACATTACCTGGGCATTATGCTAACTAAAATACTCTAAAGTAGCTATCCAGCATATAACTGCCGGTTCACCCCCACGCATGTGGGGACACTTCGAACAGCTCCTCGTATGGCTTCAGTTTCTCCGGTTCACCCCCACGCATGTGGGGACACTGCGACATCTCGCTCAGGTGGGTGAAGGTCCTCTGGTTCACCCCCACGCATGTGGGGACACTTTTCCTTATCTCGAGTTCGTACCGTTTCCCTTCGGTTCACCCCCACGCATGTGGGGACACTTTCTCAACATCGCGCGAGGGGGAGAACTCCATCGGTTCACCCCCACGCATGTGGGGACACTTGCGAGTCCATCTGCCGAATCTCCGCCGCCATCGGTTCACCCCCACGCATGTGGGGACACTCATTATGCGAGACGGGTGCTGAACGGATATGACGGTTCACCCCCACGCATGTGGGGACACTGTCCCCCTCTGGGATGTATACCGTCTCCCCCTCGGTTCACCCCCACGCATGTGGGGACACTTTAAATAGGGTGTAATACCCTCTCGGTCTCACCGGTTCACCCCCACG
>CAZCDY010000133.1:0-10730 GCA_964497145.1 uncultured Gammaproteobacteria bacterium
GGTGTCCTGCTGCAACAGCTCGAAACCCATGCCGACGCTGTTGGGCAGACCCTGACCGGCCAGTTGCATCCGGATCTCTTTCAGCTTGGCCGAGGGCACCATCACCATTCCGGTAGCCTCATCAACCCGAAACTCGGCACCCGATTGCTGCAACGCCTCCATGACCTGACTGGCGTCTTTCTCTGCCATGCTGCCATAGAGGGGTGCGAAATTCGGCGCCTGGGACCACAGAACCACCGCCACCCCCAAGGCCACGCTCGCAGCGATCCCGACCATGACCGCAATCTGACGCAGCCAGGGACTGTCGACGATCGCCGTCATGCCGCCATTCGATTCCGCCGCTGGAAGACTGCCTGTATTACCCGCATCGGCCATTTTTTCGATCCGCCTCTTGGTGAACTTCTGCGCTTAATGCTGCCGCCGTCTATCAGACCGGCATATTCATGACGTCTTTGTAGGCCTCGACCAGCTTGTTCCTGACCTCGACCATGGCCTGGAAGGAAACACTGGACTTTTGTGCCGCGATCATGACGTCAGCAAGGTCGAGTCCCTCTTCCCCCTGTTCGAACGACGTGCGCAATGCGCTGGCGTTCTGCTGGGTATCGTTTACGGCATCGATCGAGCGTTTGAGCAGATCGCCAAATTCGTTGCTCGGGGCCTCTGCGACGGCGGTGCCACCCATGGCCTGGGCCGTTACGACCCGCATCTGTGCCAAAACCTGGTTGATTTCCGGAGTACTCATGCTGCTTGACCTGTGTTTGTGTTCGTTTTTCTGACGCCTGAATAACGCCTGCCTGACTGCTGCAGTATTCGCGCCAACTCAGCTACGTGGTATCGATATCCCCGCCTCGCGTAACTTCTGCAGCTTGTGGCGCAGGGTTCGTGGGCTGATGCCCAGGATCTCGGCCGCCTGTTTGCGACTGCCATTGCCGTTGCGCAGGGCGTCGAGGATCATCTGCTCCTCGACGTTGCGCAGATCCGAGTTCAGACGACCCTTGCCCAGGGTTTCATCGCTGATCGGCGCGGGAATGGCCTTGGCCAGTACCGGCACCTCACCATCTACGATCTCGAAATGGATGTCGGCGGCGCCTATGCGCTCACCATTGCAGAGTATGAGCGCGCGCTGCATGAGGTTGTCCAGCTCACGCACATTGCCCGCCCAGCGGTGCGCCAGCAGGCGCGCCTCCGCTTCGGGCTCGAATTGCGGCAAGATCTCGCCGCTACGCAGATGCCGTGCCATCAGGTGGCGTGCGAGCGGCAGGATATCCCGTGGGCGCTCACGCAGCGGCGGCACGGTGAGCGGAAAAACATTGAGGCGATAAAAGAGATCCTCACGGAAGCGGCCCGCAGCCACCTCCTCACGCAGGTGACGGTTTGAGGTCGCCAGCACGCGCACGTCCAGCTGAATCACCTCACGCCCGCCAAGCCGTTCGACCTCGCGCTCCTGCAGGACCCGCAACAGCTTGGCCTGCAGAGGCAGGCTCATCTCCGAGATCTCATCCAGCAACAGGGTCCCACCCTGAGCCTGCTCGAACTTGCCCGCACTGGCGCGCAGCGCGCCGGTAAAGGCCCCCTTTTCATAACCGAACAACACCGCCTCGAGCATATTGTCCGGAATCGCGGCGCAGTTGATCGCGATGAAAGGTCCGTCGACGCGCGGGGAGTGACAATGAATGTAACGTGCCAGCACCTCCTTGCCGGTGCCGGATTCACCACCGATCATCACCGTCGCGTCGCTGTCGGCAACCCGGCTGGCCAGTTCGACCAGTTCGCGGGTGCGCAGATCCTCGGCCAGCATCTGGCCAGCTTCATGATGCCGATGCGGCAGATAGCGCTCGACCTTGTCCAACAGGTCATCGACCTCGAACGGCTTGGCCAGATAATCCACGGCACCGAGCTTCATCGCCTCCACGGCCTGCTCCACCGTGCCGTATGCGGTCATGACCAGGACCGGGAGCTCGTGGAACCGGGTGCGCAGATTACGCAGCAGGGCGCGTCCGTCCATTGGCCGCATCTGCACATCGGTCAGCACCATATCGACCTGCTCCCGGTCCAGTTTGGCCAGGGCCTGTTCGCCGTCGGTGGCATTCACCACCTCGTAGCCGGACAGCACCAGGGTGTCGGTGAGTGCCTGCGCGAGCGCGCTGTCGTCTTCCACTACCAGTATGCGCGAGGGGATCATGAGAATTGCTTCCTCGATGTTGACTGTTCCTGCCGTGCGGTCTCGAGCACCGGCAGTCGGATTTCAAAACGGGCACCACCCAGCACTGACTCGGCAGCGCGCAAGGCGCCGCCATGTTCCAGAATCACGGCCTGGACAACTGCCAGGCCAAGTCCGGTACCGCGCTCGCGGGTGGTAAAGAAGGGGTCGAAAATGCGTGGCAGGGCCACCGGGTCGATCCCGGGGCCGTCGTCTTCAAATAACAGCAGCACCAGGCCATCAGTCGAGATGTCCGCGCTGACCTTGATGGTCACTTGCTCGCCGCCGTGGTTGAGCGCATTGTCGATCAGGTTGCTGAAGGCGCCAGCCAGGGCGTCCAGGTTGCCCGCGATCTGGCAGTCTTGTGTGCACCCGAGATCGAGCACGAGACGAGCATCGAGCTGCCGCAGGCGCGGCTGCAACCCGGCGACTGCGGTCGACAGGGCGTCATTCACCGCGATCGGGCTGGCGCTGAAATTGCCGCCGCGGCTGAATGCGAGCATGTCACGCACCAGGGTTTCGGTGTGGCGCAGGCCATCAAGCAGCTTGGCACCGAACTGCTGTCGCTGATCGTCGCTGAGATTGGCCTTTGCAAGCTGACCGGCATAAAGGACCGCGGTGGAGAGCGGAGTACGCACCTGGTGAGCAAGCTGGGCGGCCATCTCACCCATTGCGGTAAGTCGGTCCTGGCGTTCCACGCGCTCCTGCATCCGACGCTGGTCGGTCATGTCGACCACCACCAGGATGCGTCCGCGGTCATTCAACGGCCGTTGCGACACGCTGACCCGGCGACCGTCATGCAGGCGCCAGTCACCAGGCGCCGGCTCCGCCGCCACCACTTCGTTCTTGACCTCGCTCCAGCGCCGTCCCCAGGCCAGGCCGGGGAATAGCTGTTCGGCCGCCGGATTGAACCGGTCGACACGATCACGCACGTCGACCAGGACAATGGCGGCCGGCAGTGCCTCCAGCAATACTCCGAGCTGATCTGCCAGGTGTTCTTTCTTTGCGGTCTCAGCGAGGCGTTCGCTGCGTGATCGTGCGAGTTCCCGGGTCAGGCCGGCGACGCGGTGATCTAGCTGGCCGTAGGCCGTGGTCAGGCGCTCCGACAATTCGTTGAACACGCCAAAGGCATGTTCAAGCTCTTGCGGATCTTGCGCCGGTTTTTTCTGCAGGTTGCCCATATGGCCGAATCCCGTTTCCCAAATCTTTCGGGAAGAGACTCAGCAAAACACGTGCCATCACCTGATTTTGTTTTAATTCAATAGCTTAACAAAAGAATGAAACGATTACGTCAAAGCCCCGTCATCTCCTGGCCGCGCTGAAGACCGTACTTGCGCAATTTCTCGACGAGGGTCGTACGCCGCATCTTCAGTTTCTTGGCCGCGTGCGCCACCACACCGTTGGCCTCTTCGAGGGCCTGACGGATCAGGCTCTGCTCCATGCTGGCAAGGTGCAGCTTGAGATCGATACCCTCGGCAGGCAATCGCGGCATGCTGGAGACCGTATTCGGCTGATCACCATGAGTACTGACGACCGGCAACTCGTCATCACCAGGCGCCTCGACCACGCTCACCGGTATTCCGGCACGGAACTTCTCCGGCAGATCGGCGATATCCACCACCCCGTACGGGAACAGGATCGCCAGACGTTCAATCAGGTTCGCCAGCTCGCGCACGTTACCCGGCCAACGGTAGTGCGTCAGCGCGGTCACGGCCGCAGGCGTGAGACGTACCGAGCCGCGTTTCTCATGCTCGATACGCAGGATCAGATCGTTGACCAGTACCGGGATATCCTCGACCCGCTCGCGCAATGGCGGAACCTCGATCGGAAAAACGTTCAGCCGGTAGTAAAGGTCTTCGCGGAAACTGTCTTCCTGTATCGCCTGTTCCAGGTTGCGGTGCGTGGCGGCGATGATCCGGACATTGCAGTGGATGGTCTTGTTACTGCCGACGCGTTCGAAGGTGCGTTCCTGCAGCACGCGCAGCAGCTTGACCTGCATGTGCATGCTCATGTCACCGATTTCGTCGAGAAACAGGGTGCCCCCTTCGGCCAGTTCGAATCGGCCCTGACGCGCGGTGATCGCGCCGGTAAACGCACCTTTCTCGTGTCCGAACAGCTCGCTCTCGAGCAGATCTCCGGGGATGGCTCCGCAGTTAACCGGCACGAAAGGACGGCCGCGGCGCTTCGAATGGTAGTGAAGCTTGCGCGCGACCACCTCCTTACCCGTTCCCGACTCACCCAGGATCAGCACCGTGGCATCGGAATCGGCAACCTGTTCGATCATTTTGTTGATGCTGCGCGTGGCTCGGCCGTTGCCCGACAGGCTGCGGAACAGCTCCAGCGGACGACGGGGCGCCTCGCCGAGGCGCTGCGACTCATCGAAAACCTGAGCCTTGTGCAGCAGAGAGGCAATCGCATCATACTGGCAGGGAAGACGCAGGGTGCCGAGCACGTCACCGCTCACCAGCATCTCGTCACCACTCTTTTCCTGCACCTGAATCAGGGCCGGACGCGGATTACATTCGCTGATGGCACTCAGATAGGCACTGCGGTCCTGGTCCGGCAACTGGCTGCTCAGAAACACGCACCCGGAACGGTCACCGAAACGGAGCACCAACCGCTGCAAATCTGCTGGCGATTCAGGAACATGCACGTCACAGTCGATAAACTGCATGATGTTTTGCATGTATTCCAATGATTGCTGATCGGACAGCACCAGCATCACCGTCACCGCGTTCAGGGCTGTACCTTTCGTGTTTTCCGACGTCATCCAGGCGGCTCCGGTGCAATTGGTGTTCATAGACACAAAAAAGTGCATGTTTTCCCGAAGTTAAGCACGCATCCCGGTTTATGTCAAAATTACGTCAGATGACAAAACCGTGCCGCGAGGCCCTGGCCAGGCTACCCGGCCGGCAGGATCCCGCTCCACGCCCGCAAAGCACCAGCGCTGCCCCGGTATAGCGATTTTTTACCCGATCCGATCACGCCCCCCAAGGGCACACCCGAAGAACGGCCGCAATTCGGGTAAAAATACCGGTGGCTCTGCCGTTAACCGACCAGAGAAACGAGGAACCTGGGTATGCCCGAGACTACCGATGAACGCCGACGCTTCCATCGCGTGGCCACCGACAAGCCCGTCACCGTGCGGGTCGGCGACACGCGACACAACGGAACCGTGCTGGATATATCGTTTCGCGGGCTGCTGTTTCAGGCCGACGCAGAATGGGCCCCGGAAATCGGAACCCTGGCACAGGCCCACATCCTGCTGGACGAGCAGATGCCGGCCATCACCAT
Source organism: uncultured Gammaproteobacteria bacterium (assembly GCA_964497145.1). Taxonomy (GTDB): domain Bacteria; phylum Pseudomonadota; class Gammaproteobacteria; order Chromatiales; family Chromatiaceae; genus Thiosocius. The sequence goes on from CAZCDY010000133.1 coordinate 5,495, forward strand.
GGACGGAGAGGTTGCACACGTGGATGGCAGGCTCGTCGGCCTGCGCTGCGTCGGCATCGATCTGGACAGTGCGGGCATATTGCGGCGGATGGTCGAGCTGAACCTGGGTGACGGACATTTGCTCGAGCGCGAACTGTCACAGCTGATGTCGGGCTGACCCGGTCCGCTGGGCGTACTCAATCCAAGGCGTCAATCGCCTCACCGATACGGTTGACCGCCACCACCTCCAGTCCGGCAATGGCCTTCTTGGGCGCATTTGCGCTCGGCACCACAGCCCGTGTGAAGCCGTGCTTTGCCGCTTCCCGCAGACGCTCCTGGCCATTGGGCACCGGACGAATCTCACCGGCCAGACCCACTTCGCCGAAAGTCGCGAGATTGCCCGGCAGGGGCCGGTCACGGAAGCTGGACAACACCGCCAGCAGCACCGGCAGATCGGCGGCGGGCTCTGTCACGCGCACGCCACCGACCACGTTCAGGAACACATCCTGATCGAACATCGCCACTCCGCCGTGGCGATGCATCACCGCCAGCAGCATCGACAGACGGTTCTGCTCCAGACCGAGCGCGACGCGACGCGGATTGGCCAGCGGACTCTGATCGACCAGGGCCTGCACCTCCACCAGCAAAGGCCGGGTGCCCTCACGGGTGACCAGGATGCAACTGCCCGGCACCTGCTGCTCGTGCCGCGACAGGAAGATCGCCGAGGGATTGCTGACCTCGCGCAGTCCCTTGTCGGTCATGGCAAAGACACCGAGCTCATTGACCGCACCAAAACGGTTCTTGATCGCCCGGATCAGGCGGAACGGGCCGCCGCTCTCGCCCTCGAAGTAAAGCACCGTGTCGACCATGTGCTCGAGCACGCGGGGCCCGGCCAGTGCACCCTCCTTGGTCACGTGCCCGACCAGGAACAGCGAGGTACCGGTCTGCTTGGCAAAACGCACCAGACGCGCAGCGGATTCGCGCACCTGGGCCACGGACCCGGGCGCCGATTGCAGGGCCTCGGTGTAGAAGGTCTGGATGGAATCGAGCACCAGCACCCTGGGCCTGTCCTTGGCGATCAGGGCCAGTATGCGTTCAACGCAGGTCTCGGTCAGCAGGCGCAGACGCTCGGTCGGAAGCCCGAGCCGATGGGCGCGCATGCTGATCTGCTCGGCCGACTCCTCGCCACTGACATAGAGCGCAGGAACCTTTTCCGACAGCAACGCCAGCGCCTGTACCAGCAAGGTGGATTTGCCGATCCCGGGATCACCGCCAATCAGCACCACGGAGCCCGAAACCAGACCACCACCGAGCACGCGGTCGAGTTCCGCCAGGCCGGTGGGCATGCGTTCGGTCTGCTCAACGGCCACATCCGACAGGCTACGGATCCGGGCGGCATTCTCGTCACCCGCGTAGCCGCCGAAACGCGCTTCCGTTTTTGCTGTCGAAGCAACCACCGTCTCCTGCAGGGTGTTCCACGCCCCGCAGTCGCCGCACTGCCCAGCCCATTTCGGCGCCTGGGCACCGCAATCCGTGCACACGTAAAGGGCTTTGGCCACCTTGCTCACCCGCAATGCGACCCCGTAGTCGGTTGCAGGACGATCGGGATCGTCCGGCCAAGATCAGTATTCATCGTCGCCGTAAACGTCGTAGGCGAAATTGTCAAAGCGGGTAAATTGGCCCTGGAAGGTCAACATCGTGCTGCCGATCGGACCATTACGCTGCTTGCCGATAATGATCTCTGCTTTGCCCTTGTCGGGGCTGTCTTCGTTGTAGACCTCGTCGCGATAGATGAACACGATGAGGTCGGCATCCTGCTCGATGGCGCCGGATTCACGCAGGTCGGACATCACCGGTCGCTTGTTGGGACGCTGCTCCAGCGAACGATTGAGCTGTGACAGAGCGATCACCGGGACCTTGAGTTCCTTGGCCAGGGCCTTGAGATTACGCGAGATCGCCGAGATCTCGGTGGCACGGTTCTCGCCCGACTCGGGGGCCTGCATCAGCTGCAGGTAGTCGATCACCACCAGCCCGAGCGTGCCGTGTTCCTTGGTCAGGCGCCGACAGCGGGCGCGCAGATCCGTCGGCGTCAGGGCCGGCGTATCGTCAATGAACATCTTGGTGTTGTTGAGAATATTCACTGCCGAGGTCACGCGCGGCCAGTCATCGTCCTCCAGCTTGCCGGAGCGCACCGCCTGCTGATTGACCCGGCCCAGCGAGGAGATCATGCGCATGGTCAGGGCCTCACCGGGCATCTCCATCGAGAATATCGCCACCGGCAGACCGGTGGCCACGGCGACGTTCTCCGCGATGTTCATCGCAAATGTCGTCTTGCCCATGGAGGGACGGCCGGCAACGATGATCAGGTCCGATTTCTGCAGGCCCGAGGTCTTGCCATCGAAATCGGTGAAACCGGTGGGAACCCCGGTCAGCGCTTCGTCACTGCCGTAAAGCTCCTCGATACGATTGATGGTCTCGGTGAGCAGCCGGGTGATCGAGCGAAAACCACCACCACCCCGCGCCTGCTGTTCGGCAATCTGGAACACCATGTTCTCGGCATAGTCGAGCAGCTCGTTGACCTTGCGTCCTTTCGGTCGATAACCATTTTCGGCGATCTCGTTGCCGACCCGGATCAGCTGGCGCACCACCGACTGTTCGCGCACGATCGCTGCGTAGGCCTGGATATTGGCCGCACTCGGGGTGTCATTGGCCAGCATGCCCAGATACGGCAGGCCGCCCACCTCATCCAGTGTCTCCTGGCGCTCCAGCTCCTCAGCCAGGGTCACCACATCGAAGGGCCGGTCACCCTCGGCGAGGCTGGCGATACCCGCGAACACCAGCTGATGTTCACGGCGGTAGAAATCCTGTTCGGTGACCTGGTCAGCCACCTTGTCCCAGCCCGCGTTGTCCAGCATCAGGCCGCCGAGTACCGCCTGCTCCGCCTGCACCGAATGCGGCGGCATGCGCAGGGCCTCCATCTGTTGATCTGGCCCGGAGTCAGACAAGTATTCGGGGATCGATTCGTACACCGCGTCAACCATACCGCTGTCTTACCGATTTGTGGGAGAGGGCCGCTGATTACAACACAAGGCAGCCCCGATCCGCATCAACGCAGACGCATCTGCTCTCAATGACAGCCAGCGGCAACGAAAAAGCCCGGCCAGGGCCGGGCTTCTTCTGCAGGCACCCCGCGGAGCGCCCGGCCGGTTATACGGACAGGGGAGTCCGGACCGGCGTCGGCGATTACTCTTCGCCGATGATGATCACTTTGAGGGTGGAATCGATATCGGTATGCAGATGAACCGTAACCTCGTATTCGCCGGCAACCCGGAACGGACCTTCGGGCAGGCGCAGCTCCGACTTGCTGACCTCGACACCCGCCTCGGTGCAGGCACGGGCGATATCCACAGTACCAACGGAACCGAACAGACGCCCCTCCTCGCCCGACTTATGGGCAATGGTCACACCGTCGCTCAAAGCCTCTATCTGCGCCTTGCGGGCCTCGGCAGTTGCCAGCTTGTCGGCTGCCTGCTGTTCCAACTCGGCGCGACGCTCCTCGAACGCCTTGAGATTCTCGGCGCTGGCGAAAACCGCCTTGCCCTGCGGGATAAGGAAGTTGCGACCGAAGCCGGACTTCACCGAAACCTTTTCACCCAGTCCACCCAGGTTAGCCACTTTTTCCAGAAGAATGACTTCCATCGTTCTCAACCCCTTTGTTCAATTCATTTATCGCCGGTCCCGGACCGACGTGCTCGGGCGCGTGCCCGGAAATCCAACCACCCGTCTGCATAACCGACGAGGGAGACCATCGTTGCGCCCTGTGGCGCGGCAAATACCAGCAGCAGGTAGAGACCCACCAGCCAGGCCTGCGATCGGCCAAACTCAGCTATCAGGCCATGGGCCACGCTCAGTCCCTGGAGCATAAAAACCACCATCCCGACCAGGTACAAATGAGCGATAAGGCTGGGCTCGCCACCGGTTATCAAGACCCCCACCAGCAACAGCCCAGGCACCAGCCACAACAGCCAGCGACCGAACCGCAACTGGCGAAACTCTTCGCCGAATGCGCCCGGCCGATCCAGCAAAGACCACCAGTACCGGGCCAGCATCAGCGAGATGACCGAACCCAGAAACCAGCTGGCCGCCACGCCACCGACCATCCAGCCTGCGATCATGCCGATCAGCTCGTTGGCATTCGAGGAGGCCAGCGTCTCTTCGTCCACGCGTTGGACGAGAAACTCGTTCAGCGCATCGGCCCAGAATGCTGTGGGGTCGGCCAAGAGCAGGTACTGCACCGCAACCACCCCGGCTGCGACGACCGCGGCAGCCTCAATCGCCAGTCGCAATGAACCGGTCCGGCCCATCACACCGCCCAGCACCGCGGCCGGCACCCATAACAGGGCACCCATCAGCAGGGTTGCCACCGGCATCTGAAACAGCAGGCCGCCCAGGCCCGTGATCGCAAGCAGCGCCGAACCGAGGACCAGAGCACCTTCTTTCCAACCCTGGCGCACCACGGTCAGACAGATCACGGCCGCACTGATCAAGCCAAGCGGCGTGACCAGCAGCGCCAGCATGGCCAGCACGGTGGCAACGATCACCGCCTGCATGCGACCCTTCATCACCCATTTGGCGAAGGTCTTCATGCGTTTACCCCGGTGATCCACTCCACCCCCGCGGGGCGGACCGGATCGGCCAGATTAATGGCTGTCAGAGTAAGGCAGCAGGGCCAGGAAACGGGCGCGTTTGACCGCATCCGCCAGCTGACGCTGATACTTCGCGCTGGTGCCGGTAATCCGGCTCGGCACGATCTTGCCCGACTCGCTGACGTATTGCTTCAGCAGAACCAGGTCTTTGTAGTCGATATCAAGCCCTTCGGCGGAGAAACGACAAAACTTACGGCGACGAAAAAAACGTGACATCGCAAAATCTCCTATGCGTCAGGCAGAAGCGTCATCCGCGGCTGCCGGAGCAGCCGCGGGTTCAGGGGTGGCAGCGGGTGCCGGGGCTGCTGCTGGTGCAGGCGCCTCGTCCTTTTCCTCTTCCTTGGCAAGATGTGAGGTCTCGGTGATGGCATTCTTGCGACGCAGAACCATGTTGCGCAGCACGGCATCGTTGAAACGGAAAGCGCTCTCGATCTCCGCCAGGGCCTCGCTGCCGCACTCGACGTTCATCAGCACATAATGCGCCTTGTGGATCTTGTTGATCGGATAGGCCAGCTGGCGCCGACCCCAGTCCTCAAGACGGTGGATCTGGC
>CAZCDY010000134.1:0-456 GCA_964497145.1 uncultured Gammaproteobacteria bacterium
CAGTACGTCCCGGTTGCCGATCGTTGTGAGTTTGCTCTCCGCTGTCTCGATCCCGCATGCGCGTGCCAGCATGAGCATGGTGTGTTCGACGCGAGCGAAGTTCCACGGATCATCCGGGCGATTGAACTTTGCGATCCAAAGACCGGAATCGTCTTCAACGACCGCCTTGGGCCGCGCACCCCCCATCGAGGTGCCGACCAACATCAGATCCTGAACTTGGTTGGCGACCGCGCCCTGCGGGACCTCTACATCGGCGATGATGGCATCGGCCAGGTCCTGCAGTTTTTGCAGGTCGAGGGTCTGATTGAAATGGCGCTTTGGAGCAGGAGGCTCCTGGTTCAATCCGAATCCCAGCGCACCTGCGCGGTCATCAGGTGCAAACAGCAGGTAGTCCACTTCTCCAGGACGGACCCTGGTAGCGTGCTTGTCGATGACTCGCCGTCCCCAGTGATCGGG
>CAZCDY010000134.1:466-3625 GCA_964497145.1 uncultured Gammaproteobacteria bacterium
CGACATTTCGCTCGCATAACGCTCGTGCAACATCTGCAGCTCCTGCTGAATCAGCTCTTCCGAAACGACTTCGCCGTTCACCAGCACCGGATTGTTCTTTACCTCGCTCATACGTCCTTTATCCGCAGCACTTCTTAAACTTTTTGCCACTTCCGCAAGGGCAGGGGGCGTTTCGGCTGACGGCCGAGCCGGCGGACGAAGCGACCGAGTGGACCGCCGCGTTGCTGCTCCAGGACAAACCGACCAGCGGTGACGAACTCGGTCTGCCCCGCCAGCGTGATGTAGACAAAGCATTCGTGCGCGCCAAACCTAGAAGTCATTGTCGAGCTCGTCCTTCTTGCGGGCCCGCGTCCGTCCCTGGGAGAGTTCCAGCATTAGGCCCTCTTCGTCGGTCAGCGGATCCGCCAGGTTGCCAGCCGATTCCAGCAGGTCGTAGGCCCACAAGAGCGCCATGTAAACGGCGACGCCGGTGCCGATCTTGCCCTTCTCGGCATCGGCAACCGGGCGTGGGCCGGTGCCGATCTTTTCCGCTACCTCGGCAATCGTCAGATTCCGTCGCAGGCGGGCGGTGCGCAGGTTGGCCCCGAGTCGCCTTACGGCTTCTTCGACCGGGTAGGGCGGTGACGTCGTCAGTAGATTTTTCTGTGCCATGAGCTTTTAACTCCTTCTAGGGAGTATTAATGTGCTTTTAAACGCATACTGAGGAGCTCGGCGGGAAAAGTCAAGCTGCAGGCGCTTTTAAAAGCATGCAAATCCAGTTAATGGATTTTAAATGCACTTTTTGGTTCGAATTGCCAACTCGGAGCAAAAGGGTGCCTCGTGGCAATCACGCCAACTTGACCATTTATTGCTCAGCGCCGCGAAGGAGAGGAGATGCTCTCATGGCCCGGAGTCAGCTTGGCTCCGTGAAACGGCATCGTTACCAAACACCGTTTGGGATGCTCATTTATTTCGGGCCCAAAATGTCCCTCGAAGTGATGAGTAGGTCTAAGAGTGAGCGCGCCCCCGCTACCAAATATGTGCTTGGAAACAACGGCTTAGGGAGCGATCTCTAGGCCTTTTTTCTTTTCAGCAAAGCCATTGCGTGACTGCATTGCACAAACGCGGTTGGCCGCCTCCAGCAGCTCCTCGATCTCGGGTGCCGAGTCGTGCGACGTGATGTCCCCGTTTCGGTGCCCGCGCGGCACCTTCCTGGTCTTCAGCGGTATCCCTGCCGGGTGAGGCCGGTCCACTATTTCGCGTCGTCAACCGGCGGCCTTGGCTCGGCCTTCTTTACCCGGATCCATTGTCCGTCTACGTTCTTGCCGTTGAGCGCTTTCATCGCCGCTTTGGCATCGCCTGGCCTGGGCATTTCGACAAAACCGAAACCTTTGGAGGTACCTGATTGCGCGTCCATGACCAGATTGCAGGACTGCACGGTGCCGAATGCCTGGAACAGCTCACGCAGTTCGGCCTCGGTGGTGTGCCGTGCGAGATTTCGGACCAGCAATTTCATGCGCGCATGCCCACATCCTGCTTGTGCAGATAGTCTTCGTAGGTTCCGTGGTAATCGATGATCCCGGAGGGCGTCAATTCGAGAACACGGGTCGCCAGCGATGAAACAAATTCCCGGTCGTGGCTGACAAAAATCAGTGTACCGGGATAGTTTTCCAGGGCCAGGTTGAGTGACTCGATGGATTCCATGTCGAGATGGTTGGTCGGTTCGTCAAGCAGCATGATATTGGGCTGCTGCAGCATCAGCTTGCCGAACAGCATGCGGCCCTGTTCGCCGCCCGAGATTACGCTGACCTGTTTCTCGATCTCTTTCTGCGAAAACAGCAGGCGTCCGAGTATGCCGCGGATGACCTGCTCGTCATCGGCCGCTTTGCCCCATTGCTGCATCCATTCGAGCAACGGTTTGTCATCCGCAAAATCGCGCGCATGGTCCTGTGCGTAATAACCGAGCTGGGCGTTTTCAGACCATTTCACCGTGCCGCCCGAAAGGGTTTCTTCACCGAGCAGGCACTTCAGCAGGGTGGACTTGCCGATCCCGTTAGGGCCGATGATGGCGACCCGCTCGCCGACCTCGATGGTCAGGTCGAGGTTGTCGAACAGCTGTTCGCCATAGCTTTTGCTGAGGCCTTTGGCCTCGAGTGCCAGACGGTGCAGCTTTTTTTCCTGCTGGAAGCGAATGAACGGGTTCTTGCGGCTGGACGGCTTGATCTCGGCAAGCTCGATCTTTTCGATTTGCCTGGCGCGCGAGGTGGCCTGCCTGGATTTCGATGCGTTGGCCGAGAATCGGCTGACAAAGGCGTTCAATTCGGCGATCTTGGCCTTTTTCTTGGCATTGTCGGTCTGCAGGCGTTCAGCGGCCTGCGTCGCTGCTGTCATGTACTGGTCGTACGATCCCGGGTAGATGCGCACCTCGCCGTAGTCGAGGTCGGCCATGTGACTGCACACACTGTTAAGAAAATGCCGGTCATGCGAGATGATGATCATGGTGCAGCTGCGTTCGTTGAGTATGCCTTCCAGCCAGCGTATTGCATTGATATCGAGGTTGTTGGTCGGTTCGTCGAGCAGCATGATATCGGGATCTGAGAACAGTACCTGCGCCAGCAACACCCGCAGTTTCCAGCCGGGGGCGACCTCACTCATCGGGCCGAAGTGCTGCTCGATCGGGATGCCGACACCCAGCAGAAGTTCACCGGCGCGCGCCTCGGCGGTGTAGCCGTCCATCTCGGCAAACCGCACCTCGAGTTCGGCCGCGCGCATGCCGTCCTGTTCGCTCATTTCCGGGTTGGCATAGATGGCATCGCGTTCAGACCGGATTTCCCATAGCTCCTGGTGGCCCATGATCACGGTGTCGATCACCGCGCAGTCTTCGAAGGCGAACTGGTCCTGCTTGAGCTTGCCGATACGCTCGTTGGGATCTTTCGAGACGCTGCCAGCGCTGGACTCAAGGTCGCCGCCAAGGATCTTCATGAAGGTGGATTTGCCACAGCCGTTGGCGCCGATAAGGCCATAGCGGTTGCCGTCGGTAAACTTGACCGAGACGTTCTCGAACAATGGGGCGGCACCAAATTGCATGGTGAGATTGGCGGTAGTGAGCATGAGCGTGTTCCGGGTGAAGTTTGCTAAAGGTTAAACATGGGGCGTACATCGCCGCTTCTCGGCGATGAA
>CAZCDY010000134.1:3725-10671 GCA_964497145.1 uncultured Gammaproteobacteria bacterium
GCACCAAGGGTCGGACCCTAAGCTCGATTGCGCTGAAATCTTTATCCCTTCGTGGGATTTAGGTGCTAATTGACGAGCGTAATCAGTAGGCGGTTTGTGGTTCTCGGCGTTATGCGGGCTCACAGTAATTCACGCGCTTTTTTCAGCCCCTTCACGCATTCGCTCCTGCCTCTCTTGCTCTTCGGCGAAAGCCGCTTTGATTTCCTGCATCACCGGATCGATGTCAACGGCTTCCGTGCTTTCCGCAAAGCAGCCGGTTAGCTCGAATTCCGGATGCAGTTCGCCGTCTTCGTAGAGTGACCAGATTTCCTTGGCGTATTTGCTGTCCAGCAACTCTGGTGCGAATTGCCCGTAATAGGCAGTCATGTTGTTTACATCCCGTTCCAGCATCGACTGGGCGTTGTTGTTGGCAGCTGCGTCCACCGCCTGCGGCAGATCGATGATCACCGGGCCAGATTCATCCACCAATACGTTGAATTCTGACAGGTCTCCATGCACCACCCCCGCACAGAGCATGCGGGTCACGTAGTTCATGACGACGGCATGTTCCTCCAGCGCCCGTTCGGCGGTCATGGAGACATCGCCCAGACGTGGTGCCACACCGCCTTCCTCATCGGTGATCAACTCCATCAGCAAGACGCCATCAAAACAGCCGTAGGGCTGCGGGACGCGCACCCCTGCATTGGCCAGGCGATACAGCGCATCCACTTCGGCATTCTGCCAGGCGGCCTCCAGCTGATCACGACCAAACCTGGAGCCTTTCTCCATGGCGCGAGTGCGGCGGCTATTGCGTCCTTTACGGCCTTCCCGATACTCCACCGCTTTTTTGAAACTGCGTTTGTTCGCTTCCTTGTAGACTTTGGCACAGCAGATCTCGGTGCCGCAGCGCACCATGTAAACCATGGCCTCTTTGCCGCTCATCAACTGGCATATGACTTCATCCACCTGACCTTCGTCGATCAGGGGTTGGATTCGTTTTGGGGATTTCATACCGCATTCTACACGTTAACGAGGCAGACGATATCTACCGGGGTGCGCACACCATACGTTGCTTCGACAAACCGAGACCTTGTTACTCTTGCGCAGGATCGGGATTACAACACGACTGTGTTCTGCCGGCCTCAGAAGCCTGTTCAAGGCGAATTACGTTTTACACAGCTGCTGCGACGAAGACTGGTTCGACAACATTTATGTTAATGGTAGATCAGGGGAGCCAAACCACTCCCTCGTCTCCGGTTTGCTTCGGAATACTGCATTCAGCTCAGCGGTGGGATCTCTTGTGGTATCTCGGGCCGGGAGCCCGGTGGTTTGGCCTTGGGAGCCCGCTGAACGGCTGCGCAGAAAGGATTTTTCTGAGGTCTCGGCTTTGCGCCACGCGATCAGTCCGGCCTGGGCGCTTCGATATTGTTCTTTTTCAGATGGCCAGCTGCCGGCAAGTCTTTGAGAAACACCGACGCCCGCGCCTCTACACCCCGGTTATAGAGGAAAACGCCAAGATGGCCACCCCGCACCTCGTCCAATGTCACTTGCACGCGCGCTTCGGTAAGCGCGCGTGCCAATCGGCGCGCATGTTCGATATCAACGAGGCCATCGGTCTGGCCGTGGTAGAGGTAGATGGGCGGGTCGTCGGGAGACACCCACTGGATGGGAGATGCATCCGCCCAAACCTCAGGCGCCGCTTCTCGTGATCCGCCCAGGTAATTTCTGAGAAGACGGCTTTGCGGATCAAAAAGTTCGAAAACCGCGGGTGTGCCGCCAGCAACAACCGCGTTTGGGCGGTACTCTCCCGGCACAGGGTTAAAGCCAAGCAGTAGCGCAAGTTGGGCGCCGGCCGAGTACCCCCAGGCCGCTGTGCGCGTCGGATCGACCTCGTCGCGCGCTATCAGCCAGAGGAAGGCATCACGCACGTCGTCGAGCTGCGCAGGATAACGGGATGAAGGAGCCAGCCGGTACGCGGTACTAAACGCCACAAACCCCTCGCCCGCAAGGCGCCGGCCGATGCCATCCATTTGTCGGGGCGCGCCGTTGCGCCAGCCGCCGCCGTGCAGCAGGAGCACGGCCGGATGCGGACCAACACCGGCCGGCACGAACAGGCGGCCGCTCAGTGGGCCGCTTTCACGCTCGGCATAGATGACGTCCGTCACCAGCCGGGCATCGTCGGGCAATGGCGGGCCAAGCGAACAGGCGGTGGCCAGCGAGGCGATGCAAAGCCAGAAAACCGTGCGCGCAACTTTATTAACGATACGCGGCAGTGAACAGTCGCCCGATGGGCATTGAATTTGAGATGCTGTGGCCATTTGACACCGATCTATTCGATACTCACTCAATGATCGGCCGAGCAGGTTTCCAGATATCCCTGGGAGTAGAGAGGAATCTGCGAGAGCAGTTTCGGGCGCAAAGCCCTGAGCGGATAAGCTAAGATCTCTCAATATTAGTATCAAAGACTTGGGATTCCGCATGGCATTACTGCAGATCATCTATACGAGTCACGCTGCCGTTCAGCTCGACAGCAGATCGCTGCGCACAATGGTGGCTGGCGCCAGCAGAAAAAACCGCACGCTCGGCATAACGGGCTTGCTTTATTGCGCCAACGATTCCTACCTGCAAGTACTGGAGGGAGATGAAAAGGCAGTGCTGCTGTTGTATGCAGACATTCTACGTGACAACCGTCACGACGATATTCACACGGTCGTCATTCGGCCGATCGAGCAAGCGGATTTTTCCAATTGGTCCATGGGTTTGCTGGAGGCGGTAGAGGAACCAATCGATCTGACGGAGGTGCTGAGCCGCAAGGATGATCGCGTGGGCGTTTGGAATGATGCGAAATGGCAGTCGATCGTCAACACGTTTCGCGCCGAACTGGAGACCATGCCCCCCTGAATGCCCCCACTATGGGCAACCGGTTGCGCGTCGGCTTCCAGGTTTCGATCGCTTCGCGCACATGCTGAGGAAGTGACAACCCACTCATAAGGCCTCCGCCTGAGAAAGCCAAGCCGCCTGGAACAGCCATCAACGTGCCGAAAGGGCGGCCTTGAGAGAAAGGCCAGGACGTTTTGGTTGGATTCCGGGACACCAACACTGCGACAACCCGGCTTAGGTGATCGCCTGGCGTCTTATTAGGGCAGGCCAAGTCTGCGGATCAGCGCAGAGCGCTGCCCGACTTGCCGACAGCTCACCGTCTAGGCCCCGGGTTCCAGTATCACCGGAATCTCGGTCTCACGGCCCGCACGCCGCACACGAATGCTGACCTGTTCACCAATGCGATGATCGTCGAGCGCGGACAACAGCGCGGGAACAGTGTGAACAGGTTTTCCTTCCACCGCCAGGATAATGTCGCCCGGTATCAGGTTGCCCTGGGCGTCCATCTCCGAACCCCGCAAACCGGCGGCCTCTGCGGCCGAACCGCTTGTAACCCGCAATACCAGAACACCCGCCACGCCGAGTTGCTCCTTGACCAGGCGATTCATGTCGGCGTCAACGGAGATTCCCAGGCTGGGCCGGATATACCGACCCTGGGCGATCAACTGCGGTACCACCTGGTTCACGGTATCGACAGGGACGGCGAAGCCGACGCCTGCGTAGGCACCGGATGGACTGTAGATGGCCGTATTGATGCCAATCAGCCTCCCAGCACTGTCGAGCAGCGGGCCACCAGAATTGCCAGGGTTGATTGCGGCATCGGTCTGTATCAAGTGATCGATGATCGTTCCTTCATCGTCGGTGATCGACCTGTCGAGAGCCGATACAAGCCCACTGGTCAGCGAATAGTCAAGCCCAAAGGGGTTGCCGATCGCGAACACCTTTTGACCCACTCTGAGATCGGCGCTAGCGCCAATCGGCACAGGGGGCGGCCGGTCGATCGGCACCTTGATTCGGAGCACCGCCAGATCATGCGCCGGACTTGCGCCAATCAGTGTGGCCCGGTAACTGCGACCGTCATTCAAGCGCACGATAGCCTCTGAGGCACCCGCTACAACGTGATTGTTGGTCACGACATGGCCGAGATCATCCCAGATAAAACCAGAGCCGTTGCCGCGCGGCACGCTGGTAACGTTGCGCGTCCACACGTTCATCACACGCTGACGGGTGGTGATGAAAACGACTGATGGACTCGCCTGTTCGAAAATCTCGATAGTTGCGAGTTCGTCTGCGGCCAGTTCCCCGCGTGCAGTCACTGCCCTTGGTTCAGTGGTCAGGCCTACCAGGTAACTCTCTGCCCATGGCAGGAACTGCCAAAGCACCAGGGTCGTCGCCAACAGCAGAAACAGCCAACGCATCCGGCGGAGGAATCTGTCCGGTTCTTCGGTCATTCGTTGTGTCTCGGTAACCAGCGCGCCAAATCAGGAACTCCCCGGCAAATTATGTGGGCACCTGCCGGCGCATTCACCCCGCAAAAAACGAAGGTATCCCGGGGGAAGCCGGCAAACTGCGAGATCTTTCCCTGTTCCGGTATTAAACTAATTGACTGCATGGTTTCAAGCGGCTGGTGCAGGCTGTTGTTTCTCCAAACTGACCGCATCTTCCATGAGCGACTGGGTGATAGGGTACTGAACGAGAGCACCCCAGCTGTACTGGCCGAGTACCGAGAATCACGGTTGGCGCAAAAGCTGACAATCGCGCGGCCTGGGTGAACCAGGGATCAGGGTGATCTGGTTTGTGCAGCAAACTGCCATGGCTGGTGAGGGATCACGGCTCAACGACCGGATTTAAGGTATCGGCTGAAGCGGTAGCATCCGGTCTCGCACCCGTCTCGATTGGGGCACTGGAGGCAGGGCAGGGCTCGGTATTCTTTTGCATAGGTGACTTCGGAGGGTGTGGGTCTGCTCTTGCGGGTGTCGATGTCACCCGGGCTGATGCCTTTCGTTGGACTCATTGGCCAAACATAGCACGTACCCGGGTGCGTCAAGCAGTTTGATTCCTACCCCTGGGCGCATCCTCATCAATAACCAAATAACCTTTCCGCAGAGGGGCTTTCAGGCGGTGAGTCCGGCTAATCAAGTCCTCAGTCCCAGCAACTTGCCGGGGTTCAGTCGTCCGGAAAAAACGGGCTGATGGAGAAGTACAGAATCAGCCCGACGATCAGGCCGTAAAGAATTACCTGTAACGGGTTTTCCAGTAGGTTCTGCACGAAGGTCCGATGCTGGCCGCAGCAGCGCAGTCTCTCGTACTCTGCACGTTTCACGCGGAAGCGGTTCTCCTGGTAGTCATCCACCAGCGCCTTGGCGCGATCGTACTGGTGCTCATCGTTCAGCCAGATGCCTGGCGCGGAGATGCCCCAGGGTCCGGTCTGGGTCTCGTAGAAATCAATCCGGTGCTCCTGCAGCAGGCTGCGGATTTCCTGGATCTCGTCGTCGGGCGCATGGCGCAGTTTGATCAGCAGTCTGGACATGTTCCGGTGAGGTTGCCTGGTCGAGGAGTGGCCGCGAATCCCGCATAACACTCAAAAAGGCAGTTTCATCGTGAACTGAGATATGCGGAGCCTGTAAATCGCCGGCCTGAGCAGGATTATGCAGCGAAAACGAGTCAAAAGCAGACGTTCCGTAAAAAGTGCCCAAGGGCAGTTCAGGGTCGATGCCGAAACTCCGGATGTTCAACGCCTCGCAGCAATGCGGGGCATTTTCCTGTATGCGGGCAAACGATTGGCGTGAAGGGCTAAGTTCCGCGGTGACCCGCTGGGTAGTATTTCACCCGGATAGACTGGGCGGGCACCGGCATGTTTGGTTTGATCGATTTCCTGTTGGCAGTTGCCCTTATCGGGCTAGTCACCTGGGCTGGATACGAGACGCAAGCAAGATTTGCCAGGAAGGGATATTTCAAACCCCGCCAGACGACCAAGAACCAAAAAATCTCCAGAACCCAGTTCATAGCGATTTTAGGGCTAGCTGTAACGGCGGTTCTCGTTGGCGGAATAGGAATGGTTTGCCTCTTGTTCAACGCATCGTGTTGAGTATGCACAACGGGCCGATTTGGCCAGACACCATCACAAGACATTCATATGAGCGACAGGCTGAAGATATCCCGCGTTTTGACTGAGACCGAGACTTGTTTCGGGGTGTTACTCAATGAGCGACAGTCCAGATTATTGTCGAACATGCTAGGCGCAATGAAGCTGCGGATACCCAAGCACATTTGGTGCGCTATGCCTGACGAAGCGCTGAGCGCCCTCCACCTCCGAAACCTGATTGACTCAGGTGCAATGTCTCCCGACAGCCTGAATGCAAAAGGCTGGGATGCTCTTCAGTATGCTGACGAGAAGATCGCGGCGGGCCGACGCGTTTTGGCCGATGATTTGGGGAGGAGGCTGAACTGAGCAACATCATCGCCGTCGCCGTTCTCGGCGCTTGCATCGTCTCGCCTGTCCGCGATGCGAACGTTCTTCTTTGCGTTATCTGCCCTTGTTCAGCTTTGCAAAATTGTGAAGCGATCTGATCGTCTTTGCAGGGTCGATTCCTGCGTTTTGAAACCAGTCGGTCAACGGCAGCTTTGCTTTTCGACGATTTGGACTATTTCAAATGGACAGATTGTCCGGTTGCCGCATATGCGGTGTTTGGCAACGTGCGCGAGTGCTGCGCCCAAACGTTTTTCGATCTCCGACGAGGGCTTGATGGGATGAGTTTCCGAGTCGTTCCATGCTTTCAGCACCACTTCATGGCGTTCAGAAGAAACGGAACAGAACAGCTTGGCTGTTCCTTCGGTGCCTGATGCGATATCGCTGAGGGGAACTGTTACTTCAAAAGAGCCGCGACCGTTACCCGATGCAAATTCACAACGCCCACAATCGACAACAACACCGTATTTCTTCAAACTCATAAGCCGATTTTACCGCGATTCAATTGCTTGCCAATGCCCACTAGGAGCTTATCGACAGGGCTCCACGATCGTTGAGTCGACCAGTTGGTGGATTGGCTGTCAGGTGTTTTTGGAGGCTCAGATTGACAATCCGAAT
>CAZCDY010000135.1:0-7653 GCA_964497145.1 uncultured Gammaproteobacteria bacterium
ACCACGTAGGGCGTCCCGAATTCCTCGACAGTCAGTTCGTGCTCGCCCGGTTTGTGGATGACCTTGTTGATGTAGTGGTCCTCGTTGACCACCATGATCGACATGTAGCGGTCTCCAGCATCGGGAACGGTGAGGGTGGCCCCTTTACTGATGTCCACCACCGCCCCACTGTATATCGTGTCCCGGTTCATGCGGATGGCAATTTGCTTGTCCAGCGGCGTCGGTCCGCGCAGGTGAAAAAAACGATTGATCCCTCCAGCCGTTTCTACGATCCGGTCAAATTGAGCAGCGTTTTCAGCCCTGACGAAGTTTTCCACGTTGACGACCACGGGTTCGGCTTCGGCCGATGCGTTCGAAGCCGAAGCGATGGACAGGATCGCCAGGCAAACGCTAATCGCGGCGCTGGTCATCAGATTAGGCATCATCTTTCTCATTGCTCCTTCTCCCTGTTGTCCTCTCGGTTTGTCATGCTTTGCGGGGCCGGATCTATGGTGTCACCGGCACCGGGACAGGAAATTTCCAGGTACCCTCGAGGATCTCTTTCCGCGGCTGATACATGCGGACGATGTAGTTCCAGCCGGGCACGATCGGGAGGAAGTTGTCCTGCCCGGGGTCGCCCCCGAAATGGATGGTGACACTGCCGTCCTCGTTTCTCTTCGCCGTGACACTGTTGTAGGAATAGGCGTCGTATTCGTTGACGATGAGCATCCCCTTGTCGTCGTAGACGGTCACTGACCAGAAAGCGTCCACCGGTACATCCTTGACTGTCAGGGCATAAGGAGTCTTGCCATCATTTTTCTCGGGAACACCGTTGGCGTAGGCGACGTCCTGCACCGGCAACCCGCCCCAGCCGCCGGCGGCACCGAGCAGCCAGTAGATCGGGTCGAGGTCTTCCTTGCGGCCAAACGTCTTCGTGTTGTCTGGCAACAAGATCGCGACGACGTTGATCTTGTCCCGCATCGCCTCGACCTCCTCCTTGTTCCAGCCGGGATACTCGAACGTGCCCTTGTCAGCCTGCTTGACTGTGACAGCGTCCTGCAGTGCGTGGGCCGCCTTCACGTCCTCCTCGTCGTTGGGATCGAAAAAGGTCCGGAGCAGGAGAAGCGCGTATTGCGTCCCGACGGTCTGTTCATCGAGGACAACCTCCTTGGGGCCGTATTCCGACCAGATCGAGTGGTCCTGACTGACGACCATCAACGACTGGTAGCGGTCTCCCGGGTCGGGCAGACCGATGGTCAGCGGCGAGGTCAGGTCGAAGACCGACCAGGAATAGAGCGTGTCACGGTTGGGACGAATCGTGTCCCTGCTGGTGACATCGGTAGCTTCCCTTACGTGAGCGAACTTGCCGAACGCGTCCATGTTCTCGACATAGTTCCGCATCTGGAGGTCGGTCTCCGCCCGGACGTAATTTCGAACCGTTACCTCGGGAGCGTCTGCGGCCAGCACCGGGAAACCGGGAATGATCGCCATTGCGACGATGAGTGCCGTGAAAACGGAAGTTGTCTGGATTCGCATGTTGGGTACCTCGTTTTTTTGGGTTCGGGTCTTAGGGTGCACCTGCACCACGAGCAAAAACCCTTGTCGGATCAATCCACGCGCACCACGCCGGGCATGTCGTAGCTGGCGTCGATCAGGGGCGTGGCGGCGCCGTAGAAACGGGCGGTGAAGCGGAAGCCGTCCTTTGGTGCGGGCAGCCAGTTCTGGCGCTGCTGCGGGTCGGTCGGCTCGTCGTGCTGGACGAAAATCACCAGCTTGTCGTCCTCGGTGTGCAGCTGGCCGCGCTCGAGCATGAAGCTGTTGAGCGAATAGCGGTCGATCGGGTTGTCGTAGAAATAGCCCTCGGTATCGTAGAGCGGCATTTCCCAGAACTCGGTGACCGGAGGCATGTTGTTCAGGTCGAACGTGATCGTGTAGCGGTGCTCGCCCGAGAGCGGCCGGCCATCGGAATCGTCCCAACAGTTTGCGGCCGTATGCGATCGGGAGGGAACGGGGGCGAGAACAGCCTGCAACCCGGCCCATGCCCGCCATTGCCAGTTGGTGTCTTTGTAGCCAAGGTCGGTGTCGAACTTCCAGCCATTTTGGCCTTCGGTGAAGTTCGCGGCCATCCCCTCGAGCCCTTCCTTTTTCCCCTCCTCGATTCCTGCCTCTACCGCAGCCGCGATCTCGGGTGTCAACCCGGCGGGATCGAAGGGCGTGCCGGCCTTGAGGCCGAGGCGTTCGAAACGCGCAAAGGCGGTTACTTCACGATGGCCGTCGGTCTGTTTGGTGAAACTGGGGTCGTTCAGCACCAGGCTGACCCAGCGCAGATAGTCCACGCCAGTGAGTTTGCCTGGTTCACGGACCGTCTCCATGCCGGGATAGGTGGCATAGTTGGCCTTGGTCAGCGGCACATCCTCAGCCCGCACCTCCTTGCGTCCAGCGGCAATCCACTGGCTCAGGGACATGGCCGTGATGCGATCCTGGATGCCGTTGACGATCCGGAGCTCTTCCTCCGTATCGTCGGTGAGCGCGACGCGTGCCAGTACCCCGGCAAAGTCGGACTGAGACTGCACGATATCGGCGCCGACGAAGCCGTCGGGCAGATCGCCGCTCCAGTTCGGGCCGATGAGCAAGCGCCGAACGGGGCCGGGCGCATTGAACTGGCTGCCGATCATGTGCCACCAGCGCGCGTAGTTATCGTAAAGTTGGACACTCCAGTAATGATCCCTTATTTCGGGAACGATAATGACCGCGGGTTCCTGCGACAGATCAAACATGCCAACGCCATAGAGCGTGGTGGCATTGGGTGTGGTAGCGACGCGCGGCAAGGCTTTCATCGGTGTGCGGTCCCAATGCAAGCGGTTGATGCCCGCAGCGCGCGGGTTCAGTTCATTCTGCGCGAAGTTGAAGCGCAGGTGGTAGATAGCCACCGGATGCATACCCCACAGGAACGCTTCCCTGGCGATTTCCTTTGCCTCGGCGGGAGTGAGTTGCTCATCGGCGCTGGTTGCCCCCAGCGGCGTGAGAAGGATCGAGACGAAGAATGCCGCATGGATCAGAGTTGTATTCATGCGCATGGTATTGTTTCCTCTCTTCTCGCTGTCGATTGTTGATTTCAGCCGATATTTTTCGCTGATTCAGGTGCGCTGGGGCTTCCGGCGTGCACGGCATTGAATCATCGCCTTCAACTGCTGGAAATTTGCTTTTTCAACCCCCGCCGCTCCATCACCATGCAGCACCCCGGTTTGGAGAAAACAAAGAGCTGAAAAAGTTGCACTACGGAAATACAAGCTCAAAATTGAATTGTCCATCGATAAAGGCAAACTTTCATTGAGATGGCGCAAAGGTTTGAGCAATCGTGGTCAAGATATCTGGGGTCAGAGTAAAAATTTTAATGTCGCCCTGGGAACCAACAAAATATACAACAAAAGCGGACGCATTTATTTATTTGCTGCTCCGTTCTGTCACCCAATGCCAAAACAAATTCATCGCCGTAAATCAGAATAGCGCCTATGTCTTATTGCGGGGCGGCCTCCCGGGTGCCAAGGAAAATAAATCCGTCCCCTTTGACTACCCTTTGACTATTACTTCGGCCGATGACCGTTGATATCATGAGCGAACCACAGAATCGCACGTAGAGGAGGCTAGATAAGAGTGATGACGGCTTTGCCCGTGCTGGATGTTGCCGAGTTCTCGGACAGCGACTGGTACCCGGCGCTCGATCGGGCCTGCTCCGAATGGGGCTGTTTCCAGATTGTTCGGCACGGCATTGATGCCGCGCTGATCGCGGCAACACTCCGGCAGATGCAAGAGTTCTTTTCCCTGCCACGAAACGAAAAACTGGCCATCGAGAGGACAGCGGACAATGCCTGGGGTTTCTTTGATCGGGAACTGACAAAGAATGTGCGGGACTGGAAGGAAATATTCGACTTTGGACCTGTGGCGGAGGATGGCCCCATGGCGGGCAGTGTGCCCCAATGGCCGGCCAGCCTGCCGGATTTCCAGGTGGTGATCGAATCGTTCTACGCTGCAGTACAACGGGTGGCCGAAGGCATACTCGCCGGTATCAGCAGCAATCTGGGAATGGCACCGGACCATCTGGGGGCCAGTTTCAGTGAGAGGCACACCAGCTTTCTGCGGCTGAATTACTATCCCCTGTGCGCGTCCCCCAGTGAGCATCTGGGAATCAGCCGGCACACGGACTCCGGCGCGTTGACGGTTCTGCTGGCCGACAGCCAGCCTGGTCTGCAGTTTCTTCACCGCGGGCAATGGCATACGGTAGCGCCCAATCCCGAAGCGCTGACCATCAACATCGGCGACATCGTGCAGGTCTGGTCCAACGATCGCTATATCGCACCCCCGCATCGTGTCCTGGCAAGCGCCGAAAAGGAGCGATTCAGCGCGCCGTTTTTCTACAACCCCGATTACAGGGTCGACTACGCGCCACTGCCCGGTGTGGTTTCAAAGGAGGCGCCCGCTCGCTATCGGGCCATCAACTGGGGTGAGTTCAGGGCCGGTCGTGCCGCGGGGGACTATGCCGACCTTGGCGAGGAAATTCAGATCGACCATTTCCGCTGCTGAGAGTGCCGCGGGGTTGCTGCCATGTGGAGGAGGAGGGCATAAGAAATTACTCTGACCCCAAATATCACCCCAAATATCCGGAATGGCTGCCTTCAGGCGGCGCTGAGTCGTTCCAGTATTCCGCGGCATTCATGCCTTTCGAAAAACCTGGGGGTCGGATAAGCGCTGCCTTCCGTCAGGGCCGCGTCCACCAGCTCCTCGATATCTTCCGCCTTGATAAGATCGGTGGTCTCCGGGATGCCGATTTTGCGGTTCAATTCCCAGACCCGGTCCACCAGCTTCTGGGCCAGGGCTGACTCCGATTCTGTTGAATCGCCCAGCCCTGCATGCAGTGCGATTTCTGCCATCCTAGGGGCGGCGTCTTGCTTCAATAGCTCCAGCACATGCGGCAGTACCATCGCATTGCCCAAACCATGGGGGACTCCATAGCGTGCCCCGAGGTTATGTGAGATCGCGTGCACGTAGCCTACGAGGGCCTGGCTAATGGCAAGACCGCCATAATAGGAGGCGAGGGCCATTGCCTCCCGGGCTTCCAGGTCGTCACCGTTGTCGCAGGCACGGGACAGGTTTTCGAATATCAGCTTGGCCGAAGCCAGCCCGTAAAAATCGGTGTCGGCATTCCCGAAGCTGCCGATGTAGGATTCGATCGCGTGGGTTAGCGCATCCATACCGGTCGCCGCCGTGATATGTGCAGGTAGACCCCGCATGACGTCGGGATCCAGCGCCGCGGCCCTGGGTATGATGCTGTTATCGATTACGCCGCCCTTGGCATGGGTCTCGTTGTCGGATACGACGGCAATACAGGTACCTTCGGAGCCGGTGCCGGCCGTCGTGGGGATGGCGAAGAGGGGTAGCGCGGGCAGCTTGCACTTGTTGGCCCCGATGCAATCTGCTGCCGAACAGCCGTTGGCGCCGGCCAGCGCAATGACCTTGGCGCTGTCGATGGATGAGCCGCCACCGAAGGCCAGCACCGCGTCGCAGCCCTCGCGTTTCAGCATCGCGATGCCGTCATCGATCACCTGCTGGGTGGGGTCGGGAAGAACCCCGTCGTACACCGCGGTCGCGACCCCGTGACCGGACAGCGCTGCCAGTGTCCCGTCGAGTATGCCCAGCTCACGCAGTGGTTTGTCCGTCACTACCAGTACTTTTCGGATGCCAAATTGACCGATGCTTTTGGCGAGTTGTGAAGCGGACCCCGCACCGACAAAGGTCATCGGCTTCGGTTGGGGTTTACCCAGCATGGATCCAATGAGTGCGAGTCTGGACCGATAGAACCATTTCTTATAAAACGCAGGCAAGAGGAACTCCTTTATCGGGGAAGATGATTGTTATAAAGCGCCACCGGCGCTGGTTAGTGCAAGTCTACCCTGCGACCTCGTCCACGCGCTCGATGATAGTGCCATTGGCAGTACCTCCGCCTTCGCAGATGGCAAGCAAGCCATAGCGCTTGCCGCTGCGGTGCAGCTCATGGACCAGCGTCGTCATGAGTTTGGCCCCGGTGCCCCCCAGCGGGTGGCCCAGTGCCTGGGCTCCCCCGTTGACATTCAGCCTGGCGAGGTCGGCCCCGGTGGCTTTAGCCCAGGCCAGCGGCACTGAACCGAAAGCTTCATTTACCTCGAACAGATCGATGTCATCGATGCTTAATCCGGCCTTCTCAAGGACTTTTTTGGTCGCCGGAATCGGACCCTCCAGCATGATGACCGGATCCGAGCCGACAACACTCATGGCAATAATTCTCGCAAGCGGCTTCAGGCCCAGGCGCTTGCAGGTCTCCCCGTTGGCGATCATTACAGCGGCTGCCCCGTCGCATATCTGCGAGGCGTTCGCAGCCGTCAACACGCCGCCCTCGGCCATTGGTTGCAAGCCTGAGATAGCGCCCAGTGTGGCATCCAGGCGCACGCCCTCGTCATGGGTGTGCATGGCCAGGGAGCCATCTTCGAGCTCCACCTCAATGGGGACGATTTCCTTCTCGAAACGTCCTTCTTCTATGGCCTGTTTGGCTTTCATGTGGCTGGCCAGCGCGAACTCGTTCAACTCCTGCGAGGTAAGCTCGTACTTCTCCACCAGCATCTCCGCACCGGTAAACTGGTTGAACCGGACACCGGGGTAGCGCTCCGTGATTTTCTGGCCGTAAGGCATGCCGTGGTCCGCCTTGACGCCATCGATAATGCTGGCGCCGATGGGTACCTGGCTCATGCTCTCGACGCCACCTGCGATCACCAGGTCCTGGGTGCCGGAGAGCACTCCCTGTGCGGCAAAATGGATGGCCTGTTGGCCGGACCCACACTGCCGGTCCACGCTAGTGCCCGGCACAACCTCGCCCAGCACAGAGGACAGGCATACGTTGCGGCCAATATTGCTGGACTGGGCCCCCACCTGGGAGACACAACCAAAGATCAGGTCGTCGACGTCCTCGGCGGCTATACCGGTGCGCTCGACCAGGGCATCCACGACGGCAGCGCCCAGATCGATAGGATGAATCCTGGAAAGGCGGCCGTTCTTGCGGCCACCGGCGCTGCGCACAGCGCCTACAATATACGCATCAGTCATGAATCATCTCTCTGGCAGGTTATTTCAGTGAAAGTAAGAGCGCCGTTTAGGTTAATGATATGCCCAGGCGGTTACAATGGATATCTGGGATATTTGGGGTCAGAGTAAAAATCATCGACATCGCTCTGAGGCCAGGCTCATAACCGATCAGCCGTTATGGTTTTCGAAAGCGACTCCATAATCCGTTCAAGGATGAACGCTATTGCCAGGTTGAAACGATATTGACAGTCCGGGATCCCGCAAGATCTCACCCGAAGATGTAAGAATCGGTGTGCTTATTTTTCCGCGGATGATGATCTCGCATTCTATGCACCATGCCTTGACTAAGTCGCTCAGAAGCACAGGCTCACAATTCACGGTTGGGTGCTGATGACAAATCGTGCTGATCTGCTTGTCACGCTGGAACAAGACGACTCGCTCTCGGATCTGACCAGTTCAGGCGCCAGATTGAAGAGCTGGGTGAAAGGCGTCAGCATCTTGTGAAGCGCGGACCGCAGTCGGAGTAGGGAGGTTTTTACTCCGACCCCAATTATCGAGGGGTTG
>CAZCDY010000135.1:7663-9619 GCA_964497145.1 uncultured Gammaproteobacteria bacterium
AAAGCCGTCCCTCTCGGGACGGCTTCGTGTCGGCGCGACAGCGCGGCTAGTCGTCGAGACTCATGAACAGGTATTGTCCGCCCTCAACAAGGTTTTCAGTTGCGATGGCTCCTCCGCCCACGCTGTGTGCCTGGGTGTTGAAGAACAGGAGCGTACCGTCGGCATCAAACTCTTCGGTGACGTCGATGACGCCGGAGCTCTCCCAGTTCCCCAGGTCAGTGGGCGCAAAATCAGTCTGCCCGGCGGGCACCGCGCTGCGGTCCATCTGGGCGACGCGGGTGGCAACCGAGGTCCACGGGTTGAGAGCCCAGATCGAGGTCTCTTCTCCACTGGTGGCGCCAAAACCATTTACCGAGCGGTCCTCCTGGACGTAGACCGTGCCGTTGTCGGCCCACACCAGGTTGTCCGGGCTGCGGATGCCGAAGTCCTGCTTGTCGGCATCGTCGCCGTCGTAGGCGATATAGATCTGCGCGGTGATCCTGTCGTTCTTGATACGCCCGCGATTGATCTTCACGTCCACCACGTAGGTCGTACCCCACAGGTCGGCGCCCTGGTTGATCGCAGTGTTGCGTCCGGTGGAGGCGAACACGAGGATATCCGGGGTCAGAGTAAAAATCATCAATATCGTCCCGACCATGCCCTGGTGGCCGATCAGCGGCTATCGTTTTCGAAATCAATTACATAATCCGTTCAAGGATGAACGTTATGGCCAGATTGAAGCGCGGGGCGAAGTCGAAGTAGGGGAGTTTCTACTCCGACCCCAAGTATCCTGGCCTCGGCATCGTCCACTCGCCGTTCATGATCTCCGGCTTGGGAAGGTAGTAGCGTGCGACCACGTCGAACGGCCCGGCGGGCACCGCAAGGCAGTTAACGTCGCCGTCTTTGCACTCCCGCTTGAAACGGAAGGTGTAGGTGCCGTCCTCATTCTTGACGGCGGTCGTGTTGTTGATGTGGTAGCGGTCGTCGTCGTTGGGGTGCAAACGACCGGTGGTGGAGTCGTAAACGGTAACCGACCAGAAGGCGTTGACCGGAGGCGCCTCCGTTACCACCAGGTATTCGCCCTTGGAGCCTTCGAGGGTCGCACCGGACGCATCGGTAAACATCGCCTCGTAGGCGCTGTGAGAGGTTGCTGGTCCGCCCCAGCCCTCCTTGGTGCCGGCAGAGTGGTAGAGATAGGGGACATCCCTGCCGGGTTCCTGGCCCGGCCCTACGATCATCCTGGAAAACGGCACGACCCCCGCCAGTTCATCCATGCGCCTGTTGGCTTCCTGCGCCACCTGCTCGTCAAAACCACTCAGGAGGTCGACTGAGGGCATCTTGCTGATGGTCGGCCCTTCAATAGTGATGCCGTCGAAAACGGCCTGTGCACCCGCCATGTCGGCAGCGTCATTCTTGTCCTTCACTTCAATCCGCGTGACGACCGCGGACAGGAGCGACGGCACTTCAACGGCCTCACCCGTGATGGTCTTGGGTTTTTCGCCATGGTAGAGCGTATAGCTACCGTCCGGACTGATGATGTTGCGGTAATTCGCATTCCGGTCATCCTGCAGCTGAAAGGAGCTGAATCGCTCCTGCGAAGGTGAATCCGAGCGCAGCACCACCGGCCCATCCCCGAGATAGATGAACGCCGTCTTATAGAGGGTGTCGTTGTTGCTCCGGACGATCGTGTCCTCACCGGCCTTGAGCAGTTCCCGGGATGCCTGGCCCCATTTATTCAGCTTTCCGGGGTCTCCGCCAGTGAACAGCATGGCGTAATCATAGGTGTTCTGGTAGGGAAACTTTTGAATGTAGTCTTCAACCTGTTGCTCAAAGTCATCGTTTGAGGCGTGGTTTCCCGGCGAAAAGGCGGTGACCAGCATGCCGCACGCTGTAATCACGAGGGCTCGATAGAGGTTCTTCATCTTTAGCATGTTCATGCTCCAAAATTACATTTACAGTTCTGTCTTTATAATTGGC
>CAZCDY010000135.1:9629-10592 GCA_964497145.1 uncultured Gammaproteobacteria bacterium
GGAACGTCCAGGTGCCATCGAGGATCTCCTTTCGCGGCTGGTAAAAGCGCACTGTATAGTTCCAGCCCTCGGCAATCGGCAAATGGTTGGTGCTTGCGGGGTCACCATCGAAGTGGATGGTAAAGGAGCCGTCGTCGTTGGGAGTCCCGGTCAGGCTGTTCACGCTGTAAGCATCCTGGTCGTTGGGATCAATGAAGCCCTCCTTGTTATATACGGTGACCGACCAGAACGCATCGACCGGGACATCCCGGAAGGTGAGTTGGTAGGCGCCGACTGGGAGATTGGGCTCGACGTTCAGGTAATAGGCTTCTTCTTCCGGCAAGCCCCCCCAGCCCCACGCGGTTCCCAGCAGATGGCGCACCGGATCGACATCCTCCTTGCGTCCAAAGGTGGAACCGGCGTCTGCCATGCCGCGACCCAGAACAAGCAGGGCGTCGTAGGTGGTCTTGTAGCTTGCCTGGTCGTAGTTCGGGTGGGTGTAGGGCTTCGCGGATGCCGCTTCGATTATCAACTGATCCTGCAGGGCGTTTGCTTCCCGGATGTCCGCGGGATCGGATTCATCGACCAGGGTGCGAACAGCCAGCACCACGTAGGGCGTCCCGAATTCCTCGACAGTCAGTTCGTGCTCGCCCGGTTCATGGAAGACCTTGTTGAGGTAGTGGTCCTCGTTGACCACCATAACCGACATGTAGCGGTCGCCCGCATCGGGAATGGTGAGGGTGGCACCTTCGCTGATATCCACCAGCGCCGCGCTGTAGAGCGTGTCCCGGTTCATGCGGATGACGGTCTGCTGGTCCAGCGGCGCCGGTTCGCGCAGGTGGAAAAACCGGTTGACCCCGCCGGCGTTTGCCAGGACCCGATCGAACTGGGCGGCGGTTTCAGCCCTGACGAAGTTTTCCACATTGACGATCACGGGTTCTGCTTCGGCCGATGCGTTCGAAGCCGAAGCGATGGACAGGATCG
>CAZCDY010000136.1:0-10411 GCA_964497145.1 uncultured Gammaproteobacteria bacterium
CGTACTCTCGCGGCTGTTTCGACGGCGCTTCCTCGAGGCACTCACCAAGACCCATGCGGCCGGCCAGCTGCGATTCTTCGGTGAGTATGCGGCATTGGCTGACTCTGCTGCCTTCACCGAGTGGCTCGCACCCCTGCGGCAATGTGAGTGGGTGATCTATGTTAAGCGCCCGTTTGCCGGCTCGGCCGCCGTGCTGGCCTACCTGGCCCGCTATACTTACCGGGTCGTGATCGCCAACAGCCGGCTCATCGCCGTGGATGAGCGCGGTGTCACCTTCAAGTGGAAAGACTACCGCGCCAAGGGCAAGACAAAGTATCGGCCAGCGCCGATACGGGCCGCTTTTGCCTTATGCCACCATGACGTGCGTTTCCGCGTGATATACAGGCGTCGGATCTGGTGTGACAGGGCTGCCACCGACAATTTCAGCGATGGCGTTATCTCGATGACCAACCTTATCGACACCTCATGCCACCAAGCGGCGATCCAAATCCCCATAGCCATGTGGCCTGACCCGACTTCCACGCAGCATCCCGCGGTTTCCTCCCTCGTGGCTTATCCGACGCCTGCCCACTGAACCCCGATGAGTACCCGTAGACCTGCAACTGAGGGCAGGAATCCGATGAACCCTTA
Organism: uncultured Gammaproteobacteria bacterium; assembly: GCA_964497145.1. Classification (GTDB taxonomy): domain Bacteria; phylum Pseudomonadota; class Gammaproteobacteria; order Chromatiales; family Chromatiaceae; genus Thiosocius. The sequence continues at coordinate 631 of CAZCDY010000136.1, forward strand.
AAACACCGTGCCGTCATTGGAGGCCATCTGCGGAATGTCTGCTTTCCGACATAAATTGGCCAAATAATGCGGATCTGGGGGAAGATTGATAGATTTCGCCTATTTCGTTGAGCGGATGATCCGTTGAACTGCGGGTCGTTTTCAAAAAATGCGTTGATCACAGGAAAAGCGGAAATGAAGCATTTCAAAGTTCTGACAATTGCCGCGGTCGTCTTGACCTTTGCTGGCGCTGCAAGTGCACATGAGAGTTCCGGTATCGCCGGGGGATTCGTTAGTGGATTCCTGCATCCCATCTTAGGTTGGGATCATGTCGTCGCAATGGTTGCAGTTGGGTTATGGGGTGCGTTCCTGGGGAGTCCTGCGATCTGGATTCTTCCAGTTGTCTTCCCACTCGTCATGGCCTTAGGTGGGGCTCTCGGTGTAATGGGGGTTCCTATCCCAGCCGTTGAAACTGGTATCGCTGCATCTGCTGTCGTTCTGGGCGCCATGGTTGCTATCGCTGCCCGCCCACCAATCTGGATTGCGGCAGTGATCGTCGGTGTGTTTGCGATCTTTCACGGCCATGCGCATGGCACGGAACTGCCGAACGCAGCAAATCCGCTTGCGTATAGCATTGGCTTTGTAATCTCTACGGGTTTGCTTCATTTGTCAGGCATCGCGTTCGGGTTACTCGTACGGTGGCCCGCAGGGAAAATTGCGGTTCGGACTGCTGGCGGTGCGATCGCCTTGGCCGGCGTTGGCTTCTTGACGGGAGTCGTATGATCAACTCAGGTAAGGCCCTTGTTTTTTTGGCCTTGCTTGCAATCCCGCAGCTAGGCCTCGCTCATAGTCCGATTGAAGGCATTGATAATTTCTACAGCGGGCTATTACACCCCGTTTTTGTGCCGGCCCATTTGCTGCTTTTGATTTCGCTAGGGTTGTTCATTGGACAAAGAGGGGTAAAAGAAAACGAACTGGCCATATTGGTTTTTCTTATCGCAGTAGGAGTTGGGCTGATGGCAGCTTGGTTTTCCGTCGGCGGTGACATCGAGGTACTCATCCTAACTGGTGCAGCATTTATCGGGATTCTGATAGTCGCAAGCTTTACTGTGAACCGATATTGGTGTGCGTTGATTGCCACTTTGGCGGGTCTTCTACTTGGGATGGACTCTGCCCAGGATGCGCTGTCAGGAAAAGAAAAGCTTGTGTCGTTACTTGGTAGTGGGCTAGCGCTCTATTTGCTATTTCTTTACCCAATGGCTTTAGCAGACGTCTTCAAGAAGAAACCTTGGCAGATGATCGGAGTTCGAGTTATCGGTTCATGGATCGCAGCGAGTTCATTATTGGTACTGGCGCTGTCGTATTCTTTCGCATCAATGAAATAAGAGCTAAAGATGTCATTTGTAAGCCGCGACATACTCTGATCAGAGCAGACATTTCTAGCGATCACGATTTCGGCTGCTCATGGCTGGTTGCATGCGCTCAGCTGAGCGCCTGAAAGGGTATTGTCACTCCGGGACACTGAGCGGATGAGCAAAAACCTCGATATCACCGCCACCGATTTCCTCCGGAGATTATCAGCTGCGCCATCTGGCTATACCATCGATTCAACCTAAGCTTCCGAGATAAGGAACTCTTTACGATCAACGACTTTGAGTAAAGCATCGTTTACCAGGGTAGGGGTTGCGTGAAGCCTGCTTTACCGCCGGCGACCTGCCCAGATTGGTTACCGTTCTGCCCAATCTGGGCAAATTGCATTCGCGCGATTCAGTCCAGGTTGGTCAGAAAACCTGAGCCGTTTTTTTGTCTCAAAACATATAGTTACATGGTGCCCAGGGGCAGAATCGAATTTCCGGCACGGGGGGTTCCAATGTCCATCAAATCAATAAGTTACGGATTTTATTGTAGCGGGCGACCCGTGGAAAACCCAGGCAAAATCAAGTTGATTCAGTAGCTTGTATTAGTTCGGATCAAACTGAAAAATTTCGGTGGTCTACTGAGGATTCGCCAGCAGACGGCAAGGCCAGTTGACAAGCTCATTGGCCCCGGGAGCCCGGCAGCGAGAACGGAAAACGGCCCGGTCCCTCTACCCCTGTATGGTACTAGCCTTTGCGACGCTCACAACCTGATCGACGCCCATATGACGGTGAGGCCGACTGAAATACCGATACCTAGGGAGGGGGCGAGGGCGTCCTGGACATCCTGGAATTGGGTGCGATACTCACTGCCGTGGTCAGCGGCCCACCAACCGTGTTGCCCTCGCACAGGGTCGCGTAGATCCAGGACGCACCGGTGTGGGAGCGTGAGCCCGGACATCCAGAGTGCCCCGTATCCGTTGCGCTTCCTGTTCGCGAGCAGCCCTGCCATCACGGGCCGGGTATTCGACATTGTGTACCGCTGCGTCGCCACATGTCTGGTCAAGAAGGCAGGCTTTTCCCGTAGGACGGCCCAAAGCGGTGCAGTCAGCCTGATTCAGCGCTTCGGCAGTGCGCTCAATCTGAATATGCACTTCCACATGCTGTTCCTGGATCAGCTGCCGCATTTTCGTTGGGCCGCAGCAGGGCCGCAAGGTTTCCACGCTGCAGACGCGCCTGCGCGGGCGGATCAACGCAAGAAATTTTGCTTCATCGCCCGACTGGTGGCCCTGGTGCCAAAACCGCGAGTGGACTGCCATTGGTCTCGAGAACAAAGCCTGACCTCATTTCGAGGTAAGTTCGAATGCCTGACTCCTTCGCGCGCATGCTGATAAACTAACGCCACCATAACCGAGGAACTCACTAGGGCCGCCCGGGTGGCGGACAACTCATCCACGATGCGCTGTACCTTCAAGCCCACTTGTTCTGCACGGCCGCAGTTGCCGGTGATATTTCGGCTCCCTGACGCGGTGAATGCCGGGATCCTCATGCCATGACGATTCCATTGATGGTCGCAACCCCCTTCCTAGGCGCAGCCTTGGTCGCGTGGGCGGGTAGTCACGGCCGATTGCGATCGGCCTATGCAGCCGCTGGAACCACCCTCGCCGCAGTGCTGCTGCTATTACCGTCGATCGGGGAAGTGATGCAGGGCGCGACCCTGATATGGCAATACGATTGGCTGGCCGCGGCCGGCCTGACCTTGAGTTTCCGCCTTGATGGCCTGGGCCTGCTGTTCTCACTGATGATCCTGGGGATTGGACTGCTGGTCATTCTGTATGCGCGCTACTACCTGGCCGCGAGCGACCCGATGGGCCGTTTCTACGCCTACCTGCTGCTGTTCCAGGGCTCGATGCTGGGTGTGGTGCTGTCGGAAAATCTGATTCAGTTACTGATTTTCTGGGAGCTGACCAGTATCAGTTCGTTCATGTTGATCAGTTACTGGCGCCATCGTGACGATGCGCGTGAGGGTGCGCGGATGGCGCTGGCGATTACCGGCGCCGGTGGACTGGCGATGCTGGCAGGTTTCATCCTGCTCGGCGAGATTGTCGGCAGCTATGAGCTATCGGTGATCCTGCGTTCGGGTGACATCATCCATGATCACCCCTGGTACGTTCCCACGCTGGTGCTGATTTTGCTGGGAGTATTCACCAAGTCGGCGCAGTTTCCGTTCCATTTCTGGCTGCCGCATGCAATGGCGGCACCGACACCGGTCAGCGCTTATCTGCACTCGGCGACCATGGTCAAGGCGGGCGTCTTCCTGCTGGCCCGGCTCTTTCCAGCTTTGTCTGATTCGTTCGAGTGGACGCTGCTGGTTGGCGGGGCAGGTTTGATCACACTGCTGCTCGGCGCTTACACGGCACTTTTCAAGCATGACCTCAAGGGGCTGCTGGCGTATTCGACGATCAGTCACCTCGGCCTGATCACGCTGTTGTTCGGTATCGGCACGCCACTTGCCGCGGTGGCCGGTGTGTTTCATATCATGAATCATGCGACCTTCAAGGCGTCGCTGTTCATGGCCGCCGGGATCATCGACCACGAGGCCGGGACGCGCGATATGCGCAAGCTGAACGGGTTGTGGAAATACATGCCGTATACCGCCGTGTTGGCCATGGTCGCGACAGCAGCGATGGCCGGAGTGCCGCTGCTCAACGGATTCCTGTCGAAAGAGATGTTTTTCGCCAAGACTGTCTACATCGTCAATGAAAGCGCGATTCCGTGGCTGCCGATTTTCGCAACCGTGGCCGGCGCGTTCGCCGTCGCCTATTCGCTGCGTTTCATTCACGACGTGTTTTTCAATGGCGAACCGATCGACCTGCCGAAAACACCGCATGAGCCGCCGCGCTGGATGAAAGTGCCAGTCGAGGTACTGGTCGTGATCTGCTTCGCCGTCGGCATCCTACCGGCATGGACATTCGGGCCGTTGCTGGCGACTGCCGCGGCGGCGACGTTGCAGGCCGATCTGCCCGAGTACAGCCTCGCGATCTGGCATGGCGTCAATCCGGCGTTGATCATGAGTTTTGTGGCGCTGGCCGCGGGTAGCCTGATCTACGTGCTACGCCACCCTCTGATCCGCTGGCACGAACGCACGATCGGCCGGATCGATGCCCGCACCTTCTATCGCTTTTTGGAACAGCGTTTGTTCCGCGGCGCCGACTGGCTCAACGGCGTGCTGCAACGCGCAACGCTGCAACGCATGGTCCTGGTGCTGATACTCGGTGCCGGCACGCTCGCATTCTCCGGGCTATGGGGCTTCGGGGCGATTGGCGGCGATGTTCCGCTGTCGCCGTTAGACCCGATCAGCCTGTTGGCAGCGGCCATCTTGTGTATCGCAGCGGCCGGCATCGTTCTGCTGCACCGTCAACGGCTGCTGGCGCTGTTGCTGCTGAGCGTGGTGGGTTTGATTGTCGCACTGACCTTCGTGAAGTTTTCGGCGCCTGACCTGGCGCTGACCCAGCTTTCGGTCGAGGTTGTGACGATCGTACTGCTCCTTTTAGCATTGTATTTCCTGCCGGCACAGACGCCCGCGGAGTCGAGCGCCGGCCGCCGCGCCCGCGACCTGATACTGTCCGCCGCCGCCGGATTGGGGGCCTCGGCCCTAACCTGGGCGGTGTTGACCCGGCCGTACGAGTCAATCGCCGGCTTCTTCCTCGACAACAGCGTGCCGGGCGGCGGCGGCACCAACGTGGTCAACGTAATCCTGGTTGATTTCCGGGGTTTCGATACGCTGGGCGAGATCACCGTGCTGGCAATTGCCTCGATCGGAATCTATTCCTTGCTGGAGGGCCTGCGACTGAGCGCCCCGGACGCGAACAGTTCGGGGCGGCGATGGAGTTGGGACCTGCACCCGGTCATCATGGCGTCGTTTTCGCGCCTGCTGTTGCCATTGGCCCTGCTGGTGGCCATCTTCGTACTGCTGCGCGGTCATAACCTGCCGGGCGGCGGCTTCATCGCCGGTTTGATCACCGCGATCGCGCTGATCACCCAGTACCTGGCCAACGGTATCGTCTGGACACGCTCGCGGATGAGCACCCGCCTGCACCCGATGATCGGCATCGGCCTGCTGATTGCGACAGCCACCGGTTTGGGCAGTTGGGCGTTCGGCTACCCGTTCCTGACTTCGACATTCACCCACCTGCACTGGCCGCTGGTCGGCGAGTTCGAGGTGGCCTCGGCGATGCTGTTCGATCTTGGTGTCTACCTGGTCGTTGTCGGCGTCACCCTCGCGATCCTCTTGCGCCTCGGACGTCTGCACGATATCAACCGGCCGCGGCCGGCCACGGGCAACTCAGAGGAGGACGTTTGATGGAAGCCCTGATCGCGGTTGTCGTCGGTGCGCTGACCGCCTGCGGTGTTTACCTTAGCCTGCGCGGCCGCACGTTCCCGGTCGTGCTGGGTCTGACCTTGTTGTCGTACGCGGTCAACCTGTTCCTGTTCGTCATGGGGCGGCTGACGATCGGCCAGCCGCCGATCATCCGCGATGGTGCAAGCTATGCCGACCCGCTGCCCCAGGCGCTGGTGTTGACCGCGATCGTCATCAGTTTCGGCATGACCGCGTTTGTCGTGATCCTGTCATTGCGCGCCCGCACAGAATTGGGCAACGATCACGTCGACGGCGAGGAGCCACGGCAATGAGCCATCTGGTCATCGTGCCATTGCTGCTGCCATTGCTGACCGGCATTGTCCTGATCCTGTTGCCTGGATCCGCCACGGCGCTGCGCAGGCTGATCAGCATCGCCGCTACCGTGGGTGTGGTTGCTGTTGCCTTGGCGCTGCTGCTGCAGGCCGGCGAGGGGCAGGTACAGGTTTACCGCCTCGGCAACTGGTCTGCGCCTTTTGGTATCGTATTGGCGGTCGATCGCCTGGCGGCGATCATGGTGCTGGTGACCGGGCTACTGGCAAGCGGCGTACTGCTGCACGGATCGCGCAGCAATCGTACCGGTAGCTACTTCCATGTACTGTTCCAGATGCAATTGTTCGGCCTTAACGGCGCGTTTCTGACTGGCGATCTGTTCAACCTGTTTGTTTTCTTCGAAGTCCTGCTGATCGCCTCGTACGGTCTGCTGCTGCTCGGCGGTGGCCGTGAACGCACCCGCGCCGGCTTGCACTACGTGGTGTTGAACCTGGTCGGCTCAACACTGTTCCTGTTCGCCGTCGGCAGCCTCTACGGGGTCCTCGGCACACTGAACATGGCGGATATGGCCGTGCGCCTGGCCGAACTGCCGGAGTCAGACCTCGGTGTGGTGCGAACCGCCGGTTTGCTGTTGTTTGCCGTATTCGCGCTCAAGGCCGCGCTGGCACCGCTGCATCTGTGGTTGCCGGGGGCCTACGGCCATACCAGCGCGCCCGTCGCGGCCATGTTCGCGATCATGACCAAGGTCGGAGCCTACGCCATCCTGCGTATCTACAGCCTGCTGTTCGGTCCCGACAGCGGTCCGGCCGCCGGCTTGCTCGATCTCTGGCTCGTGCCGCTGGCGCTGTTGACTGTCGCTGCCGGCACCTTGGGGATGCTCGCCAGTCGGCGCCTGGCCCAGCAGGCTGCCTACCTGGTCGTCGTTTCTGCCGGCACGTTGTTGACCGCCTTCGGCCTAGGCGGCGCCGCCGCGATCGCCGCCGGCCTTTACTACCTAGCCCACACGACGTTAGCCGCCGCAGCAATGTTCCTGCTCGCCGACGTCATCTCCCGTGCGCGTGGAACGCTGGCTGATCGCCTGGTTACCGGTCCCGATCTGCCGCGCGGTCAGCTTCTTGCCGGCGTCTTTCTGCTGATCGCTATCGCTGTCAGCGGGTTACCACCGCTATCCGGGTTTATTGGTAAATGGCTTATTTTGCAGTCGAGTATCGGTAACCCATGGATGCCCTGGGTGTTCGGAGTTCTGCTGGTCACCAGCTTGCTCGGCGTCATGGGTCTGGCACGGACGGGCAGCCAGTTGTTCTTCGATACCGATGCGGATGTGGAGGCTGGCCCCACAATCAGGCTGTTGGATTTGACCGCACCGTTGTTCCTCGTGTTTCTGGTCATCACGCTAGTCGTTTATGCCGGGCCGGTGTACGAATTCAGTCGGGCCGCCGCGGCACAATTGGTGCAACCTGCTATATACGTGGAGGCGGTATTGCAGGCTGCAGAGACGGGGAGGATCCGATGAAGCGATTGTTACCGCATCCGTTACTATCGGTCATCCTCATAACGATATGGTTGTTGCTGGTCAATGAACTCAGCTTCGGACAAATACTCCTCGGAGCCATCCTTGGTTGGGCCGTCCCGCTCTACACGGGGCGCTTCTGGCCCGAGCAGGTAAAAGTGCGTCGACCCGTGTTGTTGCTGCGTTTTACGGCCATCGTGTTGTACGACATACTGGTCGCGAGCATTGCGGTGGCGCGCCTGATCATTGGCCGGCAGGAGGCCCTGCAACCAGCTTTCATTGTAATGCCGTTGCTGCTGCGCAGCGAGTTGGCGATCAGCCTGTTGGCCAACACGATCTCTTTGACGCCGGGCACGGTCTCGGCCTATCTCAGCGCCGATCGCCGTTGCCTGGTCGTCCACAGTCTGCACACCACGGATCCGGACGAGTTGCTGGAAACGATCCGTGAGCGCTACGAGGCACCGCTGAAGGAGATTCTCGAAGTATGTTGAGTGCCGCTGTATACGTCGCTTTCGGGTTGGTCAGCGTGGCTCTGCTATTGGCGTTCTGGCGGCTGCTGCTGGGGCCGACCACGGCCGATCGTATCCTGGCGCTGGACACCCTGTACGTCGACACCGTTGCCTTGCTTGTGCTGCTCGGCATTCATCTGCGAAGCAACCTTTATTTCGAGGCGGCGTTGCTGATCGCGATGATCGGATTCGTCGGCACGGTGGCGTTGAGCAAGTTTTTGACCCGGGGCGATATCATCGAATGATGACCATCATACTGGACCTGTTGCTGTCTGTACTCATCTTGATCGGTGCCGGTTTCACCCTGGTCGGATCTCTGGGACTGATTCGCCTGGGAGATTTTTATAGCCGACTGCACGGCCCGACCAAGGCTACGACACTGGGGGTTGGGAGCTTGTTGATCGCGTCGGCGATCTTCTTCAGTCACCAGGATGAAGGTCTTAGCCTGCATGAGATTCTGGTGACGTTGTTCCTGTTCATTACCGCACCGGTTGGCGCGCACCTGATGGCCAAGGCGGCCTTGCATCTGCGTTTGAAATCCATCGCTAGGCTACCGCCACAGCAGTTGCTCGATGGCGAACACTGCGACAGGTCAGGTGGTAACGCGGCGCCTGAATAGTGCCTGGCGTCGATTTCCGCGGGTTCACTCAACCGCTGCTAGCTTGTAATCCAGGCGAGTGCGCAACTCCCGTTCATCGCCCGGTATGCGGGTGACGCGGAGGGGTTGCCCATCCGGCTTCAGGAACACCGCCTGGCCATCGAGCAGCGCGAAGCGATTGGCGAAAGCGCGTCCCTGCGGGGTCCCCAAGTCAGCGACCACAAAGTGCAGCCGCGACTCGTATTCGTTCCTGACCTGCCGCAGGCGATCGAGCGCCTCGCCACCGATCGGTGAAAAGTTCTCGTACGCCAGCACCAGTGCCGGCTTGCCCTGGCCGATGACGGAAAGATCGGTGCTTATGGGTTTCACCAGCACCTTCGTTACGAAATAGCCCAATGTTAAAAGGACCACCAGGGATGCGGCAATCACCGCGATCGTCTTTGCCATCATCGTGCAGTCTCCTACATGGGACAAGGTTGGCCACACACCCGCGACCCTCGTCTGTCGGCGCATCTTGACCGCGGCCCCGCTACGATATCCCCCGGTCGATACCTGGGTATCGGCCGGCAGCAGTCACTCACCGCGCGCGCAGTCGTCCAGCCCAGCACACTCGCCTGCAATCTGCGTCAGAATTTCTTCTGCCACAACGACCGGCGCCTGTGTAATCGTGGCAGCACCGCCGCCAATCCCCAGGCTGACCTTCGTATACCCGAGGCCGCGCATGCACGCGTCGACCATCGCGGTGCGCGCGGGTGTGTTCATATCAACGGAGACCACCGTCGGCGGCACGTACGTGCTTGGATAGCCGGTGCAGTTGACTATGTTGCCGTATTCGATACAGTTCGCCGAACTCGGCGTGGTGTAACCACTGCCCAGGTGCACAGGCGTATTTGTGATCGGCGCCGCCAGATACGCCTGTGCCATGCACTGCGCCTTGTCGTTATTGAACGACTGCTTGGTCGCGCCGGGTTTGAGCCAGTAATTCGCGCACCCGCTCAGCAGAACCAATGCGACCGAAACAACCGCGACGCGCACGATTTTTATCCGTTTGCACACCGCCGCATATACCTCACCTACTCTTATTGCTCAGCTTGCCGGCAATGCAACAAGTCTGTCAACACGAATACAATTCACACGGTA
>CAZCDY010000137.1:0-10353 GCA_964497145.1 uncultured Gammaproteobacteria bacterium
GCACGCCCGCCGATCGCGTCGGCCGTGGCCGTGGCCGTCACGGCGAGCGCTGGGGGGTCGCCGCGCCTGAGCGAGATGGCCATAGCGTTTCCCCCGAACCTGAATAGCCATAGCGTTTCCCCCAACGGCCGAGACGCGGCGGCATAAAATCGGGCTCGGGCCGTATCAGGTATCAGTTATCAGGTTACTTTTAAACTTTGTCAGATCCCTATATACCCTATATACAATATATATTCTATGAATGTTTAATAGTTACCTGATATCTGATAGAAACGAGCTAGAACCCGCGTGACCACTGCGTTTGCGCCACATCAGCTAGGCTGATCTTAAGCTGATTTTATCAGGCCAAGTCGAGCGATCCGTTGCAAATTCGTTAAACGGGAACATCCACGCCCGCTGTTTTCCGTCCAGCGTCCGGTGTTTTCCGCACATTTGCGTGATAATTCTCCCTGCAGCTGATACGTCCCGAGGCCAATGATTATGCTTTCCGAACACCATATTCATGATCTCAGTGCGGTTCATCGGCACGCTCTCGAACCGCTTATTGCCGTTGTGCAGCCGGTAATATTCGCGCAGCGTTTCCTCGATCGGCGACAAGGCCGTGTGCATATCCAGCGCCTCGCCCGCCCGCGCCTTCTCTTCCTCCGCCGTGAGGTGATAGGTCTCCCCTGACAGCCACAATTCGAACGCCTGCGCCCACAGCTGGGCGATATCGACCTCCGCGTGCCAGTCGATAGCCTCCACCGCCACCGGCCAGAACCGCCGCGAGCCGGTCGGGTCGTTCAGGAACTCGGCGTCGTTGACCGAGCCGCAAAAGACCGTCATCCGCGGCCGCGACACGGCACGTCGCTCGTAAGGCGCCCGGATCGTGTCCTGCGGCCGGGATATGAACGCCTTCATGTGTGATATGTCGCTCTTGCGGAAGATCCCGTCGAGTTCCGACAGCTCGACCATTGGGTACTTGAGCGCCTCCAGCTGGTGGTCCTTGCCGCTGGCGCTGCTCAGGTGCAGCTCGGCCTCGGATTTCATCCAACGGCCAAGCCCCAGCCGCGACAGCAGGTGCGTCTTGCCCAGGCCCTGGCCGCCGGCCAGGACCAGGACGTAAGGCAGCGACGCGCCGTCGGTCGCCTCGCGCCAGCCGCATACGGCCTCGACCACCTGGATCAGCCACTTGCGCAAGTACACCGGCCACAAGGCCGTGGGGGTCGCCACAGATGCCGCCAGCGCGGCCAGGTGGTCGTCCCCGTCCCACGTCAGGCTGTTCAGGTAATCCTCCATTGGGTGGAACGGGTGCTCGCGGGCCATCTCCAGCAGCGTCTCGGTCACGGCGCCTACGGTGGCGTTGATGTCCAGGCGCACCAGCGCGTCGCGTATCGACTGGACCAGACGCCCCTCGGCCTGCTCCGTAATCCGCTCATCGCCCGCGTACAGCGCCATGGCGCCGCGCTGCATGTCGAACGCGCAGCGCACGTCCATATGTGCCAGCACCCGCGCGAGGTTCGGGGCGGTGAACGGCTGGACCTGGCGGAATGCCTGGCCGTTTGCCGTGCGCTTGATATCCGGCAAGTCGGATATCGTCAGTAGTTTCTTAACCGTCATGTATTCATCTCCCGGAAGCACCATGTATGGAAATCATCAACCCCACGGTCGGCGCAATGGCCGTGGAGACACTTGAAACCGACGCCCGCCCGGCCGTAATCGTCCGGGGAGTACGCGGTTGAGGTCGGGCCTTGCAGCCCGTCTGTGTGGTCAGCGCGCCAGGGGCACTCGATGAACACCCACTGGTCGTTATGGCCAAGCACCTTGTTATTCGCCACCAGCCAATCATAAATCCGATCGTCTACATCGGCCAAATCGGTGTACCTCCCCGGCCGCAGCGCCTGCTTTACCCGCGGCTCGCAGACCTCTACGCCCAGCTCCTCCATCAGCGCCGGCAACTCCCAGCTGCGCGAGGGCGCCCACACGACGGCGCGCGAGATGAACCCTGTGCGGTGCAGAGAGCCCGGCAGGCGCGCCAGGCGCGTGGCGCTGCGCATGCCCGGGTCCGACAGCTGCGCGACGCCCAGCGAGTAGCAGCAGGCGTCGTAATAGGCCTGCGCGGCCGGGGTGCTGACGTCGAACGGCTCGAGGAAGTAGTGGAACTGGTAGTTCTTTGCGGACGTCTCTATGACGGCCGAGGGCTCGACACCCGGCTCCCGGCTCTTGGTACCGATGTCGTCCAGGGCCAATACGAACGCCGAGCGCACGTCCTCCAGCCGCTTCTTTACCTGCCGCTTGCGCTGGCGTTCGACCGTGGAGACGCAGAAGTAGAACGCCTGCGCGCCGGGCGTCAGCCGGTTGCGCGGGTGGAACTGGCGATAATAGTCCACGCGCTTGCCAGTCTCGCGCGACGTGAAGCTGTCCGGGAACGCCACCACGGGCGCCTCCCCCGGCAGCAGCAGGTCGCTCGGAAACGCGTGAGCGAGGTATTGTTTTGGTGTGATACCTACCGTAGTATTCATACTGTCCCCTCCCGGACACTTTTCATGTGTTTTGCCCCCGCTCAGGGGGCTTTTTTATGCGCGCGTACATGCCGCATGACCTGGTCCTCCGTTTCCGCCTTCGCGAGCACCCGCGCGAGTACTGTCTCGTCAATAGTATCGTTCAGAACGAACACCGTGCGGTAACACTCCCGCGTCTGGCCGCGGCGCAGTATCCGCCCGATAGACTGGTCCCACTTGTCGGCGGACCAGATAGGTCCGAGGAAGATCATCCGACGGCAGACGGCCTGCAACCCGTCCACCCCGTGGCCGCCCGACGCCGGGTGCATGAACAGCAGCGGGATGTCGCCCGCGCAGAAAGCAGCCTTCGCGCCCGGCTCGTTGAGATCCTTACCGGCCGGGAACATAGCCTGCAGCATCTCCCGCTCGGCGATGAACTGGTACACGATAACGACCGGCTCATCGGTCGCCGCCAGCACGTCACGCAGCACGCTGAACTTTTCCGTCGCCAGCCAGGCGACCTCGTCGCCGTGGTACAGGAACCCGGCCGTGATCTGCTGCAGCTTGCCAGCCATGACCGCGGCGTTAGGGGCCTCGACCTCCTCACCGTCCACAACCGTGGCCAGGGTCTCGCACATCTCGTCATAGGCGGCCGTCTGCTCGGCGCCCATCGGCAGGCGTATCAGCTGTTCATGCAGGGCCGGCAGCGACGCCTCGTAATCCCGCGAGTCGGCGACCAGCACCAGGTCGCTGACAGCGGCGGCCAGCGCGGCGTCCGCGCCGGGGAGCAGTTCGAAATTGTGGCCCATGAAATCGGACGCGAAATACTTTGCCTTGAAGCGGTCAAAGTTGCGGCCAAGCGATTTCCCCCCGTCGATCACCAGCGCCTGCCCGTACAGCGCCATTGGGGCTTCCATCACCGGCGAGGCCGTGAGCCCAAGCACCCAGTCCAGCTGCTTGCGCAGCGTGCGCAGCTTCTTGACGCCGCGGCTGCCCGGGGAAGAGAAGCGCGTCGTCTCGTCAATGATGATGCCCGCGACCGGCAGGTCACGGCGGAACGTGTCTACGAACCACGGCAGCAGGTCCACCCCCAGCACTTTCACCGGGTGCGCACCGCGCAGCTGTGCGATGCGGTCAAGCGGCTCGCCCTCGATCAACTGCACGGACAGGCCAATCTTCGAGGCCTCATCCACCCACCCCTGGCGTACCTTGTTAGGGCATAATATCAGGCAGCCGCCGTAGCTTTCGGCAGCGGTCGCTAAGCCGATCCGCGTCTTCCCCGCGCCCTTGGGCGCTACGAGCAGCACGCTGTCGCGCGCGAGTATCTGCGTCACTACTGCGGTCTGGGTAGTGTCTAGTGAGTATTTCTTTTGCAGCGTCCAAGCTTCTGACGACGTAGACTGTGGCTCCATGCTCGCGCATCCTTTTGATTTCACGTTCCTGGTCTGGGCGCAACGTGCCGGTCGCGGTCTTCAGTTCCAGCCACAACCCCGGCGGGTCGATAACGACAACGTCCGGGCAGCCCCGCCTGCCGCGGTACTCCACGGCCCGAGCAAGTAGGCCACATGATTCACAATATTTCAATACTTTCTGTTGCAATCTACTTTCTAACATGTCAGGCTTGCCATATTGAACGCCACAGGAGAGGTCAGTATGCTTGATGTAAAGAAGAAAGAAACCCGGGTGACCCGCTCGTTCACGCTCAAGCCGAGCAATATCGCATTGATTGAGGAGCTGGCCGAGTCCTACGGCTCCAACGCCAGCCGCATCGTCGAGGCGCTGGTCGAGACCTACGGGCCTAAAATTAAAGAACAACTGGAGGCGCGTAAGGCATGAAGCACTACACCTTTGGCAGCTCCACCGCTGCCCGCACCAACAACTGCCAGCAGTGGCGCAAGCAATCAGAGGGCATCCCGCGCCAGGAGTCCGGGGCGGCGATCGATGGCACCATTGTTCACGGTATTCTGGAGGCTTACTACCTCGACCAGCCGGCCCCGGAGATCGTAGAAGGGCACCGCGTCGAGCAGGATCATATCGACCTGGCGAACGAGTTCCAGGTCGAGGTCGAGAAGCTGTTCGACAAGTATGACGTCACGGAGTACGAGCCCGAGGTGACGGGTGTCGAGAGCGACGACACCGGCGGCACGCTGGACATGGTCGCGATGACGCCTGACGGCGAGACGATGCTGCTGATCGATTATAAGACCGGCATGGGCGTCCAGGTTGATCCTGAGGAGAACGCGCAGATCTTGTTCTTCGCCGCCATGATGCTGTTCGGCGAGTCGGCCGTAGAGGAGTGGGCCGACCACGCCAGGCAGTTTATCGGCGTCATCATCCAACCCAACCGCGCCGGCGAGATCGAGACCCGTGAGTGGGCGTTCGACGTCGCTCGCGTGGAAGCGTTCTGGAAGACGCATAGCGCAAATATCGCACTGGGGCGCGAAGGCAAGGGCGCGCTGGTCGCTGGCACGCACTGCAAATTCTGCCCCGCGCAGGGTGTGTGCCCGGCGACCACCGGCCAGATGCTGCGGCTCAAGCAGCTGGACCCGGACCGGATCGAGGATCTGGCCGAGGCGCTGAGTTTGATTGAGTCGGTGAAGGAGACCATACGCGCGGTTGAGAAGTTGGCCTACGAGCAACTCGAGGTCGGCGTCACGATTCCCGGCTGGAAGCTGGTCGCCGGGCGCGCGGGGAACACCAGCTGGACGGACCCTGACGCCGCGCTGCGCAAGTTGAAACGCATCACCCGCGGGCTGAAGCTCGATGGCGAGCGCGTCAACGCGATGTTCGAAGAGAAGAAGATCGTCACGCCCACCGCGGCGAAAAAACTGCTGAAGAAAGCGGGTGTGGCCGAGGACGCTATCGAAGACCTCACTTTCCGCCCGCCCCCTGGCAAACATACGCTGGCGCCGGAGTCGGACAAGCGACCCGCGGTATTGTCCGCCGACGCGCTTGCGGACGCACTGAATTCCGTCACCTGACGGCTGCTCGGATACACCTACCGCCGAGGGTAAAGAAGGTAGGCATCTACTACGGTCAAGGAGACTGAGAAAATGAGTGAAGAAACGAAGAGCAACCTGCCCGCCAACATCGGCAACATGGCGACTGCGCTGGCGACGTCCGCAGCATCGGTCGGCGGCGGGGCAATGGACGGCGAGCTGTATTGCCGTTTCACTAAAACCGGCGATTGGATCTACGGCATCGAAGACACCGAGGTGGAGGAGGATTCTACCTGGGCCGTCAACGTGGCGCAGTTCCAGCACGGTTTTATCGCCTGGCCTGAGGGCGGCGGCGCGCCGACCGGGGAAGTTCTGGTCCCGGCGACGCAGCCCATGCCCAATCAGGCCGAGCTGCCGGAGGTTGACGGCACCTGGTCGAAGTGCGTAGCGGTGCAGATGCGCTGCATGTCGGGCGAGGATGAAGGCGTCCAGATCATCTGGAAGGCCAACTCGACCGGCGGCCGCAAGGCCTACGCAAAACTGCTGAAGGCCGTCGTTGACCGCATACAGTCTGGCGATGAGGCCGTTGTGCCGATCGTCACGCTGGGCAGCGACAGCTACAAGCACAAGCAGTACGGGAAGATCTACACCCCGGAAATCACCATCAGCGGTTGGGTGACGATGGACGGGGCAGAAGAGCCAACGTCAGGGGACGACGTTGAGGAAGAGGTTGAAGAGGAGGCTGAAAAGCCGACTCGCCGCCGTCGCCGGCGCGCAGCCTAACCCACCTGGCGGCGCCTCCACGGGCCGCCTCACATCTCTGGAGATCCTCATGAACAAACGTGAAATTTTAGATTACGCGCTGCTCGCTGCGCTGCTCGGCCTGATTCTGACCGTGGCGGCCATGGACGCCGGCGCGCAGAACTCCGACCCGGCGGGGCAGTGGTCTACCTGTGTCAGCCAGACCGGCAAGAAGATTGTCGTGGACGGTCCTACCTGCCCTCGCGGGTGGCGGAAGCTGTACTGATGGCAGCCGACCCTTACGCCCCCGTTCGATACGGGTCAGTTTGCAGCGGCATTGAGGCGGCAACGTCCGCCTGGCACGGCCTCGGTTGGGAGCCGGCGTTCTTTAGCGAGATCGAACCGTTCCCGTCCGCCGTGCTCGCCCATCACTACCCCGACGTGCCCAACCTGGGCGACATGACCCAATTCAAGGAGTGGCCTGATTATGAGCTCGACGTTCTCGTGGGAGGGACGCCCTGCCAGTCGTTCTCGGTTGCAGGACTTCGCAAAGGACTGTCAGACCCTCGCGGCAACCTCGCCCTTACGTTTCTTGCTATCGCTGACCGATACCGACCCCAGTACGTGGTCTGGGAAAACGTGCCCGGCGTCCTGTCAAGCCACGGAGGACGGGACTTTGGCTCCTTCCTCGGGGCGTTGGCAGAGCTCGGGTATGGGTGGGCCTACCGAGTCCTGGACGCTCAGTACTTCGGAGTTCCCCAGCGACGCCGACGTGTGTTTGTTGTCGGATGTCTTGGAGACTGGCGACGTGCCGCATCGGTTCTTTTTGAGCGAGAAAGCCTGTCAGGGAATCCTGCGCCGCCTAGAGACGAAGGGGCTAAGTCTGCCTGTGATGCGGTTGATGCGGTGGGTGGCGAGTGGTGGGATGGAGAGCAAGTAGCGCAGACTCTTGACGCGGTACTTTACAAAAAGCAGTGCCTGCCAGAAAAAAATCGTTTTCCAGTTGTCCGCGTACCGGCGTGGGTGCGTTGCCCGCTATGCGAAGATTTTCTGTGCGCGCTTCACGGGGGCCACGCGCATGAGTGCGAGTGCCCCGACATCGACGGTTGGTGCGAGCGAGGCGTCTACCCCTACGGCCCCGAGTTTCTTCGCTACCTTACGCCACGCGAGTGCGAGCGGCTCCAGGGCTTCCCCGACGATTTCACGCAAATTCCCTACCGCAACAAGCCCGCAGACAAGTGCCCGGACGGGCCTCGCTACAAAGCCCTGGGAAACAGCATGGCGGTGCCGGTGATGGCGTGGATAGGCGAAGGCATTGACGATCACATATTTGAGGAGTTTACATGATCTCCGTTGACCTGGAGACCCGCTCGGCCGTTAACCTGCTCACACAGGGCAGCTGGCTGTACGCCACCGATCCGAGCACCGAGGTTATCTGCCTGTGGTACTCCGTAGACCGAGGCGAGCCGCAGGGCTGGCACCCCGGCGAGCCGGTGCCGGCCTGCTTCACCACGCACGACACGATCCACGCTTGGAACGCCGACGGGTTTGAGTACCTGATCTGGGATTTCATCATGACCCCGGAGCACGGTTTCCCGGGGGTCGCGCTTGAGCAGTGGCGCTGCACGGCGTTCAAATCGCGCTGCAACAACCTACCCAACAAACTGGAGAACGCCGCGCGCTGCCTGCGCGTGCCGCAGCAGAAGTCGAAGCGCGGCCGCGAGCTGATCAAGTTGCTGTGCATGCCGCTGAAGGACGGCACGTTCTGCAAAGATCCGGCCCTGCTCGCCGAGATGGACGAGTACTGCGCCCAGGACGTGCGCACCGAGATGGCCGTCGATGCCATGCTGCGCGAGCCCACCGACGAGGAGTGGGCAGACTTCCACGCCAACATGCGCGTGAACGACATCGGCATCCGTATCGACATGGACGTCGCCCGTGCTGCGCAAGTGTACGCAGCTGAGGAGGAGGCCGACCTCATACGCCGTATTGAGGAGCTGACCGACGGCGAGGTGGTGAAGGCGCGCGGCGAGAAGCTCAAGGACTGGGTAGTCGAGCGATTGACGCCAGAGCAGGAGCGCCTGCTGGTGAAGTACCGCGGCGGCGAGCGCAAGCTATCCCTGGACCGCTACAACCGCGGGCGCTTGCTGGCGCTGGATGACCTGGACCCAGATGTTGCCGAGGTGGTGGAGTGCTCCGATTTTGCGCAGAAATCCAGCGTTGGCAAGTTCCGCGCCGCGGCCGAGCGTGCGGACCCGGACACGCATCGCGTACACGGCGCCATCATGTGCAACGGCGCGTCGGCCTCAGGCCGCTACTCCAGCCGCGGGCTGCAGACGCACAACTTCCCGCGCGACTGCCTGTCCGACCCGGTGGAAGGCCGCGCGGATCTGATCGACAACATCATGCCGGAGGATATTGTTGATTACTGGGGCGCCCCGATCATGACGTTCCTGGCGCAGATGCTGCGCCCGATGATCGTGCCGGGTGAGGGTAGCGTGTTCCTGGTGTCAGACTGGTCGGCTATTGAAGGCCGCTGCGCGCCCTGGCTGTGCGACACCCGCAGCGGCGACAAGAAATTGAAGCTGTACGCAGACGACGCGCCGGTGTATGAGATCACCGCGGCCGGCACCTTCAATGTCGATATTGAGGACGTCACCAAAGACCAGCGCCAGGTCGGTAAGGTGCAGGAGCTGGCATTCCAATACGGCGGCGGCGCGAACGCG
Source organism: uncultured Gammaproteobacteria bacterium (assembly GCA_964497145.1). Taxonomy (GTDB): domain Bacteria; phylum Pseudomonadota; class Gammaproteobacteria; order Chromatiales; family Chromatiaceae; genus Thiosocius. The sequence continues at coordinate 8,887 of CAZCDY010000137.1, forward strand.
TTCCTGGCCATGGCCCGGGGCTACGGCCTGAAAGCCAACAAATCGCAGGCCGAGCGGTACAAGAATGCCTGGCGCAGTATCAACCCGTGGGCGCCCAAGATATGGCGAGACATCGAGACAGCCGTGCGCAAGTCTATGAAGTCCCCGGGCACCATGGTGAAGGTCGGCCGGCTGCACTACGTCTGCGTCGAGGACATCCTGTGCGGCGGCCTGACGCTGTTCTGCCAGCTGCCGTGCGGGCGTCTGCTAACGTACCCCGACGTGCGGGTAGAGATGCTGCCGGCGCCGTGGGACAAAGATCAGCTGATTTCGCAGATCACCGTCCTGCGTGCGGCGTTTGTGCCGAAAGTTGGCGAGAAAGAGTGGCCGCGCACGTCCATATACGGCGGCCTGCTGTTCGAGAACGCCGTCCAGGGCACTGCAGCGTCCCTGTTGCGCGATGCACTCAAGGCGGCCCTGGCGCGCGGCCTGCGCGTGCCGCTGCATGTGCATGATGAACTGGTAGTGGAGACGCCTCGCGCGCAAGCGGCGGCAGACGCCGAGATCCTGCGCGAGGTGATGAACACGGCCCCGGCGTGGGCCGCAGGGCTGCCACTGAAAGCAGACGTAGACGTGATGGAGAGGTTTGGGAAATGAGCAACAAGACCACCAGCGACGGCAGTACGGCCAGCTACTACGAGTTGCCGGCGGGCGCCACGGAGCTGCAACACCTGATCAGCCACAAGAACATGAATGCGCAAATCGGGGAGATCTTCCGGTCGGCCTACCGCTACGGCGAGTCGTCGCACAGTGACCAGCTGCGCGACGCGAAGAAGATCAGGTTCTATATTGACGCCGAAATTGAACGGCTGGAGACCCACGCACGGGCGCTTATAGGGGGTGGGGATGAAAATACTTGAGTTCCTCGGTTATGGCATTAACGCGCCGCGAGTTTACATACCAGCGGAAAACATAATCAGCTTTCACTTAATCGACTTCAACGGAAACTACGGAACGCACATTGATTTGCCCGAAGGTAGGTATATCCGAGTAGGCGCTTACCCTGAAGAAGTTAAAAAGGCACTGGAATTGGCGGGAGGTGAGTGATGGCAACTAACGAAATCACCGTAGAGTCCTGCCTAGAGGCGCTGCGGCTGCATGATGAGCGCAAGGCAGATGCGAGTGCTGAAACTAACAGGCTGCTGTCCCTGAAAGTGGCCGAGCTAGAGGCCGAGGTTGTGAGGCTGAAGTTTGGCAAAGCCCAATGGTATCAAACCGCTCAACACTATCGGCAGGCCTTACAAGAAATCAGGGACGCAACACCGGCAAACAAGCATGCCGAATGGCCGCATCATCACTTCTATTTGGCTACCGCCAGCAAAGCAATAAATCATTGCGACGAACCACTAAACGAGGATTTAGAACAATGAGCAATCCAGACGAAGAAAAGCGCATCGCAGAGCTAGAGGCAGAGAACGCGAGGCTGCG
>CAZCDY010000138.1:0-849 GCA_964497145.1 uncultured Gammaproteobacteria bacterium
GGACTCGCCACCGAGGCAGCGCTCGAGACACGCCTGAGCGCTGCAGACGACGCGGGACTGGATATCGCACTGCTCGCAATGGCCCGGCGCCGTGCCTGTGTCGCCCAGACCTCGCTCGCATCAACCGCACACCTGACTCGCTGCCTGCAGACGGCCCTGGAGTTCGAAGGCCCCGCGCTGGTGCACCTTCACGCCCCGAGTCCGATGCGTCATGGCTTCGCCCCGGAACAGATGCTGCAGCGGGCCGAACAGGCGGTGACGTCCAGGGTCCTGCCATTGTTTTTGTACGACCCGAGGGCCGATGGCGTGTTCGGTTCGCGCCTCAGTCTGGACGGCAATCCGCAGCCGCTTGCCCCCTGGGCCGCGGATGCCGCCGAGGAGACAACGACGCCTGCATCCTGGGCACTGGGCGAAAACCGTTTCTCGGCGTATTTCACCAAGCTGCCGCAAGACCGGCGCGAAACTCTGCCGGTGGATGATTACCTCGCGCTCGACGAGGCGGCGCGGGTCGGAAAAACGGCCGTGGTAAGCGGCCGGACAGAGGATGGTGCGGCGACCCGGTTCGAGGTCGACCCGGATCTGCTGCGGGTATGTGCGGACCGACTGCAGGCCTGGCGGATGCTGCAGGAACTTGCCGGCCTGGTCACCCCGTTCACCGCACGCGTCGAACAGGACGCCCGCGATCGGCTTGCCGCCGCCCATGAGGCTGAGCTTGCGGCCCTGCGCGCGGATTACGAGGCACAAATCGATACACTCCAGGGAGAGATGCTGGAGAAGACCCGCAGCGAGATGCGTGAACGCATGATGCGCCTCGCCGGATATGCGCCTGGCGGCAAGACCGGACAGGGA
>CAZCDY010000138.1:859-3621 GCA_964497145.1 uncultured Gammaproteobacteria bacterium
GTTCGAGTTGAACCTGCTACCGGCCCTTTTTCGTCGCGGCTTCGCGCACGGCGTCCATCCGCAGGGATACAAAGAGCAGACCGAGGATCTGCCGACCCAGCGCATGCCTTTCGTCGGTCGTTATGTGATGCCGCTGAATCAGCACCTGGGTGCACCGGCCATACCCCTGATCGCCGTGGGCGACCGCGTGCTGCGGGGACAGCTGATCGCGGAGCCCGGGGCCTTCGTATCAACCAGCCTGCACAGCCCGGTCACGGGCCGGGTCAGCGCCATCGCTGACCGTCGTTACCCTGGCGGGGTGTTCGCACGATCCATCGAAATCGAGACCGACCCCTACGCCACCCAGCGCATCGACAGCCTGCCAACCGTCGACTGGCGAAGCCTGAGCAGGGAAGACTTTGTCGCCCAGGTACAATATGCCGGCATCGTCGGCATGGGCGGGGCCGCCTTCCCCAGTCACGTCAAATACTCTATTCCGGACGGCCAGCGCATCGATCATCTGCTGGTGAACGGTGCCGAATGCGAACCCTTCCTGACCAACGACCACCGCCTGATGGTCGAACGTCCCGGCGCACTGCTGCGCGGAATCGAGATCATCATGCACAACCTGGGGGCGCAGGAGGCCACCATCGGTGTCGAGCTGAACAAGCCCGACGCCATTGCCGCCATCGCGAGTCGCCTCCAGCCGTCAATGCCGATCAGCATCGTACCCCTGCACGTGAAATATCCTCAGGGCGCGGAAAAAATGCTGATCAAGGCCATCTACAACAAGGAGGTGCCGGCAGGCGAACTCCCGCGCGACCTGGGAATCGCCGTGAACAACGTCGGCACGGTCGTGGCTATCGCCGATTACTTCGACACCGGGACCCCTCTGATAGAACGGATCGTTACCGTTTCCGGGCCGGGTGTCGCAAAGCCCTCCAACCTGCTCGTGCCCCTGGGAACCCGGGTACGCGAGGTGCTCAACTATTGCGGCGGTCTCAAGGACGATGCCATCGAGCTCGTCATGGGCGGGCCGATGATGGGGATGCCCATCGCAAGCCTTGACGTACCGGTCCTGAAGGGCACTTCGGGCATCCTCGCGTTTACCGAGGGCCACAACCTCAGACCCAGGGAGTACCCCTGTATCCGCTGTGGCCGCTGTCTCGAGGCCTGTCCCTATTTTCTCAATCCGTCCAGGCTTGCCCGGCTTGCCAAGGCCAGGCTTTACGAAGAGATGAACAGCTATTTCGTCATGGATTGCGTCGAATGCGGCTCCTGTACCTACGCCTGTCCCTCCAGGATCCCTATCGTCCAGCTGATACGTACCGCCAAGTCGCTGCTCCGGCGACCGGGGGCCAATCCGTCATGAGCACCAGGGACCCCCGACTTCTGCTGCAGTCTGCACCCCTGCTCAAGCAGCAGCTGACCACCCGCGGTGCCATGCTCGACGTACTGCTCGCACTGGCGCCGGCAACACTGGCGGGCCTTTGGTTCTTCGGGCTCAGTGCACTCCTGGTATTGGGCGCATCCATCGCCGGCTGCATTCTGACCGAATGGGTTTTCACGCCCCAAAACCGGCGCCGGGAGCATCTGCTCGACGGCAGCGGGGTACTCACCGGCCTGCTCCTGGGTCTCACGCTGCCGCCCAGCCTGCCGCTCTGGATCGCCTTTGTCGGCGGCGCGGTGAGCATCGGGCTGGGCAAACTGATCTGGGGCGGCCTGGGCCAGAACCTGTTCAACCCGGCGCTGGTCGGTCGCGCCTTCCTTCTGGCCACCTTCCCCACCGCCATGACCACCTGGTCCCCGGCCGGTGGCCCCGGTGATTTCTTCCAGGTACACGCCAGCAACCTGGCCATGCCCTTCATGCACGTCGACTACGACGGCGTCTCATCGGCCACGCCGCTCGGACTGATGAAATTCGAGAATCAGGACACCGCCCTGCCCGACCTGCTGATCGGCAATGTTTCGGGCTGCATCGGAGAGACCAGCGGTCTTCTGCTGTTGCTGGGCGGCATCTACATGCTCTGGCGGCGAGTGATCGACTGGCGCATCCCGGCCAGCATTTTGCTTTCGGTGGCCGTGTTTTCAGGCGTGCTTTATCTCTTCGGCCCCGACAGATACCCCGGTCCCCTGTTCTCTATCTTCGCCGGCAGCCTGTTGATCGGCGCTTTCTTCATGGCGACCGATCCTGTCTCCTCTCCCATCACACCGAGGGGTGCCTGGATCTTCGGTGTGGGGATCGGTCTGCTGGTGGTACTGATCCGGGTGTTCGGCGGATTCCCCGAAGGCGTGATGTACGCCATCCTGCTGATGAATGCGGCCACACCCCTGATTGACCGCTATACGCAACCCAGGGTGTTCGGCCGGGGGAGTGGATCCGGATGAGCGGCAAGCACGAGCTTTCGGCCAAGGGGTCCGAACCCAGCTCCGTGCGCCTGGTCGCCACGCTCGGATTCGCCGGCCTGTTGTCGGGCCTGATCATCGTATCGGTCTTCGAGGCCACCCTGCCGACCATCACCGCGTACAAGGCCAAGGTGTTGCAAGAGGCCGTTTTCACCGTGCTGCCAGGGGTCTCGAGCATGCAGCGCTTGACGTATCGCGACGGAAGCATGGTGGTGGCCGTCGGCGACGAACAGGAAGAGGATGTGGTGTTCGGTGGTTACGACGCAGACGGCAAGCTGATCGGTTACGCCGTACCCAGCGCCGGCCCCGGTTTCCAGGACACCATACGATTGCTCTACGGCTACCTGCCGCAGGATCGAAAGGTCGTGGGCATGGAG
>CAZCDY010000138.1:3631-10342 GCA_964497145.1 uncultured Gammaproteobacteria bacterium
CGAGCAGATCGGCGATCCCGCCACCAGCAAGGGGCCCGTGGAGCGCAAGGTGGTGGGCATGGAGATACTGCAGAGCCGCGAGACACCCGGACTGGGCGACAAGATCTACAAGGACGCGGCCTTCGTCGCCAACTTCAGTGCGCTTTCGATCGACCCCGAGATCATCACCGTCAAGAAAGGGGCCAAGACAGCACTTAACGAGGTGGACGCGATCACCGGCGCCACCATCTCTTCCAAGGCCGTGGTACAGATCATCAACCGGGGAAATCAGCGCTGGGTGCCCCGCTTCGACGGATCGGGGGTGTTGTCCAGGCCGACCCCTGCGGGAGGTGAGTAGTGGTCAAGAAGAAACAGGAAGATCTTTACCAGGAATTCATCAAGGGCCTGTGGCGGGACAACCCGGTATTCGTCCAGGTGCTGGGTATGTGCCCGATGCTGGCGGTCACCAATTCGGCAATCAACGCCCTGGCGATGGGGGGCGCCACCTTTTTCGTCCTTGTCGCCTCCAGCTTCCTGGTCTCTTCGCTGAAACGCTGGATACCGAAGCAGGTACGCATATCAACCTATATCATCATCATCGCGACCTTCGTGACCGTGACCGACTTCACCCTGGAGGCCCTGGTACCCACCATTCACAAGGAGTTGGGCGCCTTCATCCCGCTGATCGTCGCCAATTGCATGATCCTCGGCCGCCAGGAGGCCTTCGCCTCCAGGAACACGGTGAAGATGGCGGTGATCGACGCCCTGGGCATGGCCAGCGGCTTCCTGTTCGCGCTGTTCGCCCTGGGTGCGGTGCGCGAGATACTCGGTGAAGGTGCGCTGTTCGGCATCCCGCTGTTCGGCGCGGACTTCGAACCCTGGGTGATCATGATCCTGCCACCGGGCGGTTTCCTCACCCTGGGTCTGCTGCTGCTGTTCTTCAACTGGGTCAAGGAGCGCAAGGACCGTCTCGCCCGGCAGCTTGCCGAGGGGGAGCTGTCATGAACGAACTGGTATGGATCTTCATCAGCGCGCTGCTGATCAACAACTTCGTCCTCGCCTATTTCCTTGGCCTGTGCCCCTTCCTGGGCGTGTCTGGGCGCCTGGAGACGGCCTTCCGGCTCGGGCTGGCGACCATTTTCGTCATGCTGATCACCGCGTTGTGCGCCTGGTTCCTGAACACCTACATACTCATCCACGCCCCCTATCTGCGCCTGATCAGCTTTATCGTGGTCATCGCCAGCACCGTGCAGTTCATCGAGATGGTGATCAAGAAAACCAGTCCGGCACTGTTCAAGGCGCTGGGTATCTTCCTGCCGCTGATCACCACCAACTGCGCCATCCTCGGCCTGGCGATCTTCGCCACCAACAAGGGCTATGGCTTCGTCGAGGGCATGGTCTACGCACTCGGCGCCGGCCTGGGTTTCACCCTCGCCCTGGTACTCATGGCCGGCCTGCGCGAAGAGGCGGAATTGTGCGAGGTGCCACGACTGATCCGTGGTACGGCGATGAACCTGATCATCGCCGGCATCCTGTCGATGGCCTTCATGGGCTTTGCCGGCCTGTTCAGCGCGGTATGAGGTTGGGATGCTGAGCTATCTGCTATCGATACTAGGCCTGGCGGTGCTCACCGCATTGTGGATGGTATTTCAGCTGTGGCTGAAGAAACAGGATCCGGAACGGGAGGAAGGATGCGTCGGCTGTGGGGCCAACTGCAAGCGGCAGGACCAAGAGTCTGATGTGCATCGGGCGTAATGACCGAAGAGCATTGCGCCGGTTCGGATGCACCAGGGTTGCCGGTGCAATACGCATGGCGCCTATTACAAACCACCCATGCACAGGTACTTGATCTCGGTGAATTCGTCCATGCCGTATCGGGATCCTTCACGTCCCAGGCCGGATTCCTTGACCCCGCCGAAGGGTGCAAGCTCGGTCGATATGATGCCCTCGTTGATACCGACCATGCCGTATTCCAGTGCCTCGGCAACGCGCCAGACGCGCCCGATATCCCGGCTGTAGAAGTATGCCGCCAGGCCAAACTCGGTATCGTTTGCCATCCGCACCGCCTCGTCCTCTGTATGAAAGCGGAACAGGGGCGCCACCGGGCCGAAAGTCTCTTCGTTGGCGACCCGCATCTGCGGGGTCACATCGGCCAGGATGGTGGGTTCGAAGAAGGTCCCGCCTTTGGCGTGACGGTGTCCACCACACATGATGCGTGCCCCCTTGCCCACCGCATCGCCGATGTGATGCTCGACCTTTTCGACCGCGGCCTGGTTGATCAGCGGGCCCTGGCTGGTGCCCTCGGCCATGCCGTCGCCAACCTTGAGTTCACTCACGGCCACCGCAAGTTTCTCGGCAAAGGCGTCATAGACACCGTCCTGTATAAGCAGCCGGTTGGCGCACACGCAGGTCTGTCCTGCATTGCGGTACTTGGAGGCCATGGCACCCGCCACCGCAGCATCCAGATCGGCATCATCGAACACGATAAATGGCGCATTGCCACCCAGTTCCATGGACACCTTTTTGACCGTGGCGGCACAGTCCCGGATCAGCAGCTTGCCGACCGCGGTGGAACCGGTGAACGAGAGCTTGCGCACCACAGGGCTGGCGGTAAGCACCCGACCGACGGCGGCTGCATCGGTCGTAGTGATTACGTTGAACACCCCCGGAGGGAGGCCGGCACGCTGCGCCAGCTCGGCCAGCGCCAGTGCACACAGGGGGGTCAGTTCTGAGGGTTTGACAATCACCGTGCAGCCGGCCGCCAATGCCGGTGCGCATTTACGCGTGATCATCGCGATCGGGAAATTCCAGGGTGTGATCGCCGCCACCACACCGATAGGCTGACGGATCACGACATAGCGTCGATCTTTCATGGCCGTCGGTATCACGTCGCCGTAGACGCGCTTGGCCTCTTCGGCAAACCACTCGATGAACGAGGCACCGTAGGCCACCTCGCCACGCGCCTCGGCCAGGGGTTTGCCCTGCTCTGCCGTCATCAGTCGGGCCAGGTCCTCCTGGTGTCGCATAACAAGATCGAACCAGCGGCGCAGGACCGCGGCACGCTCCTTGGCCGTTTTGGCGCGCCACTGCGGCCAGGCAGCATCGGCTGCGGAAATCGCGTACTCGGTCTGCCCGCCGCCCAGATCCGAGACGAGCGCCAGCTGCTGCCCGGTCGCGGGATTGGTCACCGCAAAACGTTTGCTGTCTTCAGAGGCTGTCCATGCACCATTGACGAAGGCATCAGATTTCAGCAGCTCACTGTCTTCGATAGATTGAATCGTCACAAATCAGTCCCTTTATGTTTTGTCCACCGTGGTGGTGAATGATTTTCCGACCCTCACAGGTCGTGTTTCAGTTGCCCCGGTGTTCAGGCTGAGGCTGCGTCAAGGGGGTTGATACCGTCTTTGCGCAGCATGTCTCGAATACCCCTGACGGCCTGGCGGATGCGGTGTTCATTTTCGATCAGTCCGAAACGCACGTAATTGTCACCATATTCGCCGAAGCCGATACCCGGGGCCGCGGCAACCCTGGCATCGCGGATCAGCTTCTTGGCAAACTCCAGGGACCCCATCTCGATGTAGGCATCGGGTATCTTGGCCCAGACGAACATGGTCGCCATCGGGCGCTCGACCGGCCAACCAGCGTTGCTGAGGCCGTCACACAGGACATCGCGACGACTCTGGTACATGTCGCGGATCTCGGCCACACACTGCTGCGGCCCTTCCAGCGCGGCGATGGCTGCAACCTGTATCGGCGTGAACATGCCATAGTCGAGATAAGACTTCATCCGTGCCAAGGCGCCGACCAGGGTCTTGTTGCCGCACATGAAGCCAACGCGCCAACCGGGCATGTTGTAGCTCTTAGACAAGGAGTAACACTCCACGGCGATCTCTTCCGCACCCGGCACCTGCAGTATCGAAGGGACCGTGTGGCCATCGAATACGATGTCGGCGTAGGCCAGGTCGTGAACCACCCAGATGCTGTGTTCCTTGGCGATCGCAATCACCTTCTCGAAAAATTCCAGATCCACGCAATGTGCAGTGGGATTGGATGGAAAACTCAACACCAGCATCTTCGGTCTCGGCCAGGAAGCGTGAATAGCGTTTTCAAGTTCGGCCAGGAAGCCAAGATCGCTCTGCATCGGCACATGCCGAACATCCGCTCCGGCGATAATGAAACCGTAGGGATGGATCGGGTAAGTGGGATTCGGCACCAACACGGTATCGCCTGGCCCGACGCAGGCCAGTGCCAGATGTGCAATGCCTTCTTTCGACCCGATGGTAACGATGGCCTGGGTCTCGGGATCCAGGTCCACGTCGTAGCGACGCTGGTACCAGTCGCAGATCGCCTTGCGCAACCGCGGGATACCCTTCGACAGGGAATACCGATGCGTGTCGCCGCGTTGGGCCGCCTCGGCCAGCTTGTCGACGATATGTTGCGGCGTCGGCTGGTCCGGGTTGCCCATGCCAAAATCGATGATGTCTTCACCACACGCACGCGCCGCCGCCTTCAGATCGTTGACGATCCCGAACACATAGGGCGGCAGGCGTTTGATGCGGTGAAACTCATTCATTTCCGGTGTCGACATGGTGGCTCTCCGCCTGTTCCTTTACTTGGCTGTATTTTTTTGGAATTTCGGTGCCCGGCATCTTACCCTCCAGGCTGCTGCAAACCCTGAACAAGCCACACCCTGTGCCGGACGATGCCCAGTTCTTCTTTCGTCGAAATCACCAGCACCCTGACCGGGCCATCCGGAGATGTGAGTACCGGACTGCCGGCCTCGTCGACAGACGTGTGGAAATCCACACCCAAGCAGTGCAGCCGCTCACAGACTTTACGACGAATCACTGCCGCATGCTCACCGATACCGCCGCTAAAGACATATCGCCGCTGATCTCCGAGACATTCAGCATGCCGCTGCGGTCGTGCAGCAGGTCCGACAATGCCGCTGCGTGTGCCTAGCAGAAGCCCGTCCAGCGTTGAAAACTCCATGGTGGCTGCAACACTCTCACCATCGCGTGTTTTCGCCAGGAGACAAACCGGCCGCATAGGTGAATGCTGTGCTATACAACAAACCATCCACAAAGGTATTGTGAAATGACATTGAAACACCTGGCAGACGACGCGGTGGCACAGATCAAGGAAGCTGTGTCCGCCCCCCTCTCGCAACAAGACACTGCGAAAATCTCGAAGATCATCGCCAGCACATTGGCGAAAGCGGTCACGCAAACGAGCAGGGATCACACCGCCGCGGCAGTCGTATGTTGCGGTCCGGAGGCCGATATCGCGCACAAAATCGCCGAAGAGGCAGAAAGGGCACAACAAGCGTTGATCGCAAATCTCGTGGCCATGCGCTGAACGAGCCCCGGGATTGGATGCCCGCTGGATACGCTTTGCAGCGATAGACCCGGTCCTCTGGCGCGGCCGCCCCCCAAATTGCGTCCCGGCAACAGCCATGGTCATTGTCCCACCGGCCCTCAATGCTCGGGGCGGGTCGACCTCGTCCGATACCGCATCGGCATGTCAACCGTCAGAATGCTTTAAGATTGAATGCTGGGCTACGGGCCTGAAACTGCGGGGATAAGGCGGTTCACACCGGGGCGGCCTTGCCAGACAGCGTCAATGGCGCCTGGACAAGCTTCGACCCTGCGTGGAAACCGGGAGGCCCGGCCAAGAAAATCAGTTAAAAATATGTCGGAATATCAGAATGATAACTGTGATTGCAAACCTGAAGGGGGGGACCGGAAAGAGCACGGTGACCTTCAATCTGGCGGTATGGCTGTGTTCGCAAGGAAGGAAGATAACGGTGATCGATCTCGATCCCCAACAAACGCTGACCGATGTTGCCGCCCTGCGGCAGGATGAAGGAGTCGCCCCCCCCATCCCTGTGCAACCCGGCCCGCTTCCTGGTGTGAGTCCGCTGAGGCATGCCGAAGAGACACTTATCGATGTCGGAACCGCAGACCTCGAATCCTTCAAGCAGGCGCTCTTGATAGCCGATCGCATATTGATCCCGGTCACGCCTTCACAGGCAGATGTCTGGTCGACCCAGCGTTTCGTACAATTCCTCTACAAGACGACGAACGGCTGTCCGCCGGAATCGATCACGTTTATCAATCGCGCAGATACCAATAAGGCGATTATGGCCTCCGACGAGGCAGCAGCCGCCTTGACCGCGCTTCCCGGCGTTGAATTGATACCGCAACGGCTTAGCGACCGCATGGTGTTTCGAGACTCTTTCAGTGAAGGCCTCGCGGTTTTTGAGCTGGAACCGCGAAGCGTGGGAAGTCGTGAGTTTGAGGCGCTGGCCAAGGCCGTTTTCAATCGAAAACGCGGCACGGTTGAAACACCCTCACCGGGCGAACCCGCAGTGAACACGAAATATGCGGTCGACAAGACGGTCAAAGAAACGCTTGCCTATGTTGAAGACAAGCCGGTAGTCGCTAGCGACGCGAGCCAGGCTGACCAAGGAAAAATCAAGAGGAAAAAGAAGAAACACCGGACGGCGGAAGGACAGAAAGCTGGCAAAGGCAAGAAACGAAAGCGGAACAAGGACGCCAAGAAAGATAAAAAAGAAACAAAGGGAAAGAAAGCCAAGAAGGACAAAAAAGGGAAGAAGGCGAAGAAGCGTTCTTAGCGATATAACCTCTGACATGGCCCGCATGAGGCGCTATGGTTCAGACTCCACCTGACAAACTGTCGTCGCGAACGGTAGGAAACACACTGAGCAAA
>CAZCDY010000139.1:0-857 GCA_964497145.1 uncultured Gammaproteobacteria bacterium
CCGGACCCGGGGCATGCAGGCCGCGCTGCCGCTGATCGATCTTTTTGCGCCGGCGCACAAGCTGCAGAGTCTGCAGGCCCTGGAACCGGTGCTGACCGGGCTTTGATAAGAAAGAGGACGCGAGAATGCTGCACAGCGACTCAGTACTGGACAAGGCACAGCAACTCAAGGCGAATGGCACCCCCTTCGTGCTGGCCACGGTGGTGCGGTCGGAATCGCCCACGTCTGCCAAGCCGGGCGCCAAGGCCCTGGTCACTGCGGAAGGCGATCTGATCGGCTGGATCGGGGGTGGCTGTGCACAGCCCGCGGTGCTGGATACGGCCAAAAAGGTCCTCCAGGATGGCCAGGCGCGCCTGATCCGCGTCAGCCCGAGCAAGGGCGGGGAGGTGGAATCGGGCATCATCGACTTTGGTATGACCTGTCACAGTGGAGGCTCCTTGGATATCTTTCTCGATCCCGTCATCGCCCGGCCTGCTCTGCTGATCATCGGTGCCTCGCCGGCGGCCCAGTCGCTGGGCGTATTGGCCGATCACGCCGGCTTTGCGGTTCATGCCGCCTTTCCGGGCGCTGATGCCGATATGTTCCCGCAGGCGGTGCAAATCATCGACGGCCTCGAGCTGGATTCCCTGCGCTGCGGCGTGCCGCCCTTTGTGGTCGTGGCAACCCAGGGCAAGCGCGATGAGCCCGGCCTGGAGGCTGCGCTGAAAACGGGTTCGCCCCAAATCGCATTTGTCGCCAGCGAGCGCAAGGCGAACAAGCTGCGCAACTATCTCAAGGAGCGCGGTCAGGATCCGGCGCGGGTGGATGCGATCATCTCGCCGGCCGGTATCGAGATCGGCGCAGTCACACCGGAAGAG
>CAZCDY010000139.1:1023-10314 GCA_964497145.1 uncultured Gammaproteobacteria bacterium
CTACTATTTCTGCTGCGCCGGCTGTCAGCATGCCTTCGAAAAGAATCCGCAGGGCTATCCATTGGAACAGGGGGTGACGTGAGCGTTTTCTCTGCGATCCTCCTTGCCGCAGGCGAGTCGCGTCGCATGGGCACGGTCAACAAGCTGGCCCTGCCGGTCGCCGGCCAGCCGCTGTTGCGCCGCACTGCCGAGACGCTGTTGCGGGCCGGGCTGCAGGAGCTTGTGGCTGTGGTCGGCCACGAGCAACAGACGGCGCGTGGACTGTTGCGCGGGCTGCCGTTGCGTATCGTCTTCAATGACAACTACCGTGAAGGCCAGATGACCTCGGTGCACTGCGGCATGGGTGCATTGCAACACACCTGCGACGCGGTGCTGGTGTGCCTTGCCGACCAGCCGCTGCTTGATGTCGGTGATCTGCGACGGCTGACCAGCGCCTTCGCGCAATGCCCGACGTCGGTACTGGTGCCTACCTATCGGGGCGAGCGCGGCAATCCGACCGTGCTGGCTTATGCGCATCGGCGGCAGATACTGGCGGGCGATCGCAACCTCGGTTGCAAGCGTTTGATCCGGAAACACCCGGAACTCGTTACCGCGGTGGAGATGGACAATGATCATCTGGTGTTCGACCTCGATACCCCCGAGTCCTACCAGGAGCTGCAGCAGCGTCTGGGTGTAACCGATACATTCGAATTCCCGATCTCTGCGTAAGAGGGCCGTCATGGCAAAAGAAATCTTCCAAGTCATCCAGGAACTGCAGCAGAGCGGCCAGCCGTTCGCCGTGGCCACGGTGGTGGAGACTGTCGGTTCCGTATCGGCGAAGACCTCGTCGAAGGCGGTCATCGATCACCAGGGGCGCATGGTTGCCGGCTGGGTGGGCGGTGGTTGTGCCGAATCAGGGACCTGCGAAAAGGCCCTGGAATGCATCGAGAAAGGGGAAACGACGATGCTGGATATCGATCTGGACGACGAGATACTCGGTGCCGGCATGCCCTGTGGCGGCCGAATGCGGGTATATATCGAGCCGGTGTTGCCCAGACCCAATCTCTGGATCATGGGACATGGCCGGGTGGCCGAGTCGCTTTGCGTGCTCGGCGACCTGCTCGGCATGCGGGTGATCGTGAACGACGCCGGTGTGGATTGGGACAGATACCCCAATGCCAGTCGCCTGATCACAGACGACCTGGATTACGCCCAACTGCAGCCGGTAGCCGGGGACTACGTGGTGATTGCCACACAGCACAAAGGCGATCACGAATCCATGAAACGGGCGCTTGCTTCAGACGCGGGTTATATCGCCCTGATCGCCAGCCGCAAGCGCTCCGGACTGGTGCTCGATTACCTGCGCGAAGAGGGCTTCAGCGAGCGCGATATTGCACGCGTGATGGCACCTTCAGGGCTGGACCTGGGTGCGCGTACGCCCGAGGAGATAGCGCTGTGCGTGATCAGTGAGGTCGTGCTTTTGCGCCGCGGCGGCAGTGGCATGCGCATGCGTGAAAAGTTGAAACAGGAGTGGCGCCTGCGCGCCGCCGAGGGATGAGGTGTGGCCACGGTGGCGCGCGATTTGGAAGATAAGGCCTGCCTGGATCCGCAGCAGATCCGGCTTGACTTCCCTTTGTTGCAGGACGCTCCACTGGCCCAGGGTCTGCACTATCTGGACAACGCCGCGACCACCCACAAGCCACAGCTTGTCATCGATGCAGTCAGTGATTGCTATTCGGCGTGCTATGGCCCCATCCATCGTGGTCTCTATCCACTGGCAGAGGAGGCGACGCAGAGCTATGAGCAGGCGCGCGCCCGCCTGGCGCGTTTTCTGGGTGCCGCTGCGGCTGATGAAGTGATCTTCACCCGCAGCACCACCGAGGGGATCAATATGGTGGCCTGGGGCTGGGCCAGGGAGCGCCTGCGTCCGGGTGACCGGGTCTGGGTCAGCCGCATGGAACACCATGCCAACTACCTGCCCTGGCAGCGGGTCTGCCGGGACCGGGGGGCCGAGCTCCGCATTATCGAGCTGAATCGGGACGGCAGTCTGGATCTTGCCGGTGCACCGGGACTGTTTGCCCCGCAGACGCGCATGATCGCGTTGAGTCAGGTCTCCAATGTGCTTGGGGTGGATACGCCGCTGCGCGAACTGTGTGCCAGTGCGCGTGCGTTGGGTATACCTGTGTTGGTCGATGCGGCGCAGGGCGTCTCGCACCTGGCTATCGATGTGGCCGAACTGGGCTGCGACTTTCTCGCCTGTTCGGCCCACAAGATGTACGGCCCGGCGGGTATCGGGCTTCTCTACGGGCGCGCTGCGCGGCTGGCGGAAATGCAACCGTTGCTGGTTGGCGGCGGCATGGTCGACGAGGTAGGCGAGGGCATAGCGGAGAGCAGCTGGACGCAGCTGCCGGCGCGTTTCGAGGCCGGCTCGCCGAATCTGCCCGCTGCGCTGGGATTTGCAGCGGCGGCCGACTATCTCGAGCGCCTTGGCCTGGAGCGGGTGCATGCGCATGTCGCATCTCTGACGACGCTGGCTGCGGCCGCGCTGGCCGAATTGCCCGGTGTTCGCCTGTGGCCGCCAGCGGGTATACAGCGTTCAGCCATCCTTTCGTTCACCCTCGAAGGTGTGCATCCGCATGATGTGGCTCAGGTCGCGGGTGAGCAGGGTGTGGCGATCCGCGCCGGCCACCATTGTGCTCAGCCGCTGATGCGCCGGCTCGGTCTGGTGGCCACGGCGCGCGCCAGCTTTGGCATATACAACGGCCCGGGTGACGTGAACGCTCTGGTGCGGGCCGTTGACAATGCGCGCCGGTTGTTGGCCTAGGGGGAGCGATGGAAGAGTCGAGCCTCTACAAAGAGACTTTGCTGAAGCACTACCGCCATCCGCACAACAGGTGCGACGGCGAACTGCAGGGTGCCGACGTAGTGCGCCGCGGGGGCAA
Organism: uncultured Gammaproteobacteria bacterium; assembly: GCA_964497145.1. Taxonomy (GTDB): domain Bacteria; phylum Pseudomonadota; class Gammaproteobacteria; order Chromatiales; family Chromatiaceae; genus Thiosocius. The sequence continues at coordinate 3,945 of CAZCDY010000139.1, forward strand.
TCCACGATGTGGCGACGAGGTCGAGGTTGGCCTGTACCTGCATGACGGTCGTCTGGCAAAGGTAAAATTCCGCGGCCGTGGCTGTTCCGTCTGCATCGCCTCGTCTTCGATGATGACCGACGCCGTCAGCGGGCAAAGCACAGAGGAGGCGCGGCAGCTCTGCCATCATATGCAGGACTGGTTCCAGCAGGGCGACGGCACTGATCTGGCGCCGCCACCTGAGGACCTGCAGGCGCTGTCTGCGGTGCGCGAGCATCCGGCGCGGCGACGTTGCGTGCTGTTGTCCTGGGAGGCCCTGGCCGATGCCCTCGACGCGATCTGAGTTGGTTTCGGTGCATGGGGAGGTCTGGCAGCCGGTGTCTTTCGGGCAGCCTGCAAACGCTTGCACTGATGATTGTGATGCAGATGTTGTCGGCGATGGCGCTTGGCATGTCGGGAAGCTGGTGGCTGGCTCCGAGGCTGCGCAAAGTGATCCGTCCCGGCGCACGGTCGACGAATGTGGCAGACCGTTGACGGCCGACCGCTTGCTCAATCTTTGCGGACCTGGAGTGTTCCCGAACGTTATTTGAGAGCCGGGTCGTCCATGATGATGCCGTGGGACTTGATGTCCACAATTGCGTCATCTACTGAGCGAATCGTTCTTGCGAGTTCGCGGGCGAGATTCAGCATCATCAAACCGAATTCGGGCGGAAACTCCAGCCGCAGGCGATTGAACAGCCGGTAGTCGACTTCCAGTATCAGTGCCTCGCTTGTCGCGATAGCCATGCCGACCCTGTCGTGCAGCGCCAGCGTGTTCGAGAAGCCGATCTGTTGCCCCTTTCTGTAGTCCCTGATGTAGGTGTATTGATCCTTGCCGGGTCTGTAGTAAGCGACACTCCCATCGAGGATCACGAAAAAACTGTCACCCCGTCGGCCAGGCTCGAACAATGACTCACCTCTGTCGAGTCGTGATATCCGGCCTTCCTCCAGGAGCCAGCATAGGGTCTCTGCTGGAAGCGCGCCGAAGGTCGATAATTCTTTCAGCGCGTCGAGCGGCTGGCGCTTGAGAACCTCGGTAGCGCTTAGCGACTGCATTGTATTGCCCCTACCTTCGTGTGCGGTGCGCTGCCGGTCTGCGTCCAGCTAGCTGTGCCGCGGACGTATCAGGAAAGATCCAGCGGCCTGACCGGCTGGTGCAGCCACTCCGTCCGCTCATGCCAATCATAGCCTGGGACATCGACATAGAGCTCTACCTCGTTGTCATCCGGGTCGCGCAGATACAGGCTATGGCTGATCCAGTGGTCCGACATGCCTTCGATCGTGATGCCCGCGGCCTCCAGTTGTGTCTTGGCTGCGCGTAGTTCGTCGTCGCTGTCACCGATGCACCAGCCGATATGGTAGAGCCCCAGGCGGCGGCCACGTGGTCCCTGTGGCGCATCGCCGACCTCGAGAAGCAGCAGTTCATGATGCGTGCGACCGCTGCTCAGGATGCAGGCACGTCCGTTGAAGGTTTCGCCCACGACTTTCAGGCCCATGAGGTCGCGGTAAAAAGCCAGCGAGCGCTGAAGATCGCGCACGTAGAGCACGACATGTCCGAGGTGCTTGGTATGCATCAGGTGTCTGTATGCCCTCACCGGTCATTTGCCAAGGTAACGGCCGGGTCGGGGCCCGGCACCATGCGTCAAGTGTATCCTGCGAACGGCGGCAAAGTTAAACTTCAGCTTGCCCGGGCGGCAGACGGCACGACGAACCTGCAATGTGGGGACGATGAGCGACATCAAGCTGAGAGAAAAATGGGACAGTCTCTACGATCAGGCGCAGCAGACGCCTGGTGCACTCGAGGTGCTGATCGAAAACGTGCATTTGCTGCCGGCCGGGGGCGCGGCTCTCGATCTGGCCTGCGGACTGGGGGGAAGCGGCCTGTTGCTGGCCGAGCGTGGTCTGCAGACCTGGGCCTGGGATTTGTCCGCGGTGGCGATCAATACCCTGAAACTGCGCGCGCAGTCCCTGCCTTTACATGCCGAGGTCAGGGATGTGGTCGAGGACCCACCCGAGCCTGAGCGATTTGATGTCATCTGTGTTGGGCACTTTCTGGAGCGTGAGCTCTGCGCCCATATCGCCGCTGCGTTGAAACCCGGCGGTCTGTTGTTCTACCAGACCTTCGGCCGGGAACGCGTGGATGACAGCGGTCCCGGCAATGTCCTCTACCGTCTGGCCACCAATGAGCTGCTGGAACTGTTCCCGCAGCTGCTGGTGCGTTTCTATCGTGACGAGGGCGGAGTGGGGGACCCTTCCCGCGGCTTCCGCAATCGTGCCCAGCTGGTGGCGCAGCGTCCCACCTGAGTCCTCATTGGCTCAGTGTGCGGCGCGCTGCGGCTGAACCCGATTCACAGAGACTCGAAGTAGGACTCCATGCGCTTGCGCATTGGTGCATCGGGCAGCCTGCCGAATCCCGCTCCCATGTTGTCTTCCATGTGGTGGACCTTAGAAGTCGCGGGAATGGCGCAGGTCACCGCCGGATGGGATACAGCATACTTCAGAAAAAACTGGCCCCAGCTTGCACAATCGAAGTCAGCCGCCCATTCAGGTAGCGGCCTGCCCCTGGTTGCGCCAAACAGACTGCCGCGCGCGAACGGGCGGTTTACTATCACTGCGATACCGCGCTCAGCAGCCAATGGCAGCAAGGCACGCTCCACCTCGCGGTTGCCGATGTTGTAACTGAACTGCACGAAGTCGAAGGTTTGTTTTTCCAGTACGGACAGCAGCTCCTGATGGTCACGTCCATGCGAGGTGGTGATTCCGATGTAGCGGATTCGGCCCTCGGCCTTCATGTCCATGAGTGTTTTGTAGTGGACTTTCCAGTCGCGAAGATTGTGTATCTGGATCAGGTCAAACCGGTCGATACCCCATAGCCGGCGCGACTGCTCCATCTGGCTGATGCCCGACTCGCGCCCGTCGGTCCAGACCTTGGTGGCTGCAAACAGGCCACTGCCAGGGGTGACCGTCTGCAGCAGTCTGCCGATAACCTGCTCGGAGGACCCATACATCGGCGACGAATCGATGACTGTCCCACCTTGCGCAAAGAATGTCTGCATCACCCTGGCCAGATTGGCGATCATGGCCTGGTCTCCGGCAGCCTCGAAGGTGCGCGATGTACCCATGCCGATGACCGGTATCTGTTCCCCGCTGGAGGCAATGGCCTTCCTGATCGGCGCGCGGTCCTGTGCAGAGACGGTTCCGGCATGGAGACAGTACCCGCCTGCCAGTCCGGCCACGAGCTTGAGAAAATTCCGTCGCTTGATCTGATGGTCGCGGTCGTTCATATCAATCACCTGTTGTTTCCATCTTCGCGCCGATTGCGCGTACTCCGTGCTTCTGACCGAGCCACAAGCCAATCCCGCTCCATAGCAACGCCAGGGGTATGGCGATCCATGCGACAGTGGAAAGGTTCAGTCCAAAACTGCGCATCGCGGCATAGACCCACGAACTTGCAGCATCTCCGCCGCGGTAGACGACGGTATCGATAAAGTTCTTGGCCTTGTATTTTTCCTCGCGGCTCACCACGACGTATAGCATCTCCCGCGCCGGTCGCATGATGGCGTAGTTGCCGGCTCGCCGGAGTACCTGCACGCTTACCAGCACCGCGAGCACCGGTAACAGCGCCAGGGCCAGAAAACCGATGCTGAGCAGCAGCGGGATCAGGGCCAGTGTCAGCCCCAGTCCGAGGCGTTTCACCAACCGTCCGGTGACAAAGACCTGCAGGAACAGCGTGAGTGCGTTGACCGCCAGATCCATTGCGGCGAATACGGCCGTGCGGGTTTCGGAATCGCCAAATGCATCCTTGATAATCTGCGCCTGCTGAAAATACAGGAAGGTGGAGAGCGTGGAGTACAACAGGATCAGCGCGCAGATACCCATCAGGTAAGGCGACCGCAGCAGGAGTCTTATGCCGTCGAGGATGCCACCGCCCAGGGGTTGTTCTGTGTCTTGTGTGCCGTCCCCGCGCCTGTCGCCGGCCGCCCACCTCGTTCTGGCGCTTTGCCAAAGTGTCAGCCGGCGGATGCAGATCACCGCCAGTGCCAGCAAGGCGGCCGAGATCAAAAGCATCCGGCTCATCCCGATCTGTTGCACGAGTATGGCCGTGAGCAGTGGGCCGGTGATTGCTCCCAGGGTGCCGCCTGCCGCGATGAGGCCAAAAATGCGCTTTGCCTGTTCGTCGGCAAACAGGTCGGTCATGAAGCTCCAGAATACGGAGACGACAAAGAGGTTGAATACGCTGAGCCAGATAAAGAACATCGGAGCGATATGGACGACCGCCCGCTCGGATTCGAACAGGACATAGAACAACAGGATGTTGCTGATGAAAAAGAGATAGATATAGGGCAGAAACCGGCTTCGCCGATAGCGTGATGTGATCCAGCCGAACACGGGAACCACCAGCAGCATGGCGATGAAGGAGCCGGTAAACAACCAGTGCATCTTGTCCAGTCCGGCGCTGATCCCCATTTCGTCGCGGATCGGGCGCAGGATGTAATAACTCGAGAGCAGCGAGAAGAAGTAGGCGAAGGACCAGAATGCCGCGGCGCCCTCGCCGCGATGCAGGTTGGTCAGGCGGCGTATTCCGGTGGGCGCGTACGGCGTCGCTCTGTCCTGATCATCTGTCATCGGATTGGGCGGGTCGTTTCGGACCACGCGCCGGTGCGTGCCCGGTGTACCGCAGATCGGGGGCCAGGACTAGGCGTCACTTGCGGCCATTTCGACCAGGAGTGCGCGCGCCTCCTCCGGGGTCTTTACGTTGCGAGGGAAATGGACACGGTTCAACTGCTCATCGGCACGCAGATCCATGCCCTCACCATCGATACCGACCATGACCACGGGCCGATCGGGCGAGTCGTCGGCGATACGTCGGAGGTAATGCCGGAGCGCTTCTGCATGATCCCGGTTCATGTGCCCGAGTATCTGCTTTGTGACCTCAAGGCTGAAAGGGGTTGTTTGCAGGATGCGACTTGGATCGAACCAGCGCGCCGTGGCAAACCCGCCGTTCCAGTGGAAGCGAATGGGCTGAAACCGGTAAAAACGGAACCCCAGTTCATCGTGATAGACACGGGTCTGCGGGAAATAGTCGAAATAGCGTTCTGTATCCGCGGTCGTCGCTATTGCCGAGACATCGCCGATGGCACTGAGCCGTGCGCGCTGTTGCACATCGCCGCCGCCTGATTCCAACAGGGTCAGGCCGCAACGAGGGTTGGCGTCGAGGTTTTTCGTATGCTGGGACAGGTGGCTGAGCAGCATGATCGGGACGCCGGTCTGATCCCGCATATAGGGAACCACCGACCCGAAGGGATAGCCCTCGTGTTCGATTGAATGAGTCGACAGGACACCCTGAAAAGCGCCGGCAAGCAAGGCCCCGGCCGATCGAGCTTGTTCTTTACCTGATTGCATGCGGTCAGTTTAGCCGTTGTGGATACGGACTTCATGTGACCGGTGTTAACCTTGCGACTTCTGCTGCCTCGCCGATTCTGAGCTAGATTTGGCGAAGCAGGATTGCAAGGTGGTAAAGGGGGAAAGGTTCATGTCGGCGGTCTTCATCAGCTATCGACGCAGTGGTTCGAAACATGCCGCCTACCGGCTCAAAGACAAGCTCAAACAGTCTTTTGGTGCGGACAAGGTCTTTATCGACCTCGAGGACATAGATGCAGGCTTGCCGTTCGCGGATGTGATCAGGGACACAATCAGCCGCTGTAGTGTCGTTTTGGTAGTCATCGGTCCGCGCTGGCTGGAAATGCAGGACATGCAGGGGAGTCGCCGGCTTGATGCTGTCGACGACTGGGTCCGTCAGGAGATCGAGGCCGCCATGGCTTCGGATGCGCGGGTGATCCCGGTGTTGGTGGATGGGGCGCCAGAGCTCAAAGTGGATCAGGTACCCGATTCCCTGCGTGAATTTGCCGGCCTGCAGGCGATGCGGCTGAGTGAGGAAGAGACCTATTGGAACTTCGATATCGACAGGCTGATTGCGAAGATTGAAGCTGCCGATCCCGGACTGAAAAAGGAGGAAGCCGGGAAACCGGAGACCAGGTTCAGCGCAAAGGTGATTGCCGCTCTGGTCATCGCGGTTCTTCTGTTCGTGATGATCGGGCTCGAACAGGAGGCCCTGGATCAGGATTCTGTGATCGCCTTGATCGTGTTTGCCGTGGTCGCGCTGGCTTTGAGTATCTGGGGTTATTTGGATGTACAGGCGGAGCGCGCGCGAGGGCGTAACGCTGCGATCGGCAGCATCGTGCTCGCCTCTGTGGTGGCCCTGGCCGCGATCGGCTCGCTGCCGGATCCAGATGTCATGGCACCGGTGCCGGGGATCGCCACGGGACTGCAGAGTGGGGGTGAATCGTTTGAT
>CAZCDY010000140.1:0-10263 GCA_964497145.1 uncultured Gammaproteobacteria bacterium
TTGTGGGAGGCCCGGAAGGTGCAGCCGTAGGGGGAATAGCGTAAGCGTATTCCGCCGGCTACACGGCACATCCCGACGCGGCGCAATTCCGTTCGGTCATCGCCCTACGCAGCAGACGCCGGCGATGGCAGAATGCGGCATGGTTTCACGCATACGCGCCTTACCCACCCAACTGGTCAACCAGATCGCCGCCGGCGAGGTGGTCGAGCGGCCGGCCTCGGTCGTCAAAGAGCTGGTCGAGAACAGCCTGGATGCCGGCGCACAGCGGATACAGATCGATGTAGAGCAGGGCGGGATCAAACTGATCAGGATCACCGACGACGGCTCGGGCATTGAGAAGGACGACCTGTCCCTGGCGCTGTCGCGTCATGCGACCAGCAAATTGCAGGCGCTGGAGGATCTCGAGCGTATCGCCAGTATGGGGTTTCGTGGTGAGGCGCTGCCCGCGATCGCTTCGGTCTCGCGCCTGAGTCTGATATCCCGTGCCGCGGATGCGGCGCAGGCCTGGGAACTGGCAGCTGAGGACGGGGGGATCCGCCCTGCCGCCCTGACGCGCGGCACCGTGGTTGCCGTTCGCGACCTTTTTTACAACACCCCCGCAAGGCGAAAGTTTCTGCGCAAGGACAAGACCGAGTTCGGGCACCTGGAGCAGGTGATCAAACGCCTGGCGCTGGTCCGCTACGACGTGAGCTTCGTGCTGAATCACAATGGCCGCGAGGTGTTGTGCGCCAATCGAGCGGCCGACCGCGCCAGCCACGAGCGCCGCCTTTCGGACCTCCTCGGCCCCGCATTTCTGCAGGAGGCGCTGTATTTCGAACACGAGGCGGCGGGACTGAGCCTGAGCGGCTGGGTGGCGCGCCCCGCATTCTCGCGCAGTCAGGCCGATATGCAGCATTTTTATGTCAATCAGCGGATGGTGCGCGACAAGCTGGTGACGCATGCGGTGCGCCAGGCCTACCAGGATGTGCTCTACCATGGCCGCCATCCGGCCTATGTGCTGTTTCTGGGGCTGTCGCCGGCCCTGGTCGATGTGAATGTGCACCCGACAAAACACGAGGTGCGTTTTCGCGAGAGCCGGCTGGTACATGATTTTCTGTTCCGTACCCTGCATCAGGTGCTGGCCGAGCCGGCCACCGAGGCGGTCAGGGAGGGGGCTTCAGAGCGGATGGCCTTGCCCGGCGGCGCCGGGGAGCCTGCGCAGATACCTCGTCAGGCCGACATGCCGCTGCGGGTGGCGGAACGACGCGAGGCCTACCGTGCAAGCCGGGAGTGGCAGGCACCGCCGGCGGTCCAGAGCGGCGTCGCGGCGGCGCGGCCACAGGTGACGGCTGAGGTCTCTGCCGAGGAGCATCCGCTGGGGTTTGCGATCGCGCAGCTGCACGGCGTCTATGTGCTGGCACAGAACCGGCAGGGCCTGGTGCTGGTCGATATGCACGCCGCACACGAGCGCATCACCTATGAGGCCTTCAAGCGCGCGCGGGAAGGCGAGGGGATCAAGAGCCAGCCGCTGCTGGTGCCGGTCAGCGTCGCCGTCAGTCAGCGCGAGGCCGATCTGGTCGAGCAGCACGACGATCTGTTTGCCGAGCTGGGAATGGAGGTCGACCGTCTGGGCGATCAGAGCCTGGTGGTGCGAGCCCTGCCGGCGCTGTTGCGGCAGGCGGACGCCGAACGCCTGTTGCGCGATGTCCTGGCCGATCTGGTGGTGCACGGCAGCAGTCGACGAATTCTCGAACAGATCAACGAGGTGCTGGGGACCATGGCCTGTCATGGCTCGGTGCGCGCCAACCGCCGCCTCGGTATCGAGGAGATGAACGCCCTGCTGCGCGACATCGAAAGGACCGAGCGCAGCGGCCAGTGCAACCACGGCCGCCCGACCTGGACCCAGCTGGACATGCAGGCGCTGGACAAGCTGTTCCTGCGCGGGCGTTGATCGGTGAGGTTTTCTCAACCGGATTCGGGAATGCAGAGGGCGCACGGGCACAGAGGACACAAAGGTTTTTCGTGCTTCGTTTACCTTTGGGCGAAGGCTCCTGCCGGGACCTTTGTAGAGGGATACCCAGTGAGGATTCACCAGGTATCTCTGTGTCCTTCGAGCCTTCGTGATCTCTGCGTCCGGTGACTCGGTCCTCCGAAAATGCGCCGGTGGCCATCCTGCTGATGGGCCCGACTGCCTCGGGCAAGACCGACCTGGCGATAGCGCTGCGCCGGCACCTGCCGGTCGAGCTGATCAGCGTCGACTCGGCGATGGTGTACCGCGGTATGGATATCGGTACGGCCAAGCCCAGCGCGCAGGAACTGGCCCTGGCACCCCATCGGCTGATCGATATCTGCGATCCTGTCGAGAGCTATTCGGCGGCGCGGTTTCGTGAAGATGCATTGCGCGAGATGGCGGAGATCACGGCCGGTGGAAGGATTCCGCTGCTGGTCGGTGGGACCATGCTGTATTTTCGCGCCCTGCAGTACGGTCTGTCTGATCTGCCGCCGGCGGATCCTGTGATCCGCGCACGTCTGGAACGGGAGATGCAGACGGCCGGCCTGCCGGCCCTGCACCGGCGCCTGGCTGCAGTGGACCCGGTAGCGGCCGGACGCATCCATCCGAATGATCCGCAGCGCACCCTGCGCGCGCTCGAGGTATGGGAGGCGGCCGGCCGGCCGTTGAGCGAACTGCAGACGGGTGTCGGTCTGCCGATGCCATACCGGGCAATCAAGCTGGTGCGCTCACCGGTTTCGCGTGAGGAACTCCATCGGCGGATAAACCAACGCTTCCTGGCGATGCTGGAGAGCGGTTTTGTCGCCGAGGTGGAGGGGTTGGTGGCGCGCGGTGACCTGGAGCCGGACATGCCCTCGATGCGCTCGGTGGGTTACCGCCAGGTATGGGCCTGGCTGCGCGGGGAGTGCAGTCGCGAGGAAATGATCGAACGCGGCCAGGCGGCGACACGGCAACTGGCCAAGCGTCAGATGACCTGGCTGCGCAGCGAGCAGGGCTGTCATTGGCTTGACGAGGCCGCTGGCACAGAACCGCTGGCGCTGATCCGGTCAAGTCTTGAAGGGCCGAACAGTGGCTAACGCTATAGCCAATGTTGTGAAATGCGTCTAAAGCCACGAAAAACGTACAGAATTCGCTTACCTGAGAAAATCACTGTGCTATAGTTTTCACGCGTCAAGTATAAGTTAAAGTTTGATGCAGTGACGCTGGCCGCCTTGGCTTGACCTGCTGCATCGTGTCTACGCTCAAGTTGCTTGAGCGTAAAGAATAACCAAGCAAGCACAAAAACAGGGAGCCCCCATGTCGAAGGGACAAAGCCTACAGGACCCATTTCTGAACGCATTGCGCAAAGAGCGCGTGCCGGTGTCGATTTTCCTGGTGAACGGAATCAAACTCCAGGGGACCGTTGAGTCATTTGATCAGTTCGTGGTTTTGTTGAAGAACAGCGTGAGCCAGATGGTTTACAAGCACGCTATTTCCACCGTCGTGCCGGCTAGGAATGTGCGTATCCAGCATGCACACTCGGATGACGACGAAGCAGACCCTGGCAACGCCTGATTGCACTGCTGCCCAAGTTTTACGAGCATCGACCCCACGCATTGTGCGTGGGGTCGATGGCTTTGTGCGGCCTGTTCTCGCTGATTGACGCCGATGTTTGAACGCCCCCAGAGCGGAGAAAAGGCCATACTCGTGCATCTTGGCCTGCACGGAGCCCCCGAACCTGATGAGCTGAACGAGTTCACCGAGCTCGCCCGATCCGCCGGGGCCGATCCACTCGCGCTGGTCAGCGCTCAGCGCAAGGTGCCCGACCCCCGACTCTTCCTCGGCAGCGGCAAGGCCGAAGAGGTACGTGACCAGGTCCGGATGCACGGTGCCGAGCTGGTGATCTTCGATAATCCGCTGTCACCCAGTCAGGAACGCAACCTGGAAAAGTTGCTCGAGTGCCGGGTGCTCGATCGCACCGGGCTGATCCTGGACATCTTCGCCCAGCGTGCGCGTTCGCACGAGGGCAAGCTGCAGGTCGAGCTGGCTCAACTGCGCCATCTCTCTACGCGCCTGGTGCGTGGCTGGACCCACTTGGAGCGGCAGAAGGGGGGTATCGGACTGCGCGGACCGGGTGAGACCCAGCTGGAGACGGACCGCCGCCTGCTCAATCAGCGCATCGACCAGATCGGGCGTCGCCTGGCCCGCGTCGACAGCCAGCGAGAGCAGGGCCGGCGTTCGCGTCGGCGTAACGAGGTCCCTACCGTGTCGCTGGTCGGCTATACCAATGCCGGCAAGTCGAGTCTGTTCAATTGCCTCACGGCCGCCGGTGTGTATGCCCAGGATCAGCTGTTTGCGACCCTCGACCCGACCCTGCGCCGGGTGCAGCTGCAGGATGACAGCAGTCTGATCCTGGCCGATACCGTGGGTTTCGTCTCCCGCCTCCCGCACGAACTGGTCGCGGCCTTCAAATCGACCCTGCAGGAGACGGTGGAGGCTGATCTGCTGCTTCATGTGGTCGATGCACACAGCCATCAGCGCAACGATCAGGTGCTCGAGGTCGAGGATGTCCTCAAGCAGATCGGCGCAGACGAAGTGCCGCTTGTCGAGGTGTACAACAAGATCGATCTCATGCCGGAGGCCGGGCCCCGGATCGAACATAACGAGCAGGGCGAGGTGATTCGCGTGTGGCTTTCCGCCAAGACCGGCGACGGCGTGGACGGACTCCTCGAGGCCCTCACCCAGCGGTTCCACAGCGATGTGGTGAGCGGCCACGTGCAGCTGGGTCCTGCCGATGGCAGACTGCGTGCCCTGCTTTTCGAGCAGGGTGTGGTCCTGGGCGAAAACCACGCGAAGGACGGGGGTTGGGAACTCGACGTGGAGTTGAAGCGTCGAGACTATGAGCGTCTGAAAAAACATGAGCCGAGATTGGCGCAGCAATGGCAGGATGGCCTCGAGAACGTAAGAGGGACCGGTTGAGCTCACCGCGGGTTTGGAATCAGGTCGGCAACACAACCCGAGTTCGTAGTTAAAGGCGGAAAATTCCGCGGACGGGGCGGCTGGGTTTGCAATCTGCGGGCCTAATTTTTGTATTCCAGACAGAAATACCTATGTCCGGACTCATTTAAAGGTTCCCTGGGGCGGCACTGTTGGTAGAATCGCTGCCAGCAATCCCTTCGGGACCAAATCAAACCAGTGCACGGGAGTAACGCATGGCCTGGAACGAACCGGGTGGTGGAGACCGCGACCCTTGGAAAAACAAGGGTGGGAATCAAGGACCACCTGACCTCGACGAAGTAGTCCGCAAGCTGCAGGACAAGATGGGCGGCCTGTTTGGTGGCAAACGCCGCGGCGGAGGCAGTGGCGGCGGCGACACCGGTGACCAAGGCGGGGGTCCGAGCGGCGCCAGCAAGAAGGGGGTCGGTATCATTGTCGGCCTCGTGGTCATTGCGGTCCTTGCGATGGAGGCCTTCTACATCATCCAGCCGGCCGAACGCGGCGTGGTAACGCGCTTTGGCGCCTATCACATCGTGACTGCACCCGGACCGCACCTGAAATTGCCCTTCATCGATGCGGTGAATGTGGTCAACGTCGACCAGGTGAACAAGTTTCAGCACCGCGCACAGATGCTGACCAAGGACGAGAACATCGCGGATGTCACGCTCGAGGTGCAGTTCCGCATCCAGGACGCGGCCGACTTCTTGTTCCAGGATGCCGATCCGGGCAACACCATCCATGGCGCCATGGAGTCCAGCCTGCGTGAGGTGATCGGCAGGAGCCAGCTTGATGACATCATCACCGAGAATCGCAGCGCGATCGCGGCCTCCGTGCGGCAGGGTACCCAACAACTGATTGATCTCTACCGCACCGGCCTGATCGTGACCAATGTCAACATCCAGCGCGCCGACGTGCCGGAGGCGATCTCCGAGGCCTTTGCCGATGCGATCCGTGCCCGTGAGGACAGGGAACGTCTGCAGAACCAGGCCCAATCCTACGCCAACGACGTGGTGCCACGTGCACGCGGTGAGGCGGCCCGTGTCGTCGAAGAGGCCAAAGGTTATCGGGCGCGTATGCTTGCAGTGGCCGAGGGTGAGTCGCAACGCTTCCTTGCCCTGTTGCGCGAATACGAGAAGGCGCCGGAGGTCACGCGCGAGCGCCTGTACCTGGAGACCATGCAGGACGTGCTCAGCAATACCGGTAAGGTGCTGCTGGACGTAAAAGAAGGCAGCAATCTGACCTACCTGCCGCTGGACCGTATGATCCAGCCGAGCACACGGGAAAAAGAGTTCCAAGCGCCTGATTCACCGAGGATCGCGCTGCCACCGACCGGCGGTGATCGACCCGGTACCTCGTTCGACAGTCGTCGCGGAACTGATCGCTCGCGGAGGGAACGCTAATGAATTCCGGAAAAGGCATGCTCGTGCTGGTCCTCGTTGCCGTACTGGTATTCGTCGGCAGTGCATCTATGTTCGTGGTCAAGGAAGCGCAGTTGGCCCTGTTGCTGCGACTGGGTGAGATTGTCGATGCCGACTTCAAGCCCGGCCTGCATTTCAAGGTGCCGGTCATCCAGGATGTGGTGAAGTTCGATAAGCGCATACAGACCCTGGACGCCGATCCTGAGCAGTTCCTCACCATAGAGAAGAAATTCGTGGTGGTGAACTCGTTCGCCAAGTGGCGTATCGCCGATGTGGCCCAGTTTTATCGCTCGACCCGCGGCAACCAGGATGCTGCGTCCCGTCTGTTGTCGGCGCGGATCAACGCCGCGCTGCGTGACGAGTTCGGTAAGCGCACCGTAAGGGAGGTGGTGTCCGGTGAACGTGCCGAGATCATGGCGACCTTGGCCGGGAACGCCAACGAGCAGGCGGCTGACCTGGGTGTCGAGATCGTCGATGTCAGGATCAAACAGATCGACTTCACTGACAACATCAGCGAAAACATCTACGAACGTATGCGTACCGAACGCCAGCGGGTGGCCGCGGAGCTGCGTGCAGAGGGTGCCGAGGCCGCGGAAAGGATCCAGGCGGACGCCGACCGGCAGCGCATAGAGATAGTCGCGGATGCCTTCCGCCAGGCCGAATTGCTGCGGGGCGAGGGTGATGCCGGTGCGGCCAACATATATGCCGCGGCCTTCGAGCAGAATACCGAGTTTTACATCTTCTGGCGCAGCCTGTCGGCCTATCGAGACGTGTTTTCCGATGGTGGCAGCATGATGGTGCTGGACCCGGATTCGGATTTCTTCCGTTATTTCAATTCCGAAAAAAGTCGGCCCTAGTGGGCCATGCGGTAAGTTCGGCAGTTCGCAGAGCCCCGCTATTGGGTCAGAGCAGGGGCCGGGGTCGGACCCCGGCCCTTTTTGCCGGCCGTGGCGGTCCTATTTGAGCACTTAAATGGACAATGCGATGCCGATCTGGGAAAATTTGCCCAGTTCGGTGGTGCTGGTCCTACTGGCCACCATCGGTGGTCGAACCGAGTAAGCCCGGGCACCCGGGCTTTTTTGTGGACAAAGCGATGTGGCAGGACCTTTGGGCCGCGCTGGCCCTGATGCTGGTGATAGAGGGCATCCTGCCATTTGCCAATCCGCGCGGTTTCCGCAACATGATGCGAATGGTCGGCGAGATGGATGACAAGGCGCTGCGCAACGGCGGCCTGTTTACCATGCTGGCGGGCCTGGTGCTGTTATATCTGGTACGTTAACAAATGAACCAAGACAACACCTGGTTGTTGCCCGAAGGCATAGACGAACTGCTGCCTGCGCAGGCGCGTTCGCTGGAGGCGCTGCGGCGTTCTCTGCTCGATTGTTACGCCGGCTGGGGATATCAGCTGGTTATCACGCCTTTTATCGAGTTTCTCGAATCGCTTTTGACCGGGACGGGCAAGGATCTGGACCTGCAGACGTTCACCCTGACCGATCAGGTCAGCGGACGCCAGCTCGGGGTGCGTGCCGATATCACGCCGCAGGCCGCGCGCATCGATGCACACCGGCTGCGTCACCAGGCGCCGACCCGCCTGTGCTACATCGGCAGTGTGTTGCGCACCCTGGGCGACGGTTTTTCAGGTTCACGCAGTCCGCTGCAGATCGGTGCGGAGCTTTACGGGCATGCCGGTGTCGACAGCGATGTCGAGATTGTCTGCCTGATGATGGAGACCCTGCGTGTTGCGGGCATGCAGGATGTCTACCTGGACCTTGGCCATGTCGGAATCTACCGTGCCCTGGCCGGTGCTGCCGGTCTGAGCGAGCGCCAGGAAGCCGATCTGTTCGAGGCGCTGCAGCGCAAGGCCACGACTGACATCGAGGCGCTGGTCGACAGCTTCGGCCTGGATGCCGGAATGCGCGGTATGCTCATCGCGCTGGTGCAGTTGAACGGCGACGACGAGGTGTTGCCACGCGCGCGGGAGATTCTGGCCGACGCACCCGCCGAGGTTGCCGAGGCGATCGATTACGTCGAGGCCGTGGCCAAGCAGTTGCGTCAGCGGTTGCCCGACCTGCCGGTTCACTTCGACCTGGCCGAGCTGCGCGCCTACCACTATCAGACCGGCGTCGTGTTTGCCGCCTTTGTCCCCGGTGAGGGCCAGGAGGTCGCGCGCGGCGGTCGTTACGACAAGATCGGTGAGGTTTTCGGGCGGGCGCGTCCCGCAACCGGTTTCAGTGCCGATCTCAAGACCCTGATGCGCCTGGGCAGTCATGCCGGACAGGTACTCGAGGGCGCTGTTCTGGCGCCCGGCGGGTTCGATGCCGGCCTGCAGGACAGGATCGAAGAGCTGCGCGCAGCCGGTACGGTGGTGATTCGCAAGCTGCCCGGTCAGTCCGGCGATGTGGCGGAGATGGGTTGCTCACACCAGTTACAGAAACAGGCTGACACTTGGGAAATTGTTCCACTCTAGCCACCAACCGAGAAGAGATTATCCGATGGGCAAGAACGTAGTCGTCATTGGTACCCAGTGGGGTGATGAGGGCAAGGGCAAGATCGTCGATCTGTTGACCGACAAGGCCGATGCCGTGGTGCGTTTTCAGGGCGGACACAATGCGGGTCACACCCTGGTCATCAAGGGTAAAAAAACTGTCCTGCACCTGATCCCCTCGGGCATCCTGCGGGACGAGGTGCGTTGTCTGATCGGCAACGGTGTTGTGCTGTCACCCAGCGCATTGCTCGAAGAGCTCGACATGCTCGCCGAAGGTGGCGTCGACGCGCGCAGTCGCATGGGTATCAGCGAATCCTGTCCGGTGATCCTGCCCTACCATATCGCGCTCGATCAGGCGCGCGAGGCCGCACGTGGCAAGAAGGCGATCGGTACCACCGGTCGTGGTATCGGCCCCTGTTACGAGGACAAGGTTTCACGTCGTGGTATCCGTCTCGGCGAGATGCTGGATGCCGAACACTTCAAGGAGCGCCTGCGCGAGGTGATGGACTATCACAACTTCTCGCTCGAGCATTTGTTCAAGTTCGACACCGTCGATTACGCGAAGGTGCTGGACGAGGCACTGGCCCAGGCCGAGCAGATGCGCCCGCTGATCGAGGACGTGCCCGGAACGCTGCACCAGTTGCGTCGGCAGGGAGGAAGCGTGATGTTCGAGGGTGCGCAGGGGGCACTGCTGGACATTGACCACGGCACCTATCCCTATGTCACCTCATCGAATACCACGGCCGGTGGCGCTGCCAGCGGCAGCGGTGTCGGCCCGCGCGACATCGATTACGTGCTGGGCATCGTCAAGGCCTATACCACCCGCGTGGGCGAAGGCCCGTTCCCGACCGAATTGGAGGATGCGGACGGCGCGCGTCTGGGCGAGCGCGGCCATGAGTTTGGTGCCACCACCGGGCGCAAGCGTCGTTGCGGCTGGCTGGATACGGTCGCGCTGCGCCGTTCGCTGCAGATCAACAGTGTTACCGGCATGTGCATCACCAAGCTCGATGTACTCGATGGTATGGATACGGTAAAGATCTGCGTGTCCTACAGGCTCGACGGCCAGGAAGTGGACACCCCGCCGGTCGGCGCCGATCGTTTCGAACAGTGCGAGCCGGTATTCATCGAGATGCCGGGCTGGAAGGAATCGACCATCGGTGCCAGCTCGCGTGATGCTCTGCCGGAGGCCGCACGTGCCTATCTGCGCAAGGTCGAGGAACTGTGCGAGACCCCGATCGACATCATCTCCACAGGACCGGATCGTGAAGAAACCATCGTGCTCCGGCACCCGTTTGAATAAGCACGCCGCGAGGCAATAGCTCGGAAGCCCCGTCATCCCTTGGATGCCGGGGCTTTTTCATGGTGCGCCCGGCAGGGCGCATCTACTTGGAGGT
>CAZCDY010000141.1:0-10038 GCA_964497145.1 uncultured Gammaproteobacteria bacterium
ACCCGGTTATCTCGTCAGCTGGGGTGGCCAGTTCGAGCTGGCGCAGCAGGCCAACCAACGCCTGGTGCTGGTCGTGCCGGTCACGCTCGCGCTGATCTTTCTGCTGCTGTATTCGAGTTTCGGCTCAATCAAGAACACCGTGCTGATTCTGCTCAACATCCCGCTGGCCCTGGTTGGCGGTGTGATCAGCCTATGGCTGTTGGGCGAGAACCTGTCGGTGCCGGCCTCGGTGGGCTTCATCGCACTGTTCGGCATTGCCCTAACCAACGGCATGGTGCTGGTGACCTACCTCAACCAGCTGGTAAGCCAGGGTCTTTCGGTCGATGAGGCCAGCATCCAGGGCGCATCGCTGCGCCTGCGTCCAGTGCTGATGACGGCCGTGACGACCGCCCTGGGGCTGATCCCCTTGCTGCTGGCGACGGGCACCGGCAGCGAAGTGCAGCGACCACTGGCAGCGGTGGTAATCGGTGGCCTGGTCACCTCGACGATCCTTACGCTTCTGGTTGTGCCGGCGATGTATCGCTGGTTTTCCCGTGGCACTGATCCGACTGTTGATATTTCAAGCCATAAAGGAGAGATGTGATGCGTCATTTGACTTACGGCCGCACACTCGGACTGAACCTGGATAGTCTCCGCGTTGGCCTGCGCGGTGTCTCGCTGATGCTGGTGTTGGGTGCTGCCGCCGGATCTCGCTTCCGATAGCAGACTGCAGATTGACCGGGTGGATTCGAACAACGCCATCATTGGGCAGGTCCACGTCGGCGCTGTCGCCGACAGTGTTCGGGTTTCTGGATCACTGCGCAAGACATTCCTTCGGCGTGGGCGGATTCCCGGTCACCTGCACATCGAGATGCGTGCCGCGGACGGGATGGTATTGGAAACCAGTGTGACGCGGTATCAGAGGCGCTTTGCCAAGTCAGGACGTGCCTATTTCGCGCAGACACTCGCAGTAAGGCCGGATGCCGTTCGGACTGTGAGGTTGGTGCATCACCGCCCAAGTGACCGGCACAGCTGAACAACCCGGCCGTCGGTTGGCCTTCCCTTTAGTCGATAGTTTGGCAATGTCCGCAGTCTGTTGATTCCTAGCCAGAAGGGTGTCGCTCAGCCGGCTTCCCCAATCAATGTCTGGTAACCAACCCACTACGGTCGTAGGCCGGGAAATCTCGCCGAACGGCAGCTTTTCATTTTGATGGCCGGCAGGAATCAACACCAAGCAGACCTCAGAGGCAACTAGCAAACGATAGTGCTTTCGGCCAAAGCGGACATGGCGGGCGAGCTCCGCCAATCGCTCATACTTGTTTCGCGGCGGTCCGGGCTTGCTGGATCGGTCGCCTTGCCCCGGTCCCCCAACAGCGAACGTTGACTCCGGCCACAAGCAGCGCTATTTTTCTACTTAACGTTCGTTAAGGTAAATTGCCTTGAGCACGCTGCGTTCGAAAAAGCCGGTGGCAACGGCCGACGTCATTCTGGAGAAAGCGATACCGCTGTTCGCGAAAGCCGGGTATGCGGGTGTCTCAATGCGGGTCATCGGTAACGCTGTGGGTATCACCCAGGCGGCGCTGTACCACCACTATCCCGACAAACAGAGCCTTTACCTGGCCGCGATGGATCATGCCTTCGCGGACAAAGCGGTTGGGATTACTGATGCGTTGCGCAGTGACGGTACGCTACTTGAGCGCCTAGAGCGCTTCATCAAAAGTTTTACCAAGCTCATGGCGAGCGACCCGGATTTCCGAGCTCTGTTACAGCGCGAGTTGCTGGATGGGGATGAAACCCGGCTTCGGCTGCTCGCCGAGCAGGCATTTTTCGAACCCTTCCAGGCAATGATGGAGTTGGCGCGGGAGTTGGCCCCGGATTGCGATGCGCATATGGCGGCGATCTCCATGGCGGGATTGGTCCTGTTCCACTTCGAAACCGCGCCTGTACGACAGTTTCTGCCGGGTGGGGCTAAGCGTCACAATGACCCGAAGGTGGTTGCAAGACACGTCACGCGACTGCTTGGCCAAGCGTTTGCCGCAGCTCGAGGGTGATCGTCATGTTCGTCAGTTTCAAAAAAAAATTTGCTGCTCAAGCTGAACGAACGTTAAGTAAGGGACTGCTCGACTTTCCGACATCACCTGGGAGTCGGTTGGCGAAAAAGGCCCTATACGTTGTCACCCTCTGTTTAGTGGTCGGTTGCCAGGAATCACCCGGCTCTGACCCGCACCAATCCTCAGAGCCAACCACTCACGATGTGACGCTTTACCGCATTCAGAACAAGATGCGGCATCGGGTTTTTGCCGTACCGGGATCGGTCGTGCCGGCCCAACGCCTGCAAGTTACGTCGCGTATCAGCGGCTTTATCGACCGCATCCACGTCGATGAGGGCGACTTGGTCGAAGTGGGGGGCGCTTTGATCGACATCGATGACCGGCAGCTGGAAGCCGGCATTAGGGCGTCGGAGGCATCACTCGAATCCGCCAAGGCAGACTTGGCTGACGCCGAAGCGGATGTCGAACGCTTCCAATCTCTGGCAAGAAAACAGGTCTTATCAGAAGACGAACTACGCGATGCACGAGTACGTCGTGCTCTGGCCAGCGCACAGGTAGAGAAGATGCGTGCAGAGTTGGAGGCGCACCAGGAAGACCGGCGGTATGCGCGAGTCATCAGCCCCGTGCGAGGGCAGGTGCGTGAACGATTGCGTGATCCCGGCGACCTCATAACGGCCGGTGACCCGGTGCTTTATCTGGATGTCCTCGGTGCAATGGAGTTCGAGGTGTTTGTCCCGCTCTCAAGCCTGGAGGCGGCCGCTGGCGGACAACCGGTGGAAATCATGTTTGATCACAGAGATGAATCAGTGGAAGGCACAGTCATCGGTGCTGTTTACTCGGCTGACCCGGTGACGCGTCGTTACAAAGTAAGGATTGCGCTGCCTGACAATGCCGGTATTGCACCAGGGCAGTTCGGGAGCGCCCTGCTTAAGATTGGCAATGAACCCGTGACCATCCTCCAGCAGACCGCTGTGGCGTCACGCGCCGGAATTGCGGGCGTCTTCGTAGTCGATGAAAACAACACGGTGCGCTTTCGCAGTGTGCGGCTCGGCCGGCGTTGGGGAGCCGAACGGGAGGTGCTCGCTGGTTTGGAGCCCAATACCAAGGTCGTCATGACACCATCGCCGGGTTTGCGTGACGGCGATCTAGTCCGACAGGTTGCCGGCCGTGGGCCCTGAGCGACCCACCGCTCGGCCGGGAGTAGAGGGGGACGCACGGAGTGCGCCTGGCGGTGGCGAGGCAGGAATGGCGCGGCTCAACCTGCCGGGGCGCGTGGCCCGCTACTTTGTCGAGTCTCGTCTTACCGTCCTGCTGAGCATCGCCATCCTGGCATTCGGCGCAATCGGATTGTTGTTTACCCCCAGGGAGGAGAACCCACAGATCATTGTGCCCGCCGCTGAAGTCAGCGTCAGCTTACCGGGCGCGCTGCCCGAAGAGGTTGAACACACGCTGTTGGCGCCGCTCGAGTCGGAGCTGCTTGCCATTGACGGTGTCAAGCATGTCTACGGCACGGCGCTTGAGGGCCTGGCGCGTATCGACGTGGAATTCGAGGTGGGGGAAGACAAGGAGGATGCCTTCGTCCGGCTCTATGATCGGGTGCTGCGCAATCGACACCGTCTGCCGCCCGGAGCAGGTGAGCCCAGCATCCAGGCGATCGATGTAGATGATGTGCCTGTGTTTACCCTAACGCTAGCCTCGGGTCACTACGACGATTTCGAGTTGCGGCTGATGGCCGAGCGCGCATTGGAAAGACTGCGCAGTGTTCAAGGTGTCGGACTGGGCTATATCGTGGGCGGGCGCACACGTGAGTTGCGCATCGAGGTCTCGCCAGAACGCCTGCAGGCCTTTGGCGTCAGCCTCGACCAGGTAGCCGATGCGGTCGCTGCGGCCGATGTTTCGCAGCCGCTGGGAATGCGCGTCTACACCGGGGAAAATCGGGCGTTGCGGGTAGCAGGTCTGATCGAGGATGCCACGCAGCTCGCGGACGCTGTTGTGCACGAAGAACGCGGACGGCTGTTGCGGGTCCGCGATATTGGCAAGGTCATCGACGGTCCACCCGACGAGATCGAGCAGATGACCCGTTTCGCCTTCGGGCCTGCTGATGCGCGTTTCAGCACAGCTGCGGTTCCAGAGCTGGCTGCCGTCACGGTTGCTGTCGCCAAACGCACCGGGGTGAATGCGGTCAAGCTGACCGAGGCGCTGCGCGAGCGCGTCGCAGTCATGCGCCAATCGTTTCTGCCGCCGGATGTGCATGCGGTGGTGACCCGAGACGACGGGGTGAAGGCCGACAAGACGGTGACCCGCCTGGTCGAGCACTTGTTCATCGCCATCGGAGCGGTGACCTTGATACTGCTTTGGTTTATCGGCTGGCGGGCGGCTGCCATTGTGGCGGTCACCATCCCGCTGGTTTTTGCAGTGGTCATGGGGGCAGACCTCCTGGCGGGACCCACGCTCAATCGCCTCACCCTTTATGCCCTGATCCTCGCCCTCGGTATGCTGGTCGACGATGCGATCGTGGTGACGGAGAACATCCACCGCAATTATCAGCTGCTGGCCCCGGATACGGATTACGCGGCTAAGGCGGAGGCGGCAGTATTGGCAACCCACGAGATCGGCAACCCGACCACGCTCGCCACCTTTACCGTGGTCACGGTTTTTCTGTCGTTGACCCTGGTGACCGGGATGCTTGGCCAGTATTTCTATCCCATCACCTTTAATGTCCCTGTGGCCATGATTGCCTCGCTGCTCATTGCCTATTCCGTAACACCTTGGCTGGCGCGCCGGTTCCTCCGCCTTGGCCACCATGGGCGGCGGGGAACGAATACGCTGTTGCAGCGGGGTTACTATGCACTGGTCACACCATTGCTAAATCACCGATCGCTTCGCTACGGATTCTATCTGCTGATAGCTCTGCTGCTGGTACTCTCGCTGCTGCAGCCTACCTGGCAGTTCATTCGTCCCCAAGGAATCGCCGGTGCCGTATCGCCCCTGGGTGTGCCGTTGGCGTTTCTGCCCAAGGACGACAAGAACACCTTCCTGATCCATGTACATCTTCCCGAAACGACACCGTTGGAAGTCACCGACCGCGCGACGCGTGAGCTGGGCGAGTTGCTCAGACGCCAGCCGTACGTCCGTGACTACCAGACCCACGTCGGTATCCCGGCGGTCATCGACTTTAACGGTCAGCTCAAGGGCAGCGGCCGCAATCGTGGCCCCCAGTTCGCCGAGATCCGGGTCAATTTAGTGGACAAATTTGAACGCGGCCCCACCTCTATCGACTATGCACTTGCCCTGCGCCCCGAGGTGGAGGCAATCGCGGCGCGTTACCCCGGGGGCATTATCCAGCTCGTTGAGGATCCACCGGGGCCGCCGGTCCGGGCGACCGTGTTGGCGGAGATTCACGGTCCAGACAACCAGCGCCTGGCGAAATTGGCACATCGTGTCGCTGACGCATTCAAGCAGTCGCATGACATGGCCGAGGTCTGGGCGAGTGTGCCGTTCGACGTGACCGAATACCAAGTACGGGTCAACCGGGAAAAGACCGCCCTTTCGGGAGTTGACCCGGCCCAGGTCAACCGGGCCGTCGCACGCCTTTTGCGTGGTGAGACGTTGGCGCAGGCACATCCGCAGGGCGCTCGCACCCCCGTACCGGTGCGGCTGCATATCCCGCGTGAGAACCGAATCGAACCCACGTTGCTTGAGCGTGCCTTCATACACAATGCGGCGGGGCAGACGATCCCGCTGTCGGAGGTTACCGACCTGGTCATGGCCATCGCGCCCAAGCCCATAAATCACAAAGACACTGAGCGAGTCGAGTACGTAGGCGGTGAACTTGCAGCCAGTGCACCGGTATACGCAGTACTGGATCTTGACCAACGTCTGGATGGTCTCGACATGGGTGAGGAACAACTTCTAACAACGACCAACCTGACCTTCAGTCCGGTACGCCCAGATGCGCTTCAAGGGTATCAGTTGCTGTGGGAGGGAGAGCTTCGGCTGACGCTGGATGCCTTCCGAGACATGGGCCTGGCACTTGGCTTGGCGTTGATGGTGATATTTTTGTTGTTGGTAGCGTACTACCGCTCTTTCTCGCTTCCGTTGTTGGCTATGTCAGCCGTCCCATTGGCGCTGATCGGTGTCTTTCCAGGCCACTGGTTGCTGAATACGACATTCTCTGCGGCATCGATGGTCGGTGTGATCGCGCTAGCTGGAGTTGTCGTTCGCAATTCCCTGTTGATCATCGATTTCGCCCAAGAGTACCAGCGTCAGGGCCATCCGCTAGAGGATGCGGTTAGAGAGGCGGGGGCTGTACGTCTGCGTCCAATCATACTCACGACATTGGCGATCGCGCTCGGTACGGCGATCATGGTGCCTGACCCGGTGATGGGCGGATTGGCCATTGCATTGATTTTCGGATCGATGAGTTCGGCACTGTTTGTGGTATTCGTGGTCCCGCTGTTATACCGGCGATGGTCAGGGTCCGCCTGACAGAACGTTGCGTAGGCGTCGGGTCGAGCCTGTAGTTCTCTTCGATGAGGAATGCCTAGCTGAATAGTCCGAGGCTGAAATCATCGCCGCGACTGGCCGCGTGAGAGAACCGTCGACGAATCTGTCGTCGGCCCTCGCTCCCACCTCCATAGCTCCGCAAAATGCGCAGACGACGGCACCTCCATGAGCGCCCCGCAGCAATGTGGGGCTTTCTTGTGGCTGGGATTTCCTATACAGGGCCGAAAGTACGTGTTCGCCTAATTGGAAAGCGGCCGTTGCGGGTGAATTCCTGTTCAGTGACAGTTCAAGGCCGCATAGCGGACCAAATTGGCTCAGAACCCCACCGGCCTAACCGGACTCTGTCGTGAATCGCCCAAGTTGCGGCTGCAATAGGTCGGCTACCGGTCGTAGGCCAGGAAAGCCCGCCAAACGCTGCGAACAACGCTGGTGATCATCTGGTTCGACTGAGCGGTTGAACATTAACCTATGTGAGCATCATAGACTTCTTAAAAGACCAACACCTTGCCGGCGGCCAGGGTCCGCTCTGCCAGTTCATCCAGGGTGCCGCGACACGCACCCTCGACCAGTTCATCGTCACCGAGGCCGCGGGCATCCATACAGGTCCCACACAACAGCACCTCGCCCTTGCGCGCGACGGCCTTCACCATCAGCTCGAGGTTGTAATAGCCCTGTGGCACCTTTTGCCCGGCCTTGGCACAGGCCACCGCGTCGGCCATCAGGAAGACGCTTACGTCAGCATCCTTGGCAGCCAGCGCTTTGGCCAGGCGTAGAGCGTTGTAACTGCGCTCGGTGCCGTACGGAGGATCGTTGAGAATCAACAGCGTGTTCATACTTCGGCTCCCTCAGTGGTCGGTGGTGATCGGTCCTCGACAGGCCACCCCTGGGCCAGCCAGGCGGTCATGCCGCCGCGTACCACACGCGCATCGGCGAAGCCGCGGCGCGCCAGCAGGGCCGCGGCCTTGGCCGAGCGCCGGTCGGTGCGGCAGACAATCGCAATGGGCTGCTCGGGGTCGTCGCCAACGTCGGCGAGACGTGCCTCGAGTTCTTCGAGCGGCAGGTTCAGCGCGTCAGCGATGTGACCCTGCTCACCGACGAAGTCCGCGGTCGTGCGCACATCGAGGATCAGGCCTGTCTTGCTGTCCGCCCTCGCCTTCAACTCCTCGACCGAAAGCATCGGCTTCTCCCGCAGACGTGCCACCAGGCGCGGCAGGAAGGTGACCACGGCGAGCAGCGCGAGCGCGATCAGGCCGTTGCGGATCATGCCCTCACCACCGGCGACCGCCTCGCGCCCGGCGAAACCCAGATAGGTGTAGGCCAGTGCCCCGGGCAGCATGAACACGAAGCTCGCAAGGGCGTAATGCAGCAGCGGGATGCGCGTCAGGCCTAGCGCGTAGTTGAGCAGGTTGAACGGGAACAGCGGCACCAGCCGGGTGAAGGCGACGAAGCGCCAGCCCTCGGCCTCGACGCCCTTGACGAGGCGCTCTACACGCCCGCCGGCGCTGTCCTCGACACGTGTCTGCACCCAGTTCGAGGCCAGGTAGCGCGCGATGACGAAGGCGAGCACGGCACCGAGCGTCGCGCCGGTCAGGTTGTACAGGGTGCCCCAGACCGGGCCGAACAGCGCACCGCCGGCGAGCGTCAGCACCGAGCCGGGGAGGAACAGCACCGTGGCCAGCGCGTACAGGCCGATGAACAGCAGCGGGGCGGCGGCACCTGTGCCTGCCACCCAGGCCTCTAGCGCGGCCACGTCGAGGTGCTCGCGGTAGGCGACACCGAGCACGATCGCCGCCGCGAGCACGAGCAGCAGCAGGATGCGGACGATCGCCTTATTCATGGCTACCCTCCGGATCGCTCCACTGCCGGCGATTGATCACGTAGCCACTGATTCGACCCCGGAATGGCAACACGAGCAGGCCGGGCAGCCAGCTGACGTCGCGCGGCTGGTTGTAGCCGCGGATGCCGATGGTCATCCCCTCGTGGCCGCCACGCGGTTGGTCGCGGTAGGTGCCGAACAGGCGGTCCCACCAGGGCAGGTTGAAGCCGAAGTTGGAGTTGGTCTCGTCGTCCTCGACCGAGTGATGCACCCGGTGCATGTCCGGCGTGACCACGATCCAGCGCAGGACCCGGTCCAGCTTCGCCGGCAGGCGCACGTTGCCGTGATTGAACATCGCGGTCGCATTGAGCAACACCTCGAAGATGATGACCGCGACCACCGGCGGCCCCAGGACCGCGATCGTGGCGAACTTGATCAGCATCGACAGGATGATCTCGATCGGGTGGAAGCGCGCCCCGGTGGTCAGGTCATAGTCCGGGTCGGCGTGATGCACCCGATGCAGCCGCCACAGCACGGGGATCGCGTGCACCATGACGTGTTGCAGCCAGATCACGAAGTCCAGCGCGATCACCGCGATCAGTACCGCGAGCCAGAACGGCAGCTCGACATAGTTCAACACGCCCCAACCCTGCTGCGCGGCGAACACGGCCATGCCTACTGCCGCCGCCGGAAACAGCAGCCGCAACAGCAGCGTATTCAGGGCCACGAGGCCCAGGTTGTTGACCCACCGGATCGCCTTGCCGACCCTCAGGGCCCTGCGTGGGGCCAACACCTCCCACAGGGCCATGACGACGAAGATGCCTACAAAGAAACCGAGCCGGATCGTCACCTCGTGGGTTTGCAGAAACGTTTCCAATCACCGGTACCCCTTCGTGTCCGACTGTCATCACGCAGTCTGTGGCTATACTGCCTAGTGAACTCTGAATATATTCAACCGTATGGTTGAATGTTTAGCCGGGACGTGGACTGATGTCAAGAAACGGAGAACCCAAGCAAGCCTTGTTTGAGCAATTGGCGACCATTGGACGTGCGCTGGGGAGTGCCGCTCGCCTGGAACTGCTCGACTTCCTCGCCCAGGGCGAGCGGACTGTTGAGGGGCTGGCGAAGGCCGCCGGACTCTCCGTTGCGAACACCTCAAAGCACCTGCAACAGCTCAAGGGGGCCGGCCTGGTTGAGGCCCGCCGGGAGGGCAAGCACATCCATTATCGGCTGTCAGATGATCGTGCGATTGATGCCGTGCGCGATCTGCGGGTGCTTGCGGAGGCTCACCTTGAAAAGGTTGGTGACTTGGTCACGAACTATCTGCACAGCCGAGATGCCCTGGAGCCCGTGCCCGCCGAAGAACTCCTCGACCGCGCGCAGCAGGGATTGGTGACCGTCGTTGACGTACGTCCACCAGAGGAGTTTTCGCAAGGCCATATTGCCGGTGCACTGAATATTCCTTTGGACAAGCTCAAGCAACAATTGCGGGAACTACCGCGCGACCGTGAGGTGGTGGCCTATTGCCGTGGCCCCTGGTGCGTACTGGCTTACGAAGCCGTGGCCCAACTGCGCGAGGCTGGGATCTCGGCGAGGCGCCTCGAGCATGGGCTCCCGGAGTGGCGGCGATCAGGATTGCCGGTAGAGCAGTCGTAAGACAGATTAACAGCGGGTCGGCGCCATTGT
>CAZCDY010000142.1:0-1663 GCA_964497145.1 uncultured Gammaproteobacteria bacterium
CCTCGGCAATGCGGCGGACAATCGTCTCTTCGGTAACGCGGGTGACAATGAACTTCGCGGTGAGGCGGGAGACGATCGTCTATATGGGCGCGATGGGGATGACCGTCTGCTCGGTGGCTTGGGCAACGACACCCTGCATGGCCAGGCGGGTGGCGACGAGATGATTGGCGGTGAAGGCGATGATCGGCTGTATGGACGCGAAGGAAGTGATCGTCTGTCGGGTGATGCCGGCAACGACCGGATCTATGGTGGCGAGGGCAACGACAGCATCACCGGGGGTTCGGGTGACGATCGGCTCGACGGCGGACCGGGGAACGATGTGTACGCGTTCGCCCGGGGTGACGGGAAGGATCGGATTCTCCCCGATGACGGACCCGATGCGACCGCGGACCATGACTCGCTGGTATTCGCAGGTGCGGTCACGCCTGATCAGATCTGGTTTTCGCCGGTGGGAAATGATCTGCTTGCGCAGCTTATCGGCAGCGAAGACCAGGTCAGACTGTCGGGCTGGTACTCGGATGGGCAGAAGCCTGTCGACGTGTTCGTTGCCGGTGAGGATCAATCGATCCTGGCCGATCAGGTCGACCGACTGGTCAGCGCGGTGGCCGGTTTCGGGGTTGCGCGTGCGGCCGTCATCGAGCTTTCACCCACTCAGCAGACCGAGTATTCGGCAATGGTCACCGCCTACTGGGGGGCATCGGCCGGGACCGCGGCCTGACCGGCCAACTCGCGTCAGGTACGCGGTACCATTTTATCGCCGATCGCAAGGACATCTGCAGATTCAATCGATGTCCGGTCCGGGCGGATCAGGATTGCCGGGACGCGTTATTTCCCGGGAAAGATCTGCAGACGTCCGTCCTGGTTGTGTTCTGGCTGGTTGCGCATGTGATCGGCGGTTGCCATGAATGCGCGTTCGAGTTTCTGTCTCAGCGCCTCGTCGATCGGCATGTCTTGCAGTGCCTTGCGCATGCAGTGCATCCATTGGTCGCGTTCGCGCGCACCGATAGCGAACGGCAGGTGGCGCCGGCGCAGCATCGGGTGTCCGTATTTCTGCACGTAGAGGTCGGGCCCACCCAGCCAGCCGGAGAGAAACAGAAACAGCTTGTCACGTGAGGCGCGCAGACTCTTGGCATGCAGCTGGCGGACATCGGCAGCCTCTGTCTCCGTATCCATGTAATCGTAGAAGCGGTCGACCAGCTGGCGCACGCCGGGTTCGCCACCGAGCAGTTCATAGGGCGTCTGTTCGTTCATGTCGGGTATTCCTGTCATGCGGTATGCGGCTGATTTCCCAGCGCGGAATGGCCCAGTCCCAGAATGCAGCACTGGTGCCGAGTGGTTCGGCAGGCTTCAACTGGCCCAGGTGTGCCCAGGCGGCGATCAGACTGCGGACCGGATCTTTTTCATCCACAGGGTGTGCGTCGTCGCGCTTGCTGAGCTTGTGACCGTTTTGTGCGTAGACCAAGGGGATGTGTGCATAGCGCGGGGTTGGAAAGCCCAACAGTTGTTGCAGCCATATCTGACGCGGGGTCGACCAGAGCAGGTCGGCACCGCGAACCACTTCGCTGATGTTCTGCAGGTAGTCATCGACGACAACGGCCAGCTGGTACGCGAATAAACCATCGCGGCGCCTGATGACGAAATCACCGCACTGTCGTGCAATATT
>CAZCDY010000142.1:1673-9967 GCA_964497145.1 uncultured Gammaproteobacteria bacterium
CACCGCGAACCACATCCGTAATGCCCTGATCGAAATCGTCCACCACCACGGCGAGTTGATACGCGCTGTAGCCATCAATGCGCCGGACCACGAAGTCGCCGATATCCGTGGCCAGGTTCTGACGGATCGAACCGACGATACGATCATCGAAGCCGATAAGCTCATTGTCGACGCCGACCCGCCATGCGACGGCCACGTCTGGCCCGGGTGGGTTCGATCTGCAGGTGCCGGGGTAGATCGGGCCCTCGCTGCCGATGCCTGCAATCGCTGCGATGCGCTTGCGGCTGCAGCTGCAACGGTAGACCTGCCCCTGTCGATCCAGTTGCTCGAGTGCCTCGAGGTAACGGGCTGTGCGGTCACTCTGGCGTACCGGCGCCTGGTCGGAGTGCATGCCGAATACCTGCAGGCTGCGCAGAATCTGTTCTTCGGCACCCGGGCGGCAGCGGGTCTGGTCGACATCATCGATCCTTACCAGCCAGGTGCCGTGTTGGCGGCGCGCATCGGCGTGACTGGCGACTGCAGCCACCAGAGAGCCGAAGTGCAATGGACCGGTCGGAGAGGGTGCGAAACGCCCCCGGTAAGCGGGCGATGTCATGCTGTTGCTTGAGGGTTGCGCTCAGGCCTGCACGCGTTCGAGTTCTTCCTGCCGTGTCTTGCAATCGATGCAGAGGTCGGCGGTAGGCCGGGCTTCGAGTCGCTGAATCCCGATCTCGACACCGCAGGACTCACAGTAGCCGTACTCGTGCTCATCGATTTTCTTGATCGTCTTGATTATCTTGTTGAGCAGTTTGCGCTCGCGGTCGCGGGTGCGCAGTTCCATCCCCATGTCGGCTTCCTGGGTGGCCCTGTCATTCGGATCAGGACAGTGCACGGAATCCACCTTCATGTGATCCACCGTGCGATCGACCTCCTCCATCAGCTCCTGACGCCAGGCGTTCAGGATATTGAGGAAGTGGGCCTCCTGATCCGGATTCATGTACTCCTCACCCTTTTTGGCCTTGTACGGCGTAAAGTCGTGATGGTCGGGCAGATCGTGGAGTTCAGGGCTCATGATTTTGGCCTCGGAATTCAAAGGATGAAATTAACATTCGCACAGACTGGAGGCAATTGGCGTGCAGTTTTGGGTAAGCTGCCGCTTTTTATTGACAGGAGTCAAAGATGGTATGGCCACAAGCACTGATATTTGATGTCGACGGTACGCTGGCTGACACAGAACGCGACGGGCATCGTATCGCCTTCAATCATGCATTCGCCGAGGCGGGCCTTGATTGGGTCTGGTCGGTGGCGCTGTACGGCGAGCTGTTGAGCGTGACCGGGGGCAAGGAGCGGATCCTGTTCTATCTCGATCACTTCAATACCGGGTTCGAACGGCCCGGCGATCTGGCCGGCTTCATTGCCGGACTTCACCGCAGCAAGACGCAACACTACATGGCCCTGATGGCCAAAGGCGCGATCCCGCTTCGGCCCGGTGTCCGCGGCCTGCTCGAAGAGGCACGGCAGGCCGGGGTTCGACTGGCGATCGCGACCACGACCACGCCGGAGAACGTCAGCGCGCTGATCGAGAGCACCCTGCCTGCCGGTGCGATGGACTGGTTCGAGGTGGTGGGCGCCGGCGATATCGTGCCGCACAAGAAACCGGCGCCGGATATCTACCGTTACGTGCTGGAGCAGATGCAGCTCGAGCCGGGACAGGTGATTGCACTGGAAGATTCCGCGCATGGGTTGAGTTCGGCGCGTAGTGCGGGTATCGGGCACGTGTTGGTGACGGTGAATGACTACACGGCAGGGCAGGACTTCAGCGCCGCCTGCGCCGTGTTCGACAAGCTGGGTGAGCCTGGCCAGCCTGCCTGTTCGCTGGCGGGCCCGGGGCCGGCGGACGGCATTGTCGATCTGGGCTATCTGCGTACCCTGGAGGCGATGCGGCCGTGAAGATCGCGCAGCGCATGCAGGACATCGCACCCTTCCGGGTCATGGAGATCCTGGCGCGGGCGCGGGCGATGGAGTCGCGCGGGCACGACGTGGTGCACATGGAAATCGGCGAGCCCGATTTCGTGTCACCGTCGCCCGTGCTGGCCGCGGCCAGACAGTCATTGAAGGCCGGCCAGACCCATTACACCCCGGCCGTCGGGCTGAGCAGCCTGCGTGAGGCGATCGCAGGCTATTACGACCGACGGTTCGGCGTGGATGTTGATCCGCGCCGCATCATCGTGACGCCCGGGGCCTCGGGTGCACTGCAACTGGTGCTCGGTGTCCTGGTGAATCCCGGCGACAGGGTGCTGGTGACCGACCCGGGTTATCCCTGCAACCGCCACATGATCAGTCTGTTCGGCGGTCGGCCGGTCTCGTTGCCGGTCTCGATGGACAATGGTTTCACGCTGACGCCATCGACCTTGGCCGATGACCTGGATGTGGGAACCAGGGCCTTGATGCTGGCCTCGCCGGCAAACCCGACCGGTAATCTGGTCGGTCTTGATGCGCTGAGGTCACTCAACAGGGAACTGCAGCAACTGCCCGATACGGTCCTGATCTGTGACGAGATCTACCAGGGCCTGCAATACGGCTCGGTTCCCGAGACGGCGCTGGCCTTGGGCGATGCAAACGTGGTGGTCATCAACAGCTTTTCGAAATTCTTCGGCATGACCGGCTGGCGTGTCGGCTGGGTGGTCGCGCCGGAGGCGATGGTCGAGCCGATGGAGCGCCTGGCGCAGAATATCTTTCTGGCCGCGCCGACCACCGCCC
The DNA here is from genome assembly GCA_964497145.1 of uncultured Gammaproteobacteria bacterium. Taxonomy (GTDB): domain Bacteria; phylum Pseudomonadota; class Gammaproteobacteria; order Chromatiales; family Chromatiaceae; genus Thiosocius. Next base: position 4,413 of record CAZCDY010000142.1, read on the forward strand.
AGCATGCCGCGCTGGCAGCATTCAGCGATTCCAACATGGCGATCCTGGAAGAGCGGCGAGAGGCGTTTCAGACACGGCGCGATTTTCTGCATGGCGCGCTTGCCGAACTGGGACTGGGTGTCGGCACAATCCCTGCGGGTGCGTTTTATCTGTATGCCGACGTCGAGCGCTTCACCGACGACAGCATGCGCTTTACCCGCGAGCTGCTGGACGCCGCCGGCGTGGCCATCACGCCCGGCATGGATTTCGGCAGTCATGACGCGGCCCGGCATGTGCGTTTCGCTTATACCACCGGCTTGGATCGTCTGCAGGAGGGTGTCGAGCGTCTGCAGCGCTTTTTACGTGCTGGGGGCGACTGAGACCGCCATCCGGCGATCGTCTATTCCGGCTTGAGGTCATCCACCCACAGTCGGGTCGCACCGGCGACGGCCGCCGGCATGGCCGCGAACTGCAGTATCGGGATCAACATCATTACGGTGACCCCGGCGCCGAAGGCCAGAGATTTGAAGCGCTTCCGGCGCAAGTGCTGGCGTTGTGCCTTGGGCTTTATCGCGTGGTTGCCCATCGGGTAGTCGGCATATTCGATCGCCAGGAACCAGAGCCCGAACAGCACCCAGCCGATGCTTACCACGATATTGAGACCCGGCACGAAAAACAGCAGTAACAAGGGTATCGCCCTGCTGGCGAAATAGAGGATCTTGCCCAACTCGCCGGCAATCGCGGGCCCGACCGCCTTCAACAGTGATTCATCGGCATCGGCCGGGCGTGTGCCGGTTAACTTTTCCTCGACCCGTGCCGCTAGGATACTGTTGAAGGGGGCTGCAATCAGGTTGGCGATCATGGTGAAACCGTAAAACAGCGCGAGTGCGTAGGCCACCGCGAACAGCAGCCAGAGGAACCAGCGCAGGAATTCCAGCCAGCTCTGAGAGGGCAGCCAGCGATCCATGAACGCATCGAAATAGGTGCCGGCGATATACGCCAGCGCAGCGAAGATCAGGATGTTGAGCAATAAGGGGATGGCGACGAAACGTCGCAGCCCCGGGCTGAAGATCAGGCGTAAACCCTGAAAGGGAAGGAAAAAGCCGTTGATAGCAGAAAGCATGACGAGAAATTCTTTGGGTACCGCGAGGGAGCAATATTATACCCTGCACCGGCCGGGTCCTGTCTTCCGCGTCGAATTTCTGTGAGGATGTCAGGATTATTTACAACTTGCCGCTACAACTGTCTGTGCGGCAAGCTTTTTCCAAAAACTTTGAGTAAACTTGCCAAGCCGTCGGCGGCGGCGCGAATTTGTTTCGACGGACTGCGACCATGAAAGAGAGGATTGTTATGGTAAATCTCCTTAAATCAGTGCGTTTTGCCACGTTGCTGAGCGCTCTATCGGGGGTTTTGATTTTGACTGGCTGTGCGACGAGGAGCAGTGACCTGCCCGAACTGCCGCAGGCCAGCGGTGATGCCCAGTTTTCCACTCGCTACCGCATCGCGCCGGGCGATTCGGTACAGATCTTCGTCTGGCGCAATCCGGAGGTGAGTACGACGGTGCCGGTGCGCCCGGATGGTCTGTTGTCGGCGCCGCTGCTGGAAGAAGTTCCTGCTGCGGGCAAGACCCCGGCTGAACTGGCAAGAGATCTCGAAGCGGAGCTTTCGACCTATCTGCGTGACCCGCTGGTCACGGTTATCGTCAATGGCTTCGTCGGCACCTTCAATGAACAGATCCGGGTACTCGGCGAGGCAGCCCAGCCACGCTCGATGCTTTATCGTGATTCGATGACGGTGTTGGACGTGCTGGTGGAGACCGGTGGTCTGACCCAGTATGCGGATGGCAACAGTTCGATTCTGTTACGCCGGGTTGACGGCGAGATGGTCGAGTACCGACTGCGGCTCGACGACCTGGCGCAGAACGGCGATATCTCCGCCAATATCGATATGCGTCCCGGTGATGTGGTGATTGTCCCGGAAGCCTGGTTCTAGAGAGAGACAGTAAGGATGCATGAAGTAGTCGTACTTCTGCTGCGGTACGCCAGGGGAACCTGGCGTTTCCGTTGGTGGATGCTAGGGATAGCCTGGGCTGTCAGCGTGGTCGGCTGGTCTATCGTCGCCAAGCTGCCGGACCAGTATGAGGCCTCAGCAAGAGTCTACGTAGACACCAGTTCGGTATTGCGTCCGCTGTTGCAGGGGATCGCCATCAACACCGGTGACACCCGGCAAAAGATATTCCTGATGACCCGGACGCTGCTGAGCAGGCCGAATCTGGAGAAGGTCATGCGCATGACCGACCTGGATCTGCAGGCAACCACTGACACCGAGAAGGAAGAGATCGTCAACGACCTTAAAAAGACGATCAGATTTTCCGGCACCTCGCGTGAAAATCTCTACACCATTTCTTACGAAAACGACTCGGCTGAACTGGCCAAACTGGTGGTTAAGTCGCTGCTGACCATATTCATGGAAAGCAACCTCGGTGAGGTGCGCAAAGACCAGGATTCAGCGACGCAGTTCCTCGAGCAGCAGAAGGCCGAGTACGAGCGTCGGATGCGGGAGCTCGAAAACGAACTGACCCGCTTCAAGCAGCGCAACCTGACCTTGTTGCCCGAGGGTTCTGGCGGCTACTACGAGCGGATCCGCGAAGGGAAAAAGCGGATCGAGGCGATCAAGCTGGAGCTGTCGGTCCTCGATGAACGCCTGGAGACAACGCGGCGTCAGGTAGAGGGCGAGGAACCCAGCTTCGGCATGGGACCCTTGCCGGAATCCCAGTTGATGGTTCAGACCGGCGACATTGATGCCCGCATCCGGGCCATGGAGGTGCGGCTCGATGACCTGTCGCTGAAATACACCAACCGTCATCCCGATGTCGCCCAGACCAGGAAGGCCTTGGCTGATCTCAAGCGTCAACGCGCCGCGATGATCGATGAGGCGCGTCGCAATGCGCCGGAAGGTGGACCGGCCGGATTCAATATCGACAAAAACCCCATCTATCAGCAGATGCGGCTGTCGATGGCCGAGTTGGAGGCGGATGTCGCCGCCAAGCGCCGACTGCTGTCACTGATAGAGGGCCAGGTGGCCGAACTGGAGGGCTCGATCGACAAAGTGACGGCACTGGAGGCCGAGCGTCGCGACCTGCAGAGCGATTACGAAATCGTCAAGAAGAACCATGCGATACTCGAAGGGCGCCTCGAGGCGTCCAATCTGGGCCGCAAGGCGGACAGCACGTCGGACAACGTACGCTTCAGGGTGGTGGATCCACCGCGGGCACCGACCGTCCCGTCAGGCCCCAACCGCGTCCTGTTCAGCTCGCTGGTGCTTTTGGGGGGGCTTGCAATCGGTTTTGCTGTCGCCTTCCTGATGTCGCAGTTCAGACCGACCTTTGATGAAAGACAGATCCTCAGCGATACCCTGGGACTGCCTGTGCTGGGCAGTGTGAACATGGTCTGGACCTCCGATCAGATCCGTGCACGCAAAGTCCGAAACGTCAGTTTTGTACTTACGCTCAGCGGGTTGTTGCTGACCTTTGGCATCGTACTGGCGCTTTATCAATTCAACCTTGAGCTGTTGCCGCGCCTGGCTCAATCGCTAAATCTGGCCTGACCATGAGCATTATCGAGAAAGCAGTCGACAAAATGATGGGGAAGCTGGACAGCCCGGTGCCGGCGAGCCCCCCATCGGCAGACAAGTCAACCGAGCCAGCCGCGCCCGTGCCCGAGGCAGACGCCTCTGGGGCCATTGTAGAAAAAGCAGTGGCCGAAGAGGTTGTCGCAGCCGAAACCCGGCCGCTGGAGACCACCGAAGCCGATGTTGCGCCGCCGGAGGCCGCAGTTGCGGGCGAGAGTGTGCTTGGGGTCAAGGCGCTCGGCCTCGAAGGCGTGTTGTCGCCGGACTCGGATCGCAGCCGATCGGCGGAAGAATACCGCATGATCAAGCGGCCGCTGCTGACGCGCGCCTTCGGTCAGAACGCCATCGGCGAGGCGCATCGTAACCTCATTATGCTGACCAGCTCTGTGGAGGGCGAGGGCAAGACCTTCAGCTCTCTGAACCTGGCCATCTCTATTGCGATGGAAATGGATCGCACCGTGCTGTTGGTCGATGCAGACCTCGCCAAACCCGGCCTGTCGCGCCTGCTCAAGGTCAACAACCTGCCAGGGCTTACCGATCGTCTGATTGATGACAGCCTGGATCTCAAAGATCTGCTGGTAAAGACGGATATTCCAAAGTTTTCGGTATTGCCCGCGGGGCGGCGTCACCGGCGCTCGACCGAGCTATTGGCCAGTAACACCATGCGTCATCTGCTGGACGAACTCGCGTTGCGTTATTCGGATCGCGTCGTGTTGTTCGATTCGCCACCTCTGCTGGCCACCAGCGAGGCCAGCGTATTGGCCGAGCAGATGGGGCAGATCTGCCTGGTGGTCGAATCGGCTGTGACGCCCCAATTCCTGGTGCAGGATGCGGTGGCGCAACTGAATTCGGTGGATAACCTGTCGTTGATCCTGAACAAGTGCAAACCGGATCTGTTCATCGGCAAATACGGTTACGGCTATGGCTATGGCTATGGTTACGGCTACGGGTATGGCTATGGTAATGATGAACGCTAGGTTGAGATCGGAAGATATGCGACTACGCAAATGGAGCAAGGCCGGGCTGGCTATTCTGGGGCTCGGTGTTTTTCTGACAGTAGGTTCCGTATCGCAACAAGCGGTTGCGGGCGACTGGAAGTTTGACCACTCAACCACCGTGGAACTGAGTCATGTCGACAGGTCCGGCGACGACGGCTATTCCGGCCAGATATTGCAGGCCACACCCAACCTGCATGTGCATGGCGAGGGCGGTCGGTTCTCGGCTGATGTGAATTACCAGCCAACCGTTTCAGTGGGAAACAGTGATACCGACCCTGAGTTGCTTACGCACAATTTGCTCGGACGGGCGCAACTCGAGGCGGTCGAAGACAGATTTTTTATCGGGGCTGATACGAGCGCCAGAGTGACGGGTGACTCTTCGAACTCGGCGTCGGTAGATGCCATCAATTACAACAGCGAGAATGGGCAGCAGGTCTTTACCTTCGGGGTCACACCCGAATACAGGCACCATATCAATCAATACGCCGATTTCGTCAGCCGCAACCGATTCGACTGGGTGACCTACAGCGGCAACAACAGCGGCAATAACGATTCGCGTTCTCAGACCTTCAATGCCCAGATCCGGGACGGGCGCTACTTCAGCATCTGGGACTGGAGTCTGGATGCGACCCAGCGCAAGACCTTTTATGACAGCGACCAGGATAACGAGACCAGAACCCAGTACACGGCCAACCTGGGTTACCGCCTGAGTCCGCGCTGGGCGCTCAACGGGAGCGTTGGCTATGAGGACAATGACATCAATACCGATCGCAGCAACACCAATGACTTCATCTGGGATGTCGGTGCTACCTGGACTCCGAACGCGCGCACAAGGGCATCTGCGGAATACGGTCAGAGATATTTCGGCGATCGAATCAGGGCAAATGTTTCGCACCGCACCCGACGCACGCGGTTGCAGTTCGATGTTACGCGCGAAGTAGAAAACAG
>CAZCDY010000143.1:0-3464 GCA_964497145.1 uncultured Gammaproteobacteria bacterium
TTCGACGTACGCTCGATGGCCGCCACCTCAACCAAGATCTTTGTCATTGAGGTCATGGGCCGCCACGCCGGCTGGATCGCCGCTGCCGGTGCCCTCGTCGAGGACGAGGGCATCCCGGTCGTGACCCTGTTTCCCGAGGTCGAATTCAACCAGGAGAAGTTCCTGGCCAGCGTCGATGCCAAGGTCAAGGAGCACGGTTACTGCACCATCGTGGTCTCGGAAGGGTGTCACTGGCCGGACGGCAAGTTCCTGGCCGAGCAGGGTACGCGCGATTCCTTCGGCCACGCCCAGCTGGGCGGGGCCGCGCCGGTGGTCGCCAACATCATCAAGGACGCCCTGGGCTACAAGTTTCACTGGGCAGTCGCCGACTATCTTCAGCGCGCCGCACGTCACCTGGCCTCCGAGTCGGACGTCGAACAGGCCTACGCACTGGGCAAAGCCGCGGTCGAGAAGGCGATCGAAGGCAAGAACTCGATCATGCCGACCGTGGTCCGCACCTCGAACAGCCCCTATGCCTGGGAGATCGGCGAGGCACCGCTGAGCGAGGTCGCCAATGTCGAAAAGATGATGCCCATGGACTTCATCTCGGATGACGGCTTCGGCATCACCCAGAAGTGCAAGGACTACCTGTATCCGCTGATCCAGGGCGAGGCCTATCCCCCCTACAAGGCCAACGGCATGCCGGACTATGTCACCCTGAAGCTGAACAGCGTCGCACGCAAACTGCCGGACTTCGAGTTGTAAACACCACCTCTCAGGCAGATGCGCAAAGGGCCCTTCGGGGCCCTTTTTCTTTCCCCGCGGCGGACACTGCGGGTGAATTCGCAGACTGGACGCGGGGTTGGACGAATCCCAACCAGGGGCGATACTGCCGCTGGTAACGACAGAGGCCCCAGACATGACACTCGACAAGGCACGCGAACTGATCCAGGTCCAGCTCTCCTTCGGTGGGGGCTACAACCGCAACGCCGTGCGCCTGATCCTGGCGGAGATCAGCAATATGCACGGCCAGGGCGCAGTCGATCAGCTGATCCGCGAACTGCACCTGGGCGAGAAATTCGGACTCACCGAGGGGACCGATTTCTCCGGGGTCGGGCGGTAATCGGCTCAATACGCGCAGATCTTGGGTCCCCTCAAGATTGTAGGGGCGATAGCGCAGCGTATTGCACCGATTACGACAGTCGCCGGGCACAGCGGGGTTCAACGGCGCAATACGGCTTCGCCTTTTGCGCCCTACCAACCCTGCCAGATCAATCCCTCAAGCCAACAGCGCGACACTCTTGACCTGCGCGTGCAGCCGCTTGCCCGGCTCGATGGCCAACAGGCGTTGCGAGCGCCGGGTCACACGTGCCAGCAGGGTCGCATCGCCGGCCGTCAGCCGAACCATGATCTGCGCCGGACCATCCTCAACCAGTTCCGAAACCACCACCGGAAAACTGTTCAGAATGCTGGTTCCCTGCAGCGGCTGCAGGGCCAGACTGACGTCGCGCGCGCGCAGCCGCAGGCGCACCCCGGTGCCAGGCGGCGCCTCGACCCGGGGCACCCAAAGCTGCCCGCCGCCGAACCTCAGCTCGGTCAGCTGGTCGACTGCGTCATGTGCATACACGGTCGCATGGACCACCGCCTCGGCATTGCGCCCATGGGCCATCTGCAGGTCGAGCCGGGTCAGCAGCTCGTTGATCTCACCGCTGGTCACGACCTGGCCATCACGCATCAGGACCATGCGGTCGGTCAGGCGAGCGACCTCGTCAAGGGCATGGCTGACGTACAGCACCGGGATCGCGAGTTCCCGCTGCATCTCGTCGAGATAGGGCAACAGAAGCGAGCGACTGGCCTGGTCCAGGGCGGACAAGGGTTCGTCCATCAGCAACAGTCGCGGCTCGCTGAGCAGCGCCTGGGCGATCGCGACGCGCTGCTGTTCACCGCCTGACAGCCCGGGCACACGGCGTTCCAGCATCGCCGACAGACCGAGCAGTTCGACCACCTGGTCATATTCCAGCCCAGACCGTGCACGCCGCCGGCGCTGCATTCCGAAACGCAGGTTTTCGCGCACGCCAAGATGGGCGAACAATACCGGCTGCTGAAACACGTAACCCACCGGCCGGCGATGCGGCGGCAGACGGTGGCTACCGTCCTGCCAGCTCTCCTGCCCCACCCGCAGAATCCCTTCAGCGGCGGGTTCCAGTCCGGCGATCGCGCGCAGCAGTGTAGTCTTGCCGCAGCCGGATGGTCCGAACAGGGCGGTAAAGCCGGTGGACGGCACCTCGAAGTCGGCCGCCAGGCGGAAACCGCCGCGATCCAGACGCAGATCGACCCTGATCGTCATGGCCCCATCCGGCGCCGGAAACGGCTCGTATAGACCACCAGCAGGAGGGCGAATGAGAGTATCAACAGACCGGCAGAGAGGGCATGCGCTTGCGCATAATCGAGCGCCTCGACATGCTCGTACACCGCGATCGACAGAACACGGGTCTCCCCCGGGATATTGCCGCCGATCATCAGGACCACGCCAAACTCACCCAGGGTATGCGCGAAGCCGAGCACCGCGGCAGTGACATAGCCCGGCCGGGCCAGCGGCAGGACCACGCTGCGGAAACGGTCGGCGGGCGAGGCCCCCAGGCAGGCCGCCATCTCCAGCGGCTGCTCGCCGATCGCGGCGAAGGCGTCGCGCAGGGGCTGCACGACAAATGGCAGCGAATACACTATCGATCCCAGTAACAGGCCACCGAACGTGAAGGCCAGCGACAGCCCGGACAGCGGGCCACCGGGCCCCATGGCAAGTAACAGGTAAAAACCCAGTACAGTCGGCGGCAACACGAGCGGCAGGGCAACCAGGGCCTCGGCAGGCGCACGCCACCGGCTGTGCGTACGCGCCAGCCACCAGGCCAGCGGCGTACCGAGCACCAGCAGAAACAAGGTACTGAATCCGGCCAGCTGCAGTGTCACCCACAGGGCCTGGAGGTCGCCGGCGGAGATCAAGCCGCCGCTCATGGCGTATCAGGCACCTGGTAGCCGGCGGTGCGGATTTTGGCGCTCGCGGCACTGCCCTTCAGGTACCGCAGAAACGCCTCTGCCGCGACGCTCTTGCGCAGCAGCAGGGCCTGCTGCCGGATCGGCTGGTGCAGCTCGTCCGATATCATGCGGAAGCTCCCTGATTGCGGCTCCCCGGCGAACAGCTGCGAGAGTGCAACGAGCCCCGCCGGCGCATTGCCGGTGGCGACGAACTGGTAGGCCTGGGTGGCGTTTTCCCCTCTCACCAACCTCGGCTGCAGCGACTCCCAGAGCTGCCAGCCCTCGAGCACCTGCTGCGCAGCCAGACCATAGGGCGCGAGCCTGGGGTTGCCGATCGCCAATCGACTGTAGTCCGCAGTCCTCAGGTAAACGTCCGGTGGCCCCAATTGAGGTTCACCCGGTACCCAGAGCGCCAGGCGCCCGGTCGCATAGGTGAAGCGACTGCCTGCCAC
>CAZCDY010000143.1:3498-5869 GCA_964497145.1 uncultured Gammaproteobacteria bacterium
GTCAGCGCCGTTGCGGATCTGCGCGTAGTGCTTGCCGGTCGAACCGGACGAAATCAGCACCCGGTGGCCCGTCTCCGACTCGAAATCCCGGGCCAGCTCATGCAGCGTGCGTGCGAAATTGGCTGCAACCGCCACCCGTACCTCGGCGGCCGACGCGGTTGCCGCAAGACACAGAGAGAGCAACGAAGCGATCAGAAACCGGGTACCCCGCATACAGTTAGACTCCAGTGTATAAGCCAGGCGCTGAGTGTACCGCGACCGCACCGGGTTTCGGCTTGCGGACATGGGGGCGGCGGGATACCGGCCGAACCGAGGCTCAAGTGTCACTTTTCCGGCAGCTGGCGTTTTCGGTGCATAGACAGCAGCCCGTAGAAATGCGATCGTCCTTATCGCTGCCAAAATTTCATCAATACTCGAAGGTCGGACCGCTTGATTTCACCTGTCATATCACTGTAACAATTGGATGGAGCGCGTCGAATAGGCCCTGACAGCAAGCTTGTTAATCGCGGCATTCGCACAATTTGGTTGGTAATCGGCCCGCGAAAGCGAAGAATTCGCATCAGAAAATTTAAATAGCTTTCATAAAAAACCTGTACGGAACGTACATCGATAGAGGGGATGTTTTTCATATGAACACGGCACTTTGGTTTGCCCTGGCCGCCTCACTGCTGGCACTGGGCTACGGCTTCGTCTCCACAAAATGGATACTCAGTCAATCCGACGGCAACGACCGCATGCGCGAGATCGCGCAGGCCATACAGGAAGGCGCCTCCGCCTATCTCAACCGCCAGTACACCGCCATTGGTATCGTTGGTGCGGTACTGACCGTCGTCCTCTTCATATTCCTGGACGCGGCAACCGCCATCGGCTTCGTGATCGGCGCCGTGCTTTCCGGCGTCGCCGGTTACATCGGCATGAACATCTCGGTGCGTTCCAACATACGTACCGCACAGGCGGCCCACAACGGCATCAATGCCGCGCTGCAGGTCGCGTTCCGAGGCGGCGCCATCACCGGCATGCTGGTTGTCGGCCTGGGCCTGCTCGGAGTCGCCGGCTACTATGCCGTCCTGGTGATGATGGGCGTCGAGGATCCGCTGCACCCGCTGATCGGTATCTTCACCAAAGGCGCTGACGTCGGCGCCGACATCGTCGGCAAGGTCGAGGCCGGGATCCCGGAAGACGACCCGCGCAACCCGGCGGTCATCGCCGACAACGTCGGTGACAACGTCGGCGACTGTGCCGGCATGGCGGCCGACCTGTTCGAGACCTATGCGGTAACCGTGGTCGCCACCATGCTGCTCGGCGGCCTGTTGATGGCCGGCAACGAGGCGGCCGTGATGTACCCGCTGGTACTGGGTGGCATCTCTATCGTCGCCTCGGTCATCGGCACCTTCTTCGTCAAGGCGAACGAAGGCGACGTCAATGTCATGAAGGCGCTTTACAAGGGGCTGGCTGTGGCTGGCGCGATTGCCGCGATCGGTTTCTATTTCGTAACCGATTCGATGATGGGCGGCAACGAGCAGTTCACTTCGATGAACCTGTTCTTCGCCTCGCTGATCGGCCTGGTGCTGACCGCCGCGATGGTGGTGATCACCGAGTACTACACCTCAACCGAGTACGCCCCGGTACGTTCGATCTCAGCGGCATCTACCACCGGTGACGGCACCAACGTCATCGCCGGCCTGGGCATCTCGATGAAGGCCACGGCCGCCCCGGTTCTGGTCGTATGTGCCTCGATCTGGGCAGCCCATGACCTGGCCGGCCTGTACGGCATCGCCATCGCCGCCACCGCGATGCTGTCGATGACCGGCATCATCGTCGCCCTCGACGCCTATGGCCCGATCACCGACAACGCCGGTGGTATTGCCGAGATGGCTGAGATGGACGAAAAGGTCCGTGCCATCACCGACCCGCTGGACGCCGTGGGCAACACCACCAAGGCAGTGACCAAGGGCTACGCCATCGGTTCGGCCGGTCTGGCCGCACTGGTACTGTTTGCCGACTACACCCACACCCTGGGCAAGTATGGACACAGCATCAGCTTTGAACTTTCAGACCCCATGGTCATCATCGGTCTGTTCCTCGGCGGCATGGTCCCTTACCTGTTCGGCGCCATGGCAATGGAAGCGGTCGGTCGGGCAGCCGGCGGCATCGTCAACGAGGTACGTCGCCAGTTCAAAGAGAAGCCAGGCATCATGGACCACACGGAAAAGCCGGATTACGGCCGTGCGGTGGACATGCTGACCAAGGCGGCGATCAAGGAGATGATCATCCCCTCGCTGCTGCCGATCGCGGTACCCGTGATCGTCGGCCTGGTTCTCGGACCCAAGGCCCTCGGCGGTCTGCTGATCGGCACCATCGTGACCGGCCT
>CAZCDY010000143.1:5879-9884 GCA_964497145.1 uncultured Gammaproteobacteria bacterium
GGGACAATGCCAAGAAGTACATCGAGGACGGTAACTTCGGCGGCAAGGGCTCCGAGGCGCACAAGGCGTCCGTTACCGGTGACACCGTCGGCGACCCCTACAAAGATACTGCCGGTCCGGCCATAAACCCGTTGATTAAGATCATCAATATTGTTGCACTGCTGATTGTACCGATGCTCTAAACAGTTGGTATTTAAAGTAATTATCAAGGGGGCGGCAACGCCCCCTTTTTTATTGCCCTGGCCGACACCGGTGGACTCGGCCTCCGCACTGCGCTTAATCTAGCGGGCTTCGAAGCGCCGACCGGTACCAGCCTGCCGGCTCTCTGTACAAAATTATCGAATCCCAAGGGGAAGTACATGATCCTGGATCGCGTCACCACCGGCAATGTGCCGAATGAAATCAATGTCATCATCGAGATCCCGGCCCATTCCGACCCGGTCAAGTACGAGCTCGACAAACACACCGGCGCCATGTTCGTGGACCGCTTCATGTCCACCGCCATGTACTACCCCTGCAACTACGGCTATGTACCGCATACCCTGTCCAAGGACGGAGACCCGGTTGATGTGCTGGTGCTCACCCCACATCCCTTGATTTCCGGATCGGTCATCCAGTGCCGTCCGGTCGGTGTCATGCTGATGAAGGACGAATCCGGTGACGATGCCAAGGTCCTGGCTGTCCCGGTCGACAAGCTGTGCAAAACCTATCGCAGCGTCGAGACTTTCCGCGACCTGCCGGGCGAAGTCCTCAACCGTATTTCGCACTTCTTCGAGCATTACAAAGATCTGGACGAGGGCAAATGGGTCCGCGTCGACGGCTGGTACGGAATCGAAGAAGCCAAGCGGGAAATCATGGACGCGGTGCAGATGTACAACGACGCCCCGGAGAAGCCGGCGTTCTAATTAAGTGGCAGGCCCCGCGTTATCGTCATCACTGTTTCAGGGCGTGAGGCGTGGGGTGTGACAGGTGACAGGCGACAGCCGTACCACACCACCACCTTGGCATCCGATACAGCACAATGCGCTTCGTTCAGCGCGCTGAGGTCGCTCCGGCAGAACGCCTGCACGGCATCGTTTGAATCCCAGAGCACGCGCGGCGACTGCATAAAATATGCCTGCACCGAAACCCGCCTGCGGCCCAATGGCCAGAATGACAAGCAGGAACAGGGCGAACATTGGCTTGCCTGGAGTCTTAAATAGCTCAACGCCGGAATAGCTCAACGCCGGCGACAGGGAGCCAGGCAGAAGCCAAACACGATCGGGCGCGTCGCTCGACCTTCGGTCCCGGGCCCCCGTTTAGGTTAGGATACCAACCCGCTCCGCCATTGAAGCCGTATCGCAATGAAGGTTTGTATCCTGTCCGACAGTCATGACCATATCGCCCTGATCGACGCCGCCGTTGCCGACGCCAAGGCGGCAGGTGCCGAGGCGGTCCTGCACTGCGGCGATCTGGTTGCCCCAAGCACCCTGCACTGTCTGGAGAAATACGGCCTGCCGGTTCACGTCATCCATGGCAACAATACCGGTGACCTGTATGCCCTGACCCGGCTGGCCCACAAACCGGGCGGTGTGATCCGCTTTCACGGCATGGATGCGGGTATCGAGCTTGCCGGCAAACGTATCTTTCTGGTGCATTATCCGCATTACGCCCATGCGATGGCCGCGACCGGCGACTGGGATCTGGTTTGCTGCGGGCACAGCCACAAGGTGGAGATCGTCCAACAGAAGAATTGCAAGGGAAGCGTCACCCCTGTGGTCAACCCCGGCACCGTCGGCGGTGTCGGCAATGCCCCCGCGACCTGGGTGTTCGCCGACCTGGACACCATGCAGTTCGAACCGCGCGAAGTGCCCAAATCGCTCGAATACCATGGTGGAGCAGCGAGCCATGTCTGACCGTTTCACCCATTTCGATGCCGAAGGCCAGGCACACATGGTCGACGTCGGCGACAAGGACGTGACCGAGCGCCTGGCTACAGCCAGCGGCCTGATCCGGATGCAGGCGAAGACCCTTTCCCTGATCCTGGAGGGCGGGCACAAAAAGGGCGACGTCCTCGGCGTAGCAAGGATTGCCGGGATCATGGGGGCAAAACGGACCGCGGAACTGGTGCCGCTGTGCCATCCCCTGCCATTGACCAAGGTCAGCATCGATTTTCACCCCGACCCTCACCTGCAGGAGATCCGGGCGCTCGCTACGGCCAAGACCCGTGGTCAGACCGGGGTCGAGATGGAGGCCTTGTGCGCGGTCCAGGTGGCCCTGCTCACCGTCTACGATATGTGCAAGGCGGTAGACCGCGGCATGGTGATCGAGAACGTGCGGCTGGAGGAAAAATCCGGCGGCAAATCCGGCCACTGGCGACGCAGCGACTTCCTCGACGCATGAATCCCGCCTACCGCCAGGCCGCCTTTCTCACCAGCGCGGCAAAACTGACCCAGACCCCGGCCGATGAAGGCTTCGAGGTCGCCTTCGCCGGGCGCTCGAACGCCGGCAAATCCAGTGCCATCAACACCCTTTGCGACCAAAAGGGGCTGGCACGTATCAGCAAGACCCCCGGGCGTACCCAGTTGCTCAACTTCTTCGCACTGGACGCGCAAAGGCGCATCGTGGATCTGCCGGGCTATGGCTATGCCAAGGTCTCCGAGGGGATCAAGCGCGAGTGGCAGGGCGCACTCGCCGCCTACCTTGAAAAGCGTGCATGCCTGCGCGGCCTGATGCTGATGATGGACATCCGTCATCCACTCAAGGACTACGACCTGCAGATGTTGAACTGGGCCAGTCACATCGCTCTGCCGGTGCATGCACTGCTGACCAAATCAGACAAGCTGAAGAAAGGCCCCGCCAGTGCGGCCGTACTGAAGGTGCGCGCGGAACTGCGCAACATCAACCCCGAATTCACCGTGCAGGCCTTCTCGTCACTCAAGCGGACCGGTATCGACGAGGCGCATGCCCGGCTCGATGAATGGTTCGGCTATGCCGACGACCCCGAAGTCGTCCTTGAGGGGCAACCAGCTGAAGATTGACACCATTAAGCACGAACCGCGTACCACAGCGCGCGAAGCACCCCCTCTGCTTTTCGTGCACGGCGCTTACGTGGGCGGCTGGTGTTGGGCGGAAAACTTCCTGCCCTACTTCGCGTCCCTCGGCTATCGTACCCACGCAATCAACCTGAATCGACACACGCACGGTCATTGGCCGTTGCGTCTGACACCGCACGCCTCGCTGGCCGATTATATGGAGGCCATCGAGGCAACGGTTGCAGACCTGGGCGAAACCCCTGTGTTCATCGGACATTCCATGGGCGGCTACCTGGTCCAGCAGTACCTCGCGCAACAGCATGCGCCGGCTGCCGTATTGATGGCCTCCGTGCCGCCCCAGGGCCTGCTGCCGGCCAGCGCCTGGCTGGCGTTCGGCAATCCCCTGCTGTTCCAGCAGATTCAGTTGCTGCAATGGTTCGGACCGCAGACCGTGTTCGCCCTGTACGGGGTGGAGGGCGGCCGCAAGCCATTGTTCTCGCCCCATCTTCCGGACCACAAGGTCAGGGAGTACACGGCACGCGCGCAGCTCGAATCACCCCAGGCGATCTTCGAGATGTCGCTGCCCCTTGGCTCCCGACGCCGGGACTCTGCCGCGGTGAAAACACTCGTAATGGGTGCCGGCCTCGACAATCTGATACCCCCATCCGCGGTACATGCAACGGCAAACGCATTCGACACGCAGGCCGTGTTCATCGACGAACTGGGCCACGCAATGATGCTCGATCACCATTGGCAGGATGCGGCCAGGATCATCGAACACTGGCTGCAAGAGCAAGGCATGTAGTGTCTACTCGGTCTACCGGGGGAAGAGCCCCCCGGCTCAGTGCGCCTCGTCCCAGTTGTCGCCGACGCCGACGTCGACCACCAGCGGAACACTTAACTGGGCGGCGGATTCCATCAGCTGTCTGATCTTTGCGGTTGCCGCGTCGAGTTCACCTGGCTCCACCTCGAACACC
Source organism: uncultured Gammaproteobacteria bacterium (assembly GCA_964497145.1). GTDB lineage: Bacteria > Pseudomonadota > Gammaproteobacteria > Chromatiales > Chromatiaceae > Thiosocius. The sequence continues at coordinate 9,871 of CAZCDY010000143.1, forward strand.
AGTTCATCGTGGAC
>CAZCDY010000144.1:0-9882 GCA_964497145.1 uncultured Gammaproteobacteria bacterium
GCAGCTGGGCGCGTCTTGCGTCTGCCCACCGTGGCCAACAAGACCTTCCTGATCTCGATCGGTGACCGCAGCATCACAGGCATGGTCGCGCGTGACCAGATGGTCGGTCCCTGGCAGGTCCCCGTCGCGGACGTCGCGGTCACCGTCGCCGACTTCGATGGTTATGACGGCGAGGCCATGAGTATCGGTGAGCGCACCCCGGTGGCCCTGCTGGATGCGGCGGCATCCGGGCGCATGGCGGTGGGTGAGGCGCTGACCAATATCGCGGCGGCCGCTGTCGACAAACTCGGTGACGTGAAACTGTCGGCCAACTGGATGGCCGCGGCCGGTCACCCGGGCGAAGATGCACGCCTGTACGAGACGGTGCAGGCGGTTGGCATGGAGCTTTGTCCGGCTCTCGGGATCGCCATACCGGTCGGCAAGGATTCGATGTCGATGAAGACCGTGTGGCAGCAGGGTGGTGAGCGTCGTGAGATGACAGCACCCTTGTCACTGATTATCTCCGCCTTCGCGCCGGTGGGTGATGTGCGTCGAACCCTGACACCCCAGCTGCGCACCGATCTGGGTGATACCGATCTGGTGCTGATCGATCTGGGACAGGGCCGAAACCGTCTGGGCGGCTCGGCCCTGGGCGAGGTCTATCGGCAGATCGGTGACCGGTGCCCGGATATCGAGCAGCCGGAAAAACTCAAGGCGATGTTCGAGGCGGTGCAGGACCTGAGTCGCGAAGGTCTGATTCTCGCCTACCATGATCGCTCCGACGGCGGCCTCTTCACGACCCTGTGCGAGATGGCATTCGCCGGCCGTTGCGGTCTGGATATCGATCTGGTCGGCCTGGCGCAGGATGACCTCGCGGTGCTGTTCAACGAGGAACTGGGTGCAGTGATGCAGGTCCGCCACAGCGACAGCGATGATGTGCTGAACCTGCTCGAACGCGCGGGGCTTGGTGACTGCTGCCAGTTGATCGGTACCCTGGCAGAGTCGGACGAAATTTATGTTCGACATGGTGAACGCATGGTCTACCAAGGCGGGCGGGTTGAACTGCAGCAGGCCTGGTCGGAGACCACCCTGCAGATGCAGTCCCTGCGTGATGAACCGCAGTGTGCCGAAGAGGAATTCGAACGTATTGCGCAGCCCGACCCCGGTCTCTCGGCGCGACTCAGCTTCGACCACGATGACGACATCGCCGCGGCCCTGCTCGAGACTGGACGCCCGCGTGTGGCGATCCTGCGCGAGCAGGGGGTGAACGGCCAGGTCGAGATGGCCGCCTCGTTCAACAAGGCCGGCCTGGAGTGCGTGGACGTGCATATGTCCGACATACTCGAGGGCCGGGTCGCGTTGGATGGCTTCCAGGGACTGGTTGCCTGCGGTGGTTTCAGTTATGGCGACGTACTGGGTGCGGGCGAGGGCTGGGCCAAGTCGATCCTGTTCAACAATCGGGCGCGCGATCAGTTCAGCGCTTTTTTCGAACGCCAGGACACCTTCAGCCTCGGGGTGTGCAACGGCTGCCAGATGCTGTCCAATCTCAAGTCGCTGATCCCGGGTGCGGAACACTGGCCGCATTTCGTACGCAACCGGTCGGAGCAGTTTGAGGCCCGCTTCGTGCTGGTTGAGGTTGAGCCGACGAGTTCGATCCTGCTCGACGGCATGGCCGGTTCGCGCATCCCGATTGCGGTCGCACATGGCGAGGGTCGTGCCGAATTTTCCGGCAATGATCAGCTCAAGGCGGTCGCGTCTCAGGTCGCATTGCGTTACGTGGAGAACAATGGCGATCCTGCGCTGCGTTATCCGGCCAACCCGAACGGGTCACCGCTGGGTATCACCGGCCTGACCAGTGCCGATGGTCGCGTCACCATCATGATGCCGCATCCGGAACGTGTTGTGCGTGCGGTGCAGAACTCCTGGCATCCGGACGACTGGATCGAAGACGCGCCCTGGCGGCGCCTGTTCCGCAATGCGCGGCGCTGGTTGGGTTGATGCAGGATCAGATTGAAGACCTGCAGGTCCGTTTCGTCCACCAGGAACTGGCGATCGAGGCATTGAACGAGACGGTGGCGCGCCAGGATAGGCTGATCAGCGAACTTCGGGCGGAACTGGTGGGGCTGAAACAGATGTTGCTTGAGTTAAAGCCTTCACCGCTCGGTAGCGATGCTGCGGACGAGCCGCCCCCGCCACATTACTGAATCCGGCGGGGATATATCGGCTTGCATGCAGGCTATCGGTGAATCTGGGAAACGACGGGATGAACTTCAATCAACGCAGGATCGCGCTCTATGCGGCGGTCGTCTTCATCAGTTCCGCGCTGCTGCTGGTACTGGAGATCGTTGCGGCTCGCCTGATTGCGCCTTACGTGGGCGTATCGCTGTACACCTGGTCGGCCGTGATCGGCGTGGTGCTCGCCGGCCTGTCGGTCGGAAACGCCATCGGCGGGGCCTGGGCCGACCGGCAGGCGAGGGCAGGGGCTGCAGCTGTGGTGCTGGCGGCTGCGGGACTATCTTCGCTGCTGATACCCTGGCTGCTGTTGTTGACCGCCAGGGGCCTGCAGCAGTACGAGCTGCCCATCCTGGGCACCAGCCTGATCCTGGTGCTGGCCCTGTTCCTGCTCCCCGCGCTCCTGATCGGGATCGTGACCCCTTTGTTGACCACCCTGGCGCTGGCGCATAGCCGGCGTACCGGGCATATCGTCGGCATGATGCACGCACTGGGTGCGACCGGCAGCATCCTCGGTACCTTTGCCGCCGCCTGGTGGCTGATCCCTGCACTGGGCTCACGCAACGTCGTGTTGACCAGCGGTGTGCTGTTGTTGCTCTCGGGCCTGCTGCTGGCGTGGCCATTGCGTGGCAGACGTCACCTGGCAGCGACCGCACTGGTCCTGCTTACCGCTGTCGGCCTGGGGCTCGGTACCCTGTTCAATCCGGCGCTTGCCTCTCCGTGCGAGCGTGAGAGCAGTTACTTCTGCATCCGCACCATAGATGAGGGTGTGCACCCGACGCTTGGGCAGGCGCGCAGCCTGGTGCTGGACCACCTGCTGCACGGTACCAATGCAGAAAACGACGGCACCTATCTGAGTGCGCCCTATGTCCAGCTGATGCAGGAACTGATGTGCCGTCACCACCATGACAAGGCAAGCCTGAGTGCCTTTTTTATCGGCGGCGGAGCCTATACCCAGCCGCGCGCACTCTGGCTTGCAGACATCCCGGTGGATATCACGGTCGCCGAGCTCGACCCGATGGTGACCGGGGTTGCACGTGAGGAGCTGTTTCTGGATGACCGTGATATGCGTGTGATCCATGGTGACGCGCGTGCCATCCTGAACTCGCTGCCTGACGACGAGCGCTTCGACATCATCGTCGGTGATGCGTTTCACGATGTGTCTGTGCCGTACCATCTGGTGACCAGAGAGTTCGCCCAGCTGCTGAGTCGCAGACTGAATGACGACGGCATCTATGTCCTGAATCTGGTGGACGTCTATCCGGATGGTCGCCTTGCCCGCGCCCTGGTCAAGACCCTCGGTACCGTGTTCGAGTATGTCGATATCTGGCTGCACGAACTGCCCTCGGATACTGCGCGGGTGACCTATGTCCTGAGTGCATCGAATCAGCCGACCGAACTGGCGGGCAACGGTGACCACCTGCATGCCGTCACGCGGCCACTGCGCAGCTGGACCCGGGTCAGCGAACGGGTCTCGGAACACGGGGTGGCCGAAGGCGCCATTCCGGTGCTGACCGATGACAACGCCCCGGTCGAACAGTTGATTTCGGCATTGTTCACGACCGGCATGGGGCGTTGAGGGGGCAGGGGTCTGAGACACCGGGATGTCTAGGATCCGGAGGCAGTCCGGATCCCGGCTGGTCATCCAGGTGGCTGCCATGGGGGCAAGCATCCGGTATCGCGCTGTCTCACCCGGCTGGTGACGTATGCGCCGTGCAATCCTTGGGAACCGAACAGATGTATCTTCTCACGATGGCGTTACATAAGGTTTTCGGATGGGGAGCAAAGGCCCGAACTGCATGTCGACCGCTGTGCGGGCCGATTCCGCCCGGAAAGCCGAGGGCATGCGGCTGAAAAAGCATCAATCGTTGAGTGTTGACATCCATGGTCTATCGGGTTCTCGCTGACCTCGTTGTACTGGCGCATTTTGGTTTCATTGTGTTCGTCTTGTTGGGCGGACTGCTTGCGTTTCGCTGGCAGTGGATTCCCTGGCTGCATGTCCCAGCCACGGTCTGGGGCGTCTTCGTTGAATTTACGGGCGGGATCTGCCCGCTTACTCCTCTGGAGAACTCTTTGCGCCGCGCCGGCGGCCTCATGGAATATTCTCAGGGCTTTGTCGAGCGATACATCGTCCCGGTCGTCTACCCTTCAGCGTTGACCCCGGAACTTCAGGCTGCGATCGGCGTTGCACTTGTCGGCCTGAACCTCCCGATATACGGCTATCTGGCGTGGCGCCGATGGCATCGTGTCTCTAAATAATGGACAGATCTGACGCCAGTTTTCCGTCATTCCAAGCGCGTTTCCGGTGCCGTTGGCCTTGCGGGCATTCAAGCGTACCCGATCAGCCCGGGCAGCCACAGGACGATGCCAGGTAAGGAGATCAAAACCGCAATGGTGATCACGTCTGCGACGAAGAACGGCATGCAACCACGAAACACATCCTGAACTGTGCATTCGGGACGCACGCCGGCCACGACGAAGCAGTTGAGACCGATTGGCGGAGTGATCAGACAGAGCTCTGCCATCTTGACCACGATAATGCCGAACCAGATGGAACAGCCGACTCCGGAAACGCCAAAGGCCGATTCGGCAGCAGTGACGGCTTCACCACCGTTGAGCGCAATAACGGCCGGATAGACCACGGGGAGAGTCAGCAGCAGCATCCCGATCGCATCCATGAACATGCCGAGTACCGCATAGGCGCACAGGATCAGCAGAAAGGTCAGCATGGGGCTCTGATCCAGGCCGGTGATCCAATCCGAAAAGGCGTTGGGCAGATCGGCGAAACCGAGAAAGCGCACATAGAGCAGGACGCCCCAGATGATGGTGAAAATCATCACCGTCAGTTTCGCGGTTTCCATCAGGGAGTTCTTGAGTTCGCGCCACCGGGTCCCCTGGTACAGCGCCATGCACAGAATGACGAAGGCACCCAGGGCGCCTGCCTCTGTCGGTGTCCCGACGCCACCGTAGATGCAGACCACGATGATCGCGATGACGAAGAAGATCGGCATTGCCCCGGGCAGGGATTCGAAACGCTGCTTCCATGAGAAACCCGTAACCGGGGGGCCGAAGTTCCTGTTCGTGACCGCAAGCAGTATCACCAGCCCGCCGTAGATGAGCGCGGACACTGCACCCGGCAGGAAGCCGGCCATCAGGAGTGCGCCGACGTCCTGTTCTACGATAATGGCGTAGATGACCAGAATCGCCGATGGCGGTATCAATGACGCCAGGGTGCCACCGGCTGCGACCACGCCCGATGCAAAACGCTTGTCGTAGCCGAGTTTCAGCATCTCCGGCACCGCGATGCGGGCGAACACGGCTGAGGTGGCGACGGATGCACCCGACACGGCGGCGAATCCTGCGGTGGAGAATACGGTGGCCACACCCATGCCGCCCGGCAGCCAGCCGAGCCAGCGCTTGGCGGCCTCGAACAATGCCTTGGTAAGACCGGCGTGATAGGCAAGGAATCCGATAAGGATGAATGTCGGAATCAGTGAGAGGGCCAGGGTCGACACCTTCGAATGCGGGATGGTGCCGGCCATCTTCACGGCTACGCCGAAACCTTTTTCGAATCCCATTTTGGCCGAGAAAATCCATAGCAGGCCAAGGAAGCCGGCAAGTGCGGCGGCGAAGGCCACGCGCACGCCCAGGACTACGAAGAACAACATGGCACCGGTGACCCAAAGGCCGATGCTGCTCGGATCCATGCTGCCCATCGTTTCAAACAGGCCGCTCATCATTTGGAGGCCTCTTCGTCAATCTTGCCGATGACTGATTCGGCCTCTTTGGCGGCGACGTCCGCGGCACTCTCGATCAAGGGTACGCCTACCGGCTGATCGCAGCCTTCCCTGATTGCCCGGGCGTAACCCCAGATCTGCAATAACAATCTGCAGGCGAGAACCGTCAGGGCAAAGGGGACGACGAACTTGGCAGGCCAGGTCGGCAGGTTGATATCCAGCGATGAGTCGCCGATGTTGTAGGCGCGCCAGAAATGCAGATAGGAGCCGTAGATGAGTACAAGGGTTACAAACAACATCAGGCAGGTCGAGATCAGTTCCACGGTCCAGAGCATTCGGCCATGCAGGTGGCCGACCATGATGTCCATGCGGATATGGCCACCCAGCCGCTTGGTATAGGCGATGCCGAGAAACGCGATGAATGCCATGGCCTGTTCGACCCAGTCGACATATCCGTCGATGGGCAGAGAGAAAAGCCATCGACCCAGGACGTTCGCAGTTGCCAGGAATACGAGCAGGAAGATCACAGCCCCGCCGACGAAGTTCAGCAGAGACTCGAACCGGAAGAACCAACGGTCGGCGATACTCAGCTTGGAATCGTCTTCAACGATAGTCGCTGAACCTGACATGGCAGACCTCTATGGGTTTCCAGACATTGTCTGGTGGGACAATGCGGTCTCGTGAGCGGTTGGCGGCGACCCGCATCTCCCTGCGACAGCGGCACGGGGAGATGCGGGTCCGATGCCAGTGCAGGCTATTTGGCAAACAGCGCGGAAGTGAAATCGAACAGGGCCTTGGAGTCGAAATCCTTGGCGTTCTTGGCGATCCATTCTTCCCTGACGGACTCAGCAAGCGCGTTCAGCTCACCGGTCTGATCGGCGGTGAACGTGATTTCTGCAAGACCAGCCTCTTTCACGGCGGCTTGGTATTTGGCGGTGGTGTTCTCGTCGTAATTCGTGACGTAGTAGGCGAGAGCCTCATCGACAGAACCCAGTAGCGCCTCTTTATGCTCGGGTTTCAGCGCGTTCAGGGCATCGGTGTTGACCACGACCGGGCAATTGGCGGTACCGAGGTTGAGGTTGGTGGTGGCCCATTTCCCGACCGCGTAGGTTTTGGTTGCCAGGTGCGCATGCGGTGCGAAAGATGCTGCATCGATGACACCGGAATCCATGGACTGGCGGACCTCCGAGAAAGGTACGCCGGTTTTGACCGCGCCCAGTTTGCCGAGAACGCCCATTATGCCGCCGGGGCCGCGTACGCGAAGCCCGTTGAAGTCGGGAAGGCCCTTGAGTGGTTCGGTCTTGCTGATGATGTTGTACTGCGGCATCGGCGTGGGCATCAGCAACGTGGCATTCCATCTCGCCAGGTCTTTTTTCACGATGGGATGTTCGAATACCTCGGTGTAGATCTCCGTGATCCTGGCCAACGACACATCACGCGAAAAAGGCAGCTCGGTCACCGTGATGGTCGGGTTTTTGTCGGTGTGATAGAAGGAGCAGAACTGGGCCATCTCGAACGCCCCGATGGATATGCCGTCCAGGTTTTCACGCGACTTGGACAGACCGCCGTACGAGATCTTGAGTTTGAAGTCCCCGTTGGTCTTGGCCTCGACCAGTTCGGCCAGTTTTTCCACGTTCTCGGTGAAGGCGCGGCGTTTTCCCCACAGTGACACGTTCCATTCGGTGGCGGCATAGACTTCGCCGGCTGCGAACCCGCAGATGATGGCGGATGTCAGTGCGATCTTGGTGAACTTGTTCATTCGGTTTGCTCCTCCAGGGGATTTTTTTGTGGGCCCTTCATTGCGGGGTGCCCCGGTACCCGTGACGGGTTCACGCAGCGGGGTTGCCCCGGAAAGGCCTTCGTGTGCCTGTATTGTTGTTCTACAGCCGATCCTAGCTTATTCATGGACGACGCACAGGCCAACGTACAGACTGTGGGCTTTTTCAGCGGATTTCAGTTGATGAGGCCGCTGTTTCAGCTTCAATCCAGACATTGGCACGATATCGTTTGGTGGCTTGATTGCCGGCCTGGCCTGATAAGGCCTTTGCGGAGTCTTATTCCCAATGCCTGTTCTGTGTTTCTGGAGTCGCAGCTGATGGGGAGAGTGCGCATGCAAAGCGCGCTGTCTTCAGACCCCTCCAATGCAGTTCTGACCGCGGCCTTGTTGTGAGGCGGGGCGCATGGCAGGCGTGCTATCGTCGACCCGGTTGTGTTGTTGCGGCGGCCCACAGGCCACCGGCAGTCAGGGCAGGGTGAAAGAATCGATGAGGTAAAGATGCAGAATGCCGACCAAGTGACCGATCCCGGAATAGACCTGGACTATCTGCGTGACCAGATCGTCGGCGTCGATGCGCTGATCCCGACACCCTTTGGCGAGCGCCTGATGCTGTATGCGGATTACACCGCCTCCGGGCGTTCCCTGCACTTCATCGAGGATTATCTGGTGCAGCTGCAGCAGCTGTATGCCAACAGCCACACCGAGGACGACATCAGCGGGCGCGTGACCACCGAACTGCTGCACCGGGCGGAAGACCGCATCAAGCAGGCGGTCAATGCCGGACCTGACGGACGCATCATCGCCTGTGGCACCGGCGCCACGGGTGCCATAGACCGCATGCAGCAACTGGTGGGCGTGAAGCTGCCTCCCGCCGGGCGCGCCCTGGTCGATGGCCTTCTGCAGGGTTTCTTCGGTCTGCAGCAGGCAGCGGGGTTCGGGGAATACTGCAGGCAGCACCAGCCGGTGGTCTTCGTTGGGCCCTACGAACATCATTCCAACGAAATCTCCTGGCGAGAAAGCCTGGTGACAGTGGTGGAGGTGGCCATGGCCGACGACGGGGGGATCGATCTGCAGCACCTGGAAAAGCTGTTGCGGGATCCCGCCTACCAGGGACGCATGCGCATCGGTTCTTTCTCGGCCGCTTCGAACGTGACCGGGTTGCGCTCGCCGATCAGGCGCCTGACGCGGCTGCTTCATCGCCACGATGCGCTGGCCTTCTTCGACTATGCCGCTTCGGCGCCTTACGTGCCGATCGACATGAACCCACAGGCCGAAGACGGGGAGGGGGATGCGTTCATCGATGCCGTGTTTATCTCTCCGCACAAGTTTCTCGGTGGCCCTGGCGCCAGCGGTCTGCTGGTATTCAACAAGCGTTGCTACCACCCGGAACTCCCCCCGAGCATCGCCGGTGGCGGGACCGTCGATTACGTGGGGCCCGTAGACCACGACTTCATTCATGACATCGAGGCGCGCGAGAAGGCCGGCACGCCCGGGATACTGCAGACCCTGAAGGCAGCCCTGGTATTCGACGTGAAATCGGCTGTCGGTATCGATCTGATCGAGCAGCGCGAGACGGATATGCTGCGGCTGGCCTTTGCGCGATGGGATGCGAATCCGCACATCGAGATCCTGGGCAATCCGGATCCTGAACGCCGGGTCGGGATCGTCTCATTCAATATCAGGGACCCCAAGGGCCAGTATCTGCACCCACGCCTGATCACGACCTTGCTGAACGATCTGTTCGGCATCCAGAGCAGGGCCGGCTGTTCCTGTGCCGGGCCCTATGGCCACCAGTTGCTGGGCATAGACGAACACAAGGCCGAGGAATATCGCGCCTGGATCACCCGTGGTTATCACGGTATCAAGCCCGGCTGGTGTCGGGTGGGTTTCCATTTCGTGTTCGACGAGGAAGAGGTGGAGTACCTGCTGAGCTGTGTCGAATTTGTCGCCGAGCACGGCCATTGCTTTGTGCATCAATACCACTTCGATGCCAGGAGCGGCGGCTGGCAGCACAAGGAGTGGCGGGAGCCTGATGTCAGTTTTTCGCTGCACGATGCCTTGCTGGCGGATTCTCCTGCACCCGCGGCGTTGTCGCGCGCAGTGCGAAGAAAACTGTACCGGGAATATCTCGCGCGCGCCGCAGACCTTGTGTCTCAG
>CAZCDY010000145.1:0-872 GCA_964497145.1 uncultured Gammaproteobacteria bacterium
ATTTACCCGCCACGCCGGCAGATCATCGATATCGCCTGCCGGCTGGGCGCCACAGGCGTTGCTTGAAAGGCTGGTTCGGCCGGCAACGAGCAATTACCTTGCTGCGGACACAAAAAAACGGCCGCCGGTTGAAAACCGACGGCCGTCATTTTCAGGCCAGGAGCCGGACAGGGGGTCAGGCCGCCTGCTTGGCAGCCTTCTTGAGACCCTCGGTCACTACCTTGCGCACGTCGTTGGCAGCTTCCTGGCTGATCGCCGAAACAGCCTTGGCGTCGGCGACATAGCCTTCGACCAGTTCACGGGCAGCCTCGCTCTGGGCGGCCAGGTAGTCTTTGGCTTCGGTGGGATCCTTGACGGACAGCGCAGCGCTCCATCCCGCCAAAACCACATCGGCCTGCTTGCGCAAAACGGCCAGGTTCATCTCGACCAGCTTCTCGGTGTAGCTGAGAGCGATCTCGTTGAGTTTGACAACAGGTGCAGCAAGTTCTTGATAAGCAGCAAAGTCCAGCTTGTTCATGGTAAATCCCTCGTGGATTAGAGTTGATAAATTCGTCTATGTTGCAGTGCAGCATAGTCGTGTTTTTTGTGCAGTGCAACATTTTTTTGTGGTGCCGCATCATAGAAGCTGGGGCGGTGCCCGGCCCAACAATCTCAACCGGAACAGCCTGCGCCCTGAAAGACAGAATAATATGATTAATATCAATCAGATATACTGACAGTTACACACTCACAATCAAGCCTCTCTACCGTCCAGGGAAGCCCTGGTCCCTGTCTTTATTTCGCTCCCCTCTAAGCAGAAATTCACGCGGATCGGGACGCTAGACCTCCCCGGAAGACTGTTTAAGCCCGCAACGGCCGAGACGCACGCCACG
>CAZCDY010000145.1:910-9874 GCA_964497145.1 uncultured Gammaproteobacteria bacterium
TAAGGCGGGGTACACGGTTCGGGCGTGAGGCATATCGCGCCATCCGCGACCGCGCTTTCCGCTGCCTGCGCAATATGATGCAGGGAAGCATGGTCCACCTCCCACCCGTGCGGCGCCAGCTGATGCGGGTGTTTCGCCCCCTGGTCACGCTGGCCTCGAACCTGCTCTGGAAAGGGCGCGAGGGTTTCAATCTCGATTACACGCCGGATTTCACGAAGAGGCTGAGCATCCCTGTGATCTGTGTCGGCGGAATTCGAACCCGGGCTGCAATGGACGCGGCGATGAAACGTGGGCTGTGCGACGCCGTTTCCGCCGGCCGCCCCTTTATCGCAGACCCTTATTTCCACCGCCATCTGCGTGACCAGGAGCCGGGGCCGCGCTGCATAGACTGCAATGCCTGCGTGGGCCACCTCGGCGCCCTCACGGCAGATTGCTACCATCCTGCCGTGAGGGCTGAAAAGGATGCCATGCTGGAGAGATGGGCGCGGAGTTGAGCCTTGACGCTACGGATCCCGACCCCCGACTCGAGGCGGACGGCAAGCTCATAAACTTCACTTAACCCGCTATATGCTAGAGTTGCGCGTCGTCATTCACGACAACCCGTCAGACGAAACCGTACCCGATCCGCCACCAGAACAGGAGTCCAAGCCTTGAGCAAAGACGAAGTAACAGACTATCTGCGGTCACATACCATTTTTTCCGATCTCGACCCGGCGCACATCGAGATTCTGGCCGAACACGTCACTGAAAAGACGTTCGCTGCCGATGATATGTTGTTCAGACAGGCGGACTCGGCAGAGCATTTCTACATCCTGATGGACGGGTCGATCAAGGTGGAAGTACCCTCGATCATGGGCCCGGCACTGGTGGTGCAGACACTGGGAGCCAACGAAGTCCTTGGCTGGTCCTGGTTGATACCACCGTACAAATGGACCTTCGAGGCAAAGGCCGAGCAGGAGTCGAAAGTGCTGGAATTCGATGGCAAGGCCTTGCTGCAGCATTGTGAAAAAGACAACAACTTTGGCTATGCGCTCATGAAGCGGTTCACGGGCCTGATGTCGCAACGCCTGCATGCGGCACGCATGAAGATGATGGACAGCTGGGCACCTGCCGGCTGGGCATAATGCTCGATCGGGACAACCGAGCTGCAGCGGTGCCTTCATAGCGCCCGAATACTGCTCATGCACTGCCTTCCGGCAGTGCATGCCATACCCGCCAACTCAGGTTTCGGCGCGCACGAGGGCCGACTTCTTCCACCAGGGGTGCTTGGCCTCGATAAAGTCCTCCCAGAAGGAATCGAAACGGTTCAGCATGTGGAAGTAGTCGCAGGTTCTCCAGCCGATGAGTCCGCCGGCAAAGACCAGGCTCTCATGATTCGTCTCATCCTTGAGCAGATCATCGAGCAACTGTTTCGTCACGGCCACGTCATTCATCAGTCCGAGCAGATCCTGCAGTCCTTTCATATGCGCAATGAACTCATCCATGCCCAGGAATAGCGGGCGGAAAAACTCTGCCGCATAACGCAGTTTCTTACACTCGATGCGCAGGCTGTGCATTTGATCGGCGGCATAGCGGTCAACATGGCTGCCGACAGCCAATACCTTGCGCTCCTGCTTGTCCATGAGTTTGCGTGAGAACGGTACAAGATTCATCGCAAGGGCCTTCGCTTCCTTCTTGCTTGGTTCGGCCTTTTCCCACTGCTTGCGGTCGAACCAGACCGCGAACTCATCCTTGAAACGACGGTAACGTGCGCTGTCCAGCATGACCTGCACCTGATTCACGTACACCTGGGCCCGACGTGCCTCGGCCAGATGTAGCAAACCATGACACCCGGTCAGGGGCAGGTCTTCCACGACAGCGCTCAATCCTTCAGAAATGAACACGTCCAGGTCGCGTGCCATGCCCAGTTCACCCGCAACCCAGCGCAGCTCTTCCGACCAGTATTTGCGTGCAGATTTCGGAATGGCATCACGAAACAGGGACAGCGCAGACCGCATTCGGCGCAGAGTCACCCGGAACTGATGTACGCCCTCGATGTCGTCCCAATTCCTTGCCGCCTCCTCCCAGGTAAGCAGATACTCGAAATTGTGTCGCATGATGGTGGCGAAGGCATCGCTGACGGACTGATCGGCCGTTACCGGTGCGGGGGTCTTTGATTTGATGGGCATCAGATCCGCTATTTCCTCATCTCGCCTTTGCCACCGGAAGCATTCGCAGGTCGCCCCGGCTATACCGGGAAGAGTTGCACATCCCACCCGTACTTCGCGGACGTCTGCAGAGATTGTTATGTTCTTTGTGGTGGCCAGCCAAACTCCGGGCCTAACCTTCTTAAGTGTACGATTCCCCAAAGGTATTTGCCATGCCAGCACGAAAGGTCAATGAACCTTGCAGACAACACATTACGGCGGCCATTCTGTCCCGTTCTTCGATAATTCCGGTGCGGAGACCATCAACAGCTGGGTCTGCACCGACCGGGCCGAGTAACGAATGTTATTCAACGCGACCTCGGTGGCGCCGGAACGGGCGTCTTCCAGCAATGTCTCAGTCCTTTCGAGGATCCGGTCGATGAGCTGATGCATGTTTTGATACTGTTCCTGCAATAGCTCCTTCCGCGCCACAACCGATTGCCGCAACTCAGCCCTGGCATCGGAGAGCTCGGCCGATGCATCCGGGCTGTTGAGAAGTTCCTGCAGGCGTTCGCAGGCATCCGCTTCGCTCATGGTCGCCTTCCACCAGCCGATGAAGCGTGCCTTGTGGTCTGCCATGGCATTGACCGAACCCGCCATGGCGTTGATCTCGTCCCTGCCCCCCGGGAAGAACGGAACCCGTTCGGGGGGTTCCTCAGAAGCCAACTGGTCGAGTAGACCGGCCATCCTCAGCACCGGACGGACGATGGAGGCGGTAATGGTGAAGGTGAGGAAAATGCCCAGCAGCGTGGCCAGAACCACCACCCACAGCATGACCTGCTCATTGCGAGCGGTCACCTCGTCGACACTCTTGCGCGTGGCGGCCACGGCCTGATCCGCGCTCTTTACGCTCTCTTCCACCAGCCCGACGATCTCCTGGACCGTCGCCAGCATCTCCTTGTTCAGTCGGGCTATTCGGTCGTTCTTGTCCACCAGCGCACGGAAGTCTCGCCGGTAGTTGTCCAGAAGAAAAATGAAGCGGGTCCTGTCCTCTTGCGCAATTGCCGAGGCCTTTACCTGTGCGCCGATCTGATCGAGCTCCACGATCGCCATGTCGACATATTTTTTATCGTGCCGCAGCAGGTAGTCCTTCTCCCTGCGCCGGACCTGGAGGATATTCTCACCCAGCCCCGAGACATAATGGGCCTCGAGTAACGCCTCAATACGGTGAGCCGCCTGACGGAATGGCCCTTTACCCGCATGCGGCTGCGGGTCGTCCAGCACCGTGTCCGCATATTGTTCGAAAGTGTCCCGATAGACCGCGATCTCATGGAACAGCCTTGCCTTGAGTCCGTCGTCCAGACCCGAGGCGGCAACCTCGGCCGAAAAATCCTGAATCAGCGTCAGTACCCGCTCTCTGTATTGCTCCTCCCGCCGCAGCCCGAGGTCCTTCTCACCGCGACGAATTTGCAGCAGCGACAGATAGAGCTGGTCCACCTTGAGATTGGCGGCCATGTCCTCGAGTTCGTGGACGCTGTCACGAAAGGCGCCCTGCAATCCACTGTTGTGATCCAGCCCCTTGAGGCGCCAGGCGTCGACGACATCACGGAAACGTTGCCCGTAATCGTTGATCAGACCGACCAGCTTCTCTGCAACAGGCGCAGCCTGCGTGTCCACGGCCCCCATCTCGGCAGCCGCGACGAGGGCTTGCTCCAGACTCACCAGCACCTGTTCCGCAAACCTCTCGTCGCGGGCAAGTGCAAAGCGTTTCTCTGCATGCTGAGCCCGCAACATGCTGCGTTCGATGGCTTGGGCCTGTGTCTCCCGGGCCTCATAGACTTCATGCAGCCGGCGGTAGTCGCTCAGCGTATGTTGCAGGGTATTGTGGTATTGCCAGATCACCCCCAGAAAAAGCAGTCCAACGGCGCCGAAGCCAAAACCGATCTTCTCGCCGATGCGCAGTTTTCTCGAGAACTTGCCCATACCTATCCCCTTGAACCGCCCCTGAGGGGCTCGAAAGTATCACCCGGCGCGCGTCCATTCGCTGAATCCGCTGGAAAGAGATGTTACGCGAGACCCGCCAGCCCGGGCGAGACGTTATTTCTTTCGGATCCAGGTCGAATGATGCTCACCTACAGCGCGGGTATGTATGACCTCATTCCCGGTCTGGCGGGAAAACATCTCCAGCTCTTTCACGTACTGCTGTTGCTGGTGAGTCACTTTCAGCACCTGGCCCGCCTGCATGCGTGCAAACTCGGCCTTCGTCTTAAGTATAGGCAGGGGGCAGTTCAGGTCACGCACATCCAGGCTGCGGTGAAATGACGGCGCTTCGGCAAGCGACTGCTCAGAGGGGTCGGCTGACATCTTTTCTCCTTTTGGAATCACGCGGCGCGTGGGTATGTGACTGCGTTTGCAGCGATCGTGCACGCCCACGCAAGCCGGGAACCGGTCAAGGGCACAAGTATAGGCGGTCTTCTCCAGATGATGGCGCCAAGGCCACCACCAGACCGCACCCACCCACCGGCCGTCGATGCCAAGCATCAAGATCCCTCAGACGGCGCCGATAGTTTTTGTTGAAAACCAGTGCCCGGGACCGGGGTCATCGCGAACCGACGTTGCTTCAGGGTAATCGTCAACCCGGGGCGCTGCCACGATCAGGAAATTGAACCAATAGGGGCCGTCGCCCCGGGCGGCAGGTGCGGCGAGTGCGAAGCCGCCTCTGCATTCCATCCTTCGGAGTCAATCATGGCGTTTATCGAGTGGACAGAAGACCTGAATACAGGCATCCAGGTAATCGACAACCAGCATCAGCGGATTGTCGAGTACATCAACAAATTGCATCATTCGCAGGAACATCACAGCCGCGACGAAGTCGGGGAAGTGCTTGACGAACTGGTCGACTACACCCTGTCGCATTTCGCCTTTGAAGAGAGCCTGATGGAAGAATCCGGCTATGCCTATATCAATGCACACAAAAAGGTGCATCAGCTGTTCGTGAAGCGCGTAGCGGACTATCAGCAACGCTTCAAGATGGGTGAAGAGATCGCCGAGGAACTGATCAATACCCTGCGCGCATGGCTGATCAACCACATCAGAAATGATGACCAGGATTACTCTGGCGATGTCCTTCACAACATGCAAACGGTCAGCAACCGCAAGGACGGCTGGCTCAAACGCAGCCTGAACAAGTTTTTCGGCTAATCCGGCGGAGCTTCACCTATGTCGCACATCGAATGGACCCAAGAACTTGAGATCGGTATCGGCGTAATCGATGGCCAGCACCGGCGGATCGTGGATTACATCAACACCCTGGATGACGTGTGCCAGATCCCCGACCGCGAGGTCGTGGGCCAGGTCATCGGCGACCTGATCGATTACACCTACTCGCACTTCGCGTTCGAGGAGGCCCTCATGGAGGAGGCCGGATACGAGTTTCTGAGCATCCACCAGAATACCCACAAGGCATTCTGCGAACGCATAGAACAGCTCAGAAAGCGGTTCGACGACGGCGGGGACGTTGCGGAGCCGCTGGCGGAACTGCTCAGGACCTGGCTGATCAACCACATCATGAGCGATGACGACAGCTATGCGGCGCTGGTAAAGGAGAAACTGCCCCGAATAGAGGCCAAAAACCAGGGCACCTGGCTGGGCAGCGCGGTCAAAAGGTTCTTTACGTACTGACGGGCCGTGCTTCGAGCAGGACGCGCTCCACCTCGTCGGCTTTGACCGGAAACGCGATCTTGGCGAACAGCGGAAAGCGCGCCTCCAGGATCGCCAGCTTTTCGGCCTGTTCCGGCAGGTAGAACACAAGCACCTTGACCTGAGGATGGCGCTGCAGCACGGCCATCAGGGTTTCCAGGTTGGAGGTGCGATCACGAAAATCCGACTGGAAGATGTATTCGGCCACCACCACATCGGGCACGTCCTTCTTCAACAAGGTACGCGCCTTGCGCTGCGAGTTGACCACCTCGACGCTGAAACCCAGCTTTTTGTAGAGCGGCAGCAGATTCGGGTAACCACCCAGCTCGATGATGGCGAGCAACCGCGGCATCAACGAAATACCACCCAGGTCGTGGCGATGTACTTCACCCCCTGCTCCAGCGTGGCTGAGCGGTGCTCGTGGGTCCAGAACGGCGGAAACACCACCATCTTGCCCTGCTCGGGCCGGATGCTCACATCCTGGTAAAGGAACTCGGTCTCACCCCCCGGACCCGCGACATCGTTCAGATACCAGATCGCCACCAGCTGTCGCTGGCTGAACTCGTGACTGCCGCCGTCGATGTGCCAGTGATAGAACTCACCGGGCAGATAGCGCTGGATCTGATAACCCATGTCCTTGAAAGGACCCTTGAAGAAGGGAAAGGTCTCGCGAATCTCGGCCAGGGCCGCGCCCATGCAGCGGAAAAAGACCTGGTCGACGTCCTTCCAGTCCTCGCGACCGCTGACCACCAGATCCATGGTCCGCTTTACCTCGGCATCCAGGCCCTGGGTCTGACCGATCCGGCCCTGGTTCTGCTGCTCGGGATGGGCCTCAAAGCGCCTTATCATCTCTTCACACCAGTCCGCCGGGATGGTGTTGGGGCGTTCATAGATGAAACTGCCGGGACTGGCCTCACGAAAGGTCGGCAACGGCTTGACGGTACGTTCGATCGGGAAAGGATTGGACATGCGCTGGACTGCTCAGGCTGAATATCAGTGGTTTATTATCCGCCCTGCGGCCGTAGACGGCAAAGACGAGGCTCAGAGGAAGGCCGCCTCCACCTCGGCCGCAATCGGTTTGGCCGCCCCGCCACCGTGCCGCTCATGCAGTGCAAGCATCCGCCGGGCCAACCTCAGCCAGTGTTCGGCACCATCCTTGATCGGACCGCGAAATACCGACACGTCACCGCTGCTCAGCCAGTCGCCATAGGCCCGCTGCAACGAAGGGAACAGTTGCTTCCGCATCGCCCCGAGGTTACCCATGAACAGATGCAGCGACGGCTCGCGCCGGCCCCCGATCAGCATCGGCAGGGTATGCGTGCAATCAGCCAGATGATCGCGTACAGCCCGCGCCATGATCTCCGCCGGCGTCAGACTGAGATCGAGCAGCATGGCTTCCCAGCCCTCACCCAGGTCGAGACCGGCCTGGTGCTCGCCACGCTCATGGGCCTCGATCACGGCCATCTCGGCGCGGGTCATCGCGTCCAGCGCATCATCCAGCGCCGTATCGAAGGGGTAATGCGCAATGGCACGTGCCATTGCATTTTGCGGCCGGCTCCATAGCCAGGATTCGTATTTCTCCCATAGCTGCCGACGCAACGACTCACGGCGCAGAAAGATGGTCGAACCCCGGCTCATCGCCGGTGGCGCATTGAGACAGCGCGCCAGTTCCTGCCCGCTTACACGGAGCAGAAACCCACCCTCCGCTCGCTGTTCGTATTCCAGGTCGGCCAAGAAGAAGTGTGGGCGCGCACCGTCCACCAAGCCGGCGCTATAAACGAGACCAGCGCCGGCCAACCCTGCGTTCACGGCCTCGGCGTCGAACGGGTCGATCAGTTGGCCGCCAACCGCCAGGGCGTCGAAATCCGCCTGCTCCAGGGTCTCCAGATGGGCTTCGCGCGCAGTCAGCCAGTCGCCGACCTCATCCTTCGCCAGGCGTGCCCCGAGTGGCAGGCCACGCTCCCAGCGATAGCGCTCTCGCATCTTCAGCAGATAGGTACAGATGCCATAGTCGCTGCCGTGGCGGGCGTCGACGATGTCGCAATTGCGCTGGACCGCTTCAATCAAGGCTTGCATGCTTTCTCCCGCTAACGCTGGCCGAAACCGCATTTCCGAGTAAAATACTCGGCTAATCAAGCTGAGCCAACCGGCTTTACCCCACAATCAAGCAGGAGAATATGTCGTGGCCTTGAGAATCAAAAGCCACTGGCACGATGACGATGCCGAACGTTCACTGGACGAGATTGCCGGCGCACTCGCCTTTATCAGCTGGCGCATAGCCAAGGACAGGGCCATCAACCTGCATGGTCAGGACTATGTCTATGAGAGCGACGAGCAGCGTTTCGGGGTCATCATGGAGTACCTGATCTTCCAGCTCCAGATCGTCGATCGTCTGGCGGTAATGGAACTGGAACTCGGCGACGAAGACCGACAGAGGCTGGTGGTCGCCATCGCCAAACACCTCGCCGGTCATTTGCATGACAACAGCGTCGACATATTCGGCCCCGGGGATTACGTCGGCCCCTTTATAGAAAAACTCAACCAACGCAGTGGTGAATATGCCGAATACAACTACACCCAGAACGGGCCGTCATACCCCCTGATGCGTCACCTGGGATACGAAATCCAGAAAATCATGGGCGAATCACAGGAAAACCGCTGGGTGATCGACCAGGTGATGGATAAGGACGGGATCGAGATCGATCGTGAGATCAGGCGCGCGGTCGGCAACCTGTTTGAGTAAGCCTTCTTCAACCGCGGTTCAAATAGGCATCTTATGCCAACACCACGCAGGCTCCACTGAGTTACCTGCGAGTTCTGCCCCCGAAGCCCTCAAGGGTAAAGCACACCCGGATAGACGGGGGGCAAGCGCCGATCGCCTGCCCGCAGCCCTGCCAGCGACTCAGAGACCTTTCACGCCTTTTTTCTTGGCCTTCTTGAAATCGGCCCCTTTTACTCTCGCCTTGGACAGATTGGCGTTGCTCAGGTCGGCGCCGCGCAAACAGGCCTTTCTCAGATCGGCCTGCCGAAGCCTTGCATTTACCAGGTTGGCGCCTTCCAGGTTGGTTCCACGCAGGTTGGACCCGTTCAGATGGGCATCGGCCAGATCGGCGCCTTTGAGCTTCAGGCCGCTCAGGTC
>CAZCDY010000146.1:0-9828 GCA_964497145.1 uncultured Gammaproteobacteria bacterium
TAAAAACAATAAGTTACGCGATAAAGTGTCGAACTCGGGTGACCCATTGGTCCTTCGCGCGATGGAAGGGTATCGTTCGGTCCCAGCTTGACGCTATCGCATTGCGTCGTCCACTCCGGTTCTAGGCGCCCAGCTTCAGATCGGCGATCCGCACCTTCCATTCTGCCGGCCCTGTCTGGTGAACTGATTCGCCGCTGCTGTCTACGGCGACAGTGACCGGCATGTCGGACACCTCGAACTCGTAGATGGCCTCCATTCCCAGTTCCTTGAAGGCGAGCACCTTGGCCGACCGAATCGCCTGAGAAACCAGGTAGGCCGCACCACCCACGGCCATCAGGTAGGCGGCTTTGTGTTTCTTGATCGATTCGATTGCCGCCGGGCCGCGCTCGGCCTTGCCGACCATCCCGATCAGACCGGTCTCTGACAGCATCATCTCGGTGAATTTGTCCATCCGGGTCGCGGTAGTGGGCCCGGCGGGGCCGACGGCCTCGTCGCGTACCGGGTCGACCGGGCCGACGTAGTAGATCAGACGATTGGTGAAATCCACGCCGGGTGGGAGCCCCTCGCCACTGGCCAGCAGTTCCTGGATGCGTTTGTGCGCCGCATCACGGCCGGTGAGCAGTTTGCCGTTGAGGAGCAGGCGGTCACCCGGTTTCCACGACTGGACCTGTTCCGGCGTCAGGGTGTCGAGGTCGACGCGTATGGAGTCCTCGCTGATCTGCCAGGTGACGTCCGGCCAGTCTTCGAGTTTCGGCGGCGTCAGAACTGCAGGGCCGCTACCGTCGAGGTGGAACTCGATGTGCCGGGTGGCGGCGCAGTTTGGAATCATGCCCACCGGCAGTGAGGCGGCATGGGTTGGGTAGTCGAGAATCTTTACATCGACGACCGTGGTCAGGCCACCCAGCCCCTGTGCGCCGATCCCCAGTGCGTTGACCTTGTCGAAAATCTCCATGCGCAGTTCTTCGATCGGGTTGGACGGCCCTCTTGCCTTGAGTTCGTCCATATCGATCGGCGCCATCAGTGATTCTTTGGCCAGCAGCATGGCCTTCTCGGCGGTCCCGCCGATGCCGATCCCCAGCACGCCAGGTGGGCACCAGCCCGCGCCCATGGTCGGCAGCGTCTTGACGACCCAGTCGACCAGGCTGTCACTGGGGTTGAGTATCGTGAACTTGGATTTGTTCTCGGAGCCACCACCCTTGGCGGCCAGGGCAATCTCGAGTTTGTTCCCGGGCACGATATCGGTGTAGATGATCGCGGGGGTATTGTCCCCGGTGTTCTTGCGCGCACCGATCGGTGGATCGACCATGGATGCCCGCAGCTTGTTGTCGGGGTGCAGGTAGGCGCGTCGTACACCCTCGTTGATCATGTCGTTGAGTGACATGTCGCCGGCGAAGCGGACGTCCATCCCGACCTTGAGAAAGACCACCACAGCACCCGTGTCCTGGCAGATCGGGCGGTGACCCTCGGCACACATGCGCGAGTTGGTGAGGATCTGTGCCAGGGCATCCTTGGCGGCGGGGGACTGCTCACGATCGTATGCACGTCCCACGGCCTGGATGTAATCCAGCGGATGGTAGTAAGAGATGAACTGCAGGGCGTCCGCGACGCTCTGGATCAGGTCTTCCTGCTTGATAATGGTCATATGGTCAAGTGCCAGTTTCTTGAGGGACGCAGATTGCGCTGTGAGTCGCAGAGAACACAGAGATTCCTAGTTCAAGTACAAAGGCGTTTTGAATGAATTCACCTGCTGGGTGCAAGCTGCCAAGCTCCCGGCTCAGAAAATCAAACCTCTGCGATATCTGTGCTTCTCCGTGATCTCTTTGTTTCAAGATTCGTTGCTCAGATTCCCAACAGCATCCGCGCAGGATCTTCCATACACTGCTTGATCGTGACCAGGAACTGCACGGCCTCGCGACCATCGATGATGCGGTGATCGTAGGAGAGGGCCAGATACATCATCGGCCGGATCACGATCTCGCCGTTCTCCACCACCGGTCGGTCGACGATGTTGTGCATACCGAGGATCGCACTCTGCGGAGGATTGAGTATCGGAGTCGACAGCATGGAGCCGAAGACCCCGCCGTTGGACACGGTAAAGGTCCCGCCGGTCAGTTCTTCGTAGCTCAGGCTTCCTTCCTTGGCCTTCTGTCCAAAGGAGCGGATGGTGTCTTCGACCTGGGCAAAGGACATCTGGTCGACGTCGCGCAGGATTGGCACCACCAGGCCGCGTGGCGAGCCTACAGCCACACCGATATCGAAAAAGTTGTGATAGACGATGTCGGTGCCGTCCACCGAGGCGTTGACGACAGGGAATTTCTTCAGCGCCTCGACCGCCGCCTTCACAAAGAAGGACATGAAGCCCAGGCGCACGTCATACGCCTTCTCGAACGCATCCTTGTGCCGTGCGCGCAGATCCATCGACGCCTTCAGATTCACCTCGTTGAAAGTGGTCAGGATGGCGGCGTTCTGCTGAGCCTCGAGCAGGCGCTCGGCGATGCGAGACCGCAGCCGGGTCATCGGGACGCGTTTTTCCTGCCGTACGTCAGAGGCACCCAGGGGTGCCGCGGCCGCGCGCAGGTCAGGATCGTCGCTGGAACTCTGTTTGTCGAGGAATGCCATCACGTCAGATTTCAGGATCCGACCATTCTTGCCGGTACCGTTGATCTTGCCCGCGTCGATGTTCATTTCCTTTACCAGGCGGCGTACCGCCGGTGTCAGTACCTGATCGCCACTGTCAGCTGACTCTGCGGCCGCAAGGGGTGCCGGCTCTGCCGGTGCCTCGGCAGGTTTCTCCGGCGAGGTCGGGGGTTCTGTGGATGGTCCTGGGGCTGTTGCACCGGCCTCGACGACGGCCAGCAGTTCGTCGGCGGTAACGACGGCACCTTCTTCTACCTTGAGCTCCCGCAATATGCCGGCGACTGGCGAGGGCACCTCGAGAACGACCTTGTCGGTCTCCAGGTCGACCAGGTTCTCGTCACGCGCGATCGCCTCGCCCGGCTGCTTGTGCCACGTCAGCACCGTGGCATCACTGACAGATTCTGGCAGGGTAGGTACACGTACTTCGGTCGACATAATTCAGCCTCTTCGGTTCATAGATGGGTCGGCACGCCCGGTCAGCGCGTCGTCCACGAGTTTCTCTTGTTCTTCTTGGTGCACTTGGTGATAACCCGTCGCCGGGGCGGCGGCCGATGGTCTGCCGGCATAGATCAGTTCACGCTTGCCGTCATGCAGGGCATGGAAACGGTGCTTGACCTGGTCCCAGGCGCCCTGGTTCTGCGGCTCTTCCTGGCACCAGACAAACAGCTTCGCCTTCGGATAGCGGGCGACTACGGCCTCGAATTCCACGTTCGGGAAGGGGTACAGCTGTTCCACTCTGACCAGGGCGACGTGGTTCAGCTCCCGGGTACGCCGGGCCTGTAGCAGGTCGTAATAGACCTTGCCGCTGCAAAGCACCACCTGGGTGACCGCTTGTTCGTCGATCGGATCGATCTCGTCGATCACGTTTTCGAACTTGCCGTGAGTCAGCGAATCCAGGGAGGAGGTTGCGAGCGGGTGCCGCAGGAGGCTTTTGGGGCTCATCACGATCAGCGGGTGGCGGAATGGCCGCACCATCTGGCGTCGCAGCAGATGGTATATCTGTGCCGGCGTGGTCGGGACGCACACCTGGATGTTGTGCTCTGCGCACAGTTGCATATAGCGTTCGAGTCTTGCCGATGAGTGTTCCGGGCCCTGGCCCTCGTAGCCGTGCGGCAGCAGCATCACCAGTCCGCAATACAGGCCCCATTTGGCTCCAGCGGAGGTGATGAACTGGTCGATGACCACCTGGGCGCCGTTGGCGAAATCGCCGAATTGCCCCTCCCAGATCGTGAGTGCCTTGGGGTCGGCGGTCGCGTAGCCGTATTCGTAGCCGAGCACGGCCTCTTCGGACAATACCGAGTCGATGACGGTGAAATTCGGCTGATCGGGGTGCAGGTTGCGCAGTGGCACGTAGCTGGCACCGGTATCTTGGTTGCGCAGCATCGCGTGGCGGTGAAAGAAGGTGCCGCGGCGACAGTCCTGACCGGAGATCCGGATAGGTACGCCTTGATCCAGCAGGGTGGCGTAGGCCATGTTCTCGGCGAATCCCCAGTCTGCCAGCTTGTCTCCCTGTGCCATCAGGCGGCGGTCTTCCATGATGCGCTTGACGCGCGGATGCAGATTGAAATCGCCCGGTGGTGTGACAATCTGTCCTGCCAGGGCCTCAAAACGCTCCGGATCGAACCCAGTATCACAGGGTTGATCCCACTTGACGCCCCGGTATTTTGACCAGTCGACGTCCGCATGATTTTCAAGCCTGCAGGCCCTGGGGCGGCCAACGCAGTGGCCTTCTTCAAACTCGGCGCGTACCTTTTCGACATATTCCTGCGCCTCTGCCGGCGTGACCAACTGACTGGCGATCAGTTGATCGGCATAGGCGGCACGGGTCGGCTGATGATTGCGAATCTTCTGATACATGATCGGTTGGGTAACCGCAGGCTCGTCGGCCTCGTTGTGGCCGTGTCGACGGTAACAGACCAGATCGATCACCACGTCCTTGCGGAAACGGTTGCGATAGTCCAATGCCATCCGGGTCACGAAGATCACGGCCTCCGGATCATCGCCGTTGACGTGGAATATCGGCGCCTCGACGACCTTGGCGACATCGGTGCAGTATGCGGTCGAACGGGTGTCAAGCGGATTGCTGGTGGTGAATCCGATCTGGTTGTTGATCACGATGTGCACGGTGCCGCCGACGGTGTAGCCGCGGGCCTGTGTCATGTTGAACATTTCCATGTTCACGCCCTGGCCGGCGAAAGCGGCATCCCCGTGCAGGATGATGGGCATGACCTGCTCGCCGGTACGGTCACTGCGCCGCTGCTGGCGAGCGCGCACAGAGCCGTGCACTACGGGGCTGATGATTTCCAGGTGAGAAGGGTTGAAGCCCAGCGTGATGTGGACGAGGCCGCCCGGGGTCTCCACATCACCGGAAAAGCCCTTGTGATATTTCACGTCGCCCGAGGACATGATGCCCGCGTCCTGGACGTGCCGTTGCCCCGCGAATTCGCCGAAGATCTGGGCGGGCGGTTTACCGATGATATTGGTTAGCACATTCAGGCGACCCCGGTGTGCCATCCCGATAACCACCTCTTTGGCGCCGTCGCGGCCGGCGCGCTGGATCAGCTCGTCCATCATCGGGATCAGGGATTCACCACCTTCGAGCGAGAATCGCTTCTGACCCACGTAGCGCGCATGCATGAACTTCTCTATGCCTTCCGACGCGGTCAGCATGTGCAGAATCCAGCGACGGTCATCGTCGTTCAGCTCGGGTCTGCCGCGGTATGTCTCCAGACGCTGCTGAATCCAGCGCTTCTCCTCGGTCCTGATGATGTGCATGTACTCGGAGCCGACGGTACCGGTATAGGCTTCCTGCACGATCTC
Source organism: uncultured Gammaproteobacteria bacterium (assembly GCA_964497145.1). GTDB lineage: Bacteria > Pseudomonadota > Gammaproteobacteria > Chromatiales > Chromatiaceae > Thiosocius. The sequence continues at coordinate 5,458 of CAZCDY010000146.1, forward strand.
GAGGATGTCTCTGAGCGGCAGCTGGTCCGGCGCAAAAAGAGAGCCCGTGTTGAACACGGTGTCCATATCGTCTTTTTCGAGACCGTAAAAAGATGGCTGCAGATCCGGCAGCGGCACTTCCGGCTTCAGTTTCAGCGGGTCCAGGTTGGCGTTCTGATGTCCTCGGACGCGATAGGCATTGATCAGGCGCAGTACCTTGGCCTGACGCTCGGCGGCGACGGCCGACAGGCCGGAACTGCAGGGGACCCTGGAGTTGGGGTCGGTCGCCAGTTGCAGAAAATCGTCCTGCACCCGGCGGTGTGACAGGTCGTTGACCGGGCTGCCATTGACCGGCGGCAACTGGTCGAAATGTTCACGCCAGTTTTCTGGAACGCTGCCCGGATCGCTGAGGTAAGCCTCGAACAGATCTTCGATGAAGGGGGCATTTGCGCCGTAATAGGCTGAAGAATTGCGCAGTCGTTCGAGTAGCTCGGACATTTTAGGACGATCACCCAAAGATTTGGCGGAAAAAATAAAACTCCCGGTCTGGCCGGGATTTACAAGGAGTCTAGCACAGCGTTTTTTCTGTTATAGGTGTATAAATTTTTATTCGGATCATTGTCTGACCAATAGGTTGCCGCGGTTTTTGAGCGTTTTCTGCGGTCGGTGCCTGCTAGAATGGAAATATGAGCAAGCAAGCATCGGTGTTATCCGGCAACCGCCTGGATGTGTGTTCGCTGGAGGCTGACATGGCGTTTTTCGAGGCACGCCTGTCGCTGGCCGGCAACGCGCCCGATACCCTGTATCAGCTTGCGCAGATCAAGACGTACCAGACCCTGGGGCTCCTGATCGGCGATACCCTCAGCACGTTGAGGCCGAAACGGCGCTCAGCAGAAGCCAAGCACAAGCCGGCCCAGTCCCCCGACTAGCCTTTCGATTGGGCTTTACACCGTCCAGGTGGGGCGACTTCTGGCCTTAGCGGTTTTGGCGCAGCTGCGGCAGCCCCAGCGCCCGGCGAATATCCCACCAGATATGGTGAAAGGCGGGTATCAGCAGTAACACCACGAAGGTCGAGGCAAGGGTCCCGAAACTCAGCGCAATGGCCATGGGTACCAGGAACAGCGCCTGGGTGGACGTCTCGAACAACATCGGGAACAGGCCCGCGGTAGTGGTCAGCGAGGTAAGCACGATAGGGCGAAAGCGGCTGCGGGCGGCCTCTGTCAGCGCGACCACGGGATCTACAGCCTGCGACTGGTTGTAGCGCAGGGTGAGCACCAAGGCACCGTTAACGACCAGTCCCCCCAGTGCGATCATCCCGAAGATGCTGACCGAGCTGATGTCGAAACCCATCAGCACGTGGCCGGCGACGGCGGCGGACACTGAATAGGGGATGGTCAACATGATGATCAGACCCTGGACATAACTGCGGAACAGCGCCGCCGTGAGTCCGAATATGATCACCGCGACCCAGATCAGTCCCTCGAGTATGGCGTTCAGCGCCTCATTGCGGTCGCGGCGTCCACCACTGAACTTCCACTCCAGTCCGGGGTGGCGGGCACTCAGCGCCGGTAGGACCTCGTCCTCCAGTGTGGCGCGAATGCGACGGGTGTTGGCAAGGGCCTTGTCGAAACTGCCGGTCACCCGCAACGTACGTTTGCCATCTTCACGGGTGATGCTGCTGTAGGCATTGCCTGCGCTGAAGGTGGCCGCGCTCGCCAGCGGTATCTCTATGCCGTCGCGCCCGCGCACGATAAAGTCACTGATATCCTGTGTCGACAGGCGCTGTTCTGGCGGCAGCCTCACCATTACCTTGACCTCGTGGCCGTCACGCAGCAGGCGCAAGGCCTCGGCGCCATAGAAGGCGTTGCGCACCTGACGCCCGAGTGCCGTTTCTGTCAGACCGACCGCGCGCCCTTGCGGGGTCAGGGTGAAACCGATCTGGCGTTTGCCCTCGGCGATCCCGCTGCTTATATCGACTACGCCCGTAAACTCGTTCAGCCGGTCTGCCAACTCACTTGCCGCTGTCTCCAGCGTCGCCGTGGACACATGCGAGAGATTGATGCGCAGACCCTGGTTGCCGCCGGGCCCGATCAGGTATTCGAAGAACAGCGCCTTGGCCTCCGGGAGGTCGCCGATCTCTTCGCGCCAGGCCCGTGTGTACTCCTCCTGGGTGAAAGGGCGTTCCTTGTCTGGCACCAGGTATACGTTCACATCCCCGCTGTTGGATTTGACGCGGGTGAACCAGCTCTCCACGTGTTGATCGCGCTTGCCCAGACGCTCGGCGGCGCGCAAACCGGCCGCCTCGATACGCCGTATCACGGCCAATGTCTCCTTCTTGGATGCGTCCACCGGCATCTCGAGTTCAGCGTCGACGCGATTGCCGGGAATCTGGGGACGCCAGGTGAGGTCGATGCGACCGGATTCGTACCACGCAATCACGATCGCCATTACGCCGGTGAACACCAATACGGTCAGATAGCGTTCACGCAAGGCGATTCGCAGGATGCGGAGGTAAGGACCATCGCGCAGCCGGTCGAGGCTGTCTGCGATGGCATCGTGAAAACGTTTTATGCGGCCGAAGTGAGCAAAAAAACGTCGCCGGCCCTCCGCCGGTCCATCGGTCTCCTGGTTCAGATGTGCCGGCAATATCAGCAGGGCTTCAATCAATGAGACGACAAAAACCACGCTGGCGACGATCGGCAGGTGGCGCATGAACTGGCCGGTGGCACCGGGCACGAATATCAGCGGGACGAACGCGATGATGTTGGTCCCTACCGCGTACAAGACCGGGACGACCATCTCGCCGGCACCCACTCGAATCGCCTCACCGGCCGACATGCCCTGCAGACGTTTGGCATGGATGTTTTCGCCCACAATGATGGCATCGTCGACCACGATGCCGAGGGTCAGGATGAACGCGAACATCGAGATCATGTTCAGCGTGACATCGATCTCCGGCAGGATTGAGAAAGAGCCGATGAATACGACCGGGATGGAGACTGCCACCCAAAAGGCGAGGCGCGGATTGAGAAAGACACCGAGTGTGATGATCACCAGTGTCAGTCCGATGGCGCCATTCTTGAGCAGGATCTCGCTGCGTTCGGCATACCGCTTGGAGCGGTCGTTATGGACGCTGATCGCAACGCTCTCGGGGAGTTCGGCGTTCAGTTCGTCGACCAGGGCCCTGACCCTGGCTGCCAGTTCGATGGGGCGTTGGTTCTCGGTCTGATATACATCCAGACGCAGGCCCGGACGGCCGTTGAACTCGAAATTCTCCCAGTTTTCCGTGAAGCCGTCGATCAGGTCGGCGACGTCGCCCAGCAGAATACTTGAGCCGTCCTTCAGGGTCTTTATCGGGATGTCGGCGAACTCGTCTGCGCTTACCCTGCGGCCCTCGGTTCGAAGGAGGATCTCGCCATCTTCGGTTTCGATCCGGCCGGCCGGCACATCCCGCGCCGCATTGCGCACGGCGGCTGCGACATCCGCCAGGCTGAGGTCGAGTGCACGCAGGCGTTCCTGGGTGATCTCGATCTTTATCTGCGGCGGCTGGCGACCACGGGCACCTATCTCCGACACGCCCGGCATGATCAGGATCTCGCGTCTGATCCTCTCGCTCAGGTCAAAAAGGTCTTGAGGCGGCAGATCGGCGGCGACCGCAATACTGATCACGTAGAAACCATGCTGCTGCAGTTCGACCCGCGGCGGTTCGGCGTCATCCGGGAAAGAGGTGATTCTCGAGACCGCGTTGCGAATATTCTGCAAGACTTCGCCCGGGTCGGCATCGTCTGCCAGCTCGGCGGTGACCCTGCCCGATCCTTCGCCGGCAAAAGATAGCAGGCTGCTCACGCCGTTCATGCCGGTGAGTTCCTTTTCCACCGCGAGCACGATGCCTTCTTCCACCTCCTCCGGGCTGGCCCCGGGGTAGGCCACTTTCACCAGGACAGACTCCAGGGTGAAATCCGGCGTTATCTCCTGGCGTATATCGCTGAAGCCGAGTACACCACCCAGCAGGAGCGCGAACATCAGCAGGTTGGCCGCAACCGGATTGCCGGCCATCCAGGTGACCAAGCCAATGCGTGCGCCTTTCTCAGTCATGCGCGGCCGCCTCCGTCTGTGGGGCGGGTGCCTTGCCGCTGTCTGGATCCACCGTTCTGCTGCGCACGGCCGAACCCGGAACCAGGCCGGACACACGGCTGACGACAACGCGGTCACCCGCCTGCAGGCTGTCTTTGTCCAGCAACAGACGCTGGCCCGATTCCCAGACCACGACGGCAGATCGAACCTGCAGCGTGCCATTGGCGTCAACCACCCAGAGCCGCTGGTTGTCGCGGACGGCACGGCGGGGAACCTCAAGCACGTCTTGTATCGCGCCGGCCTCGATCTCCGCGTCGT
>CAZCDY010000147.1:0-7116 GCA_964497145.1 uncultured Gammaproteobacteria bacterium
GGAGGCATCGGTCCCAAACAGTGCCGAGCCGGGACCCCGGATGATCTCCACGCGGTCGATGATGCTGGTGGGCAGTCCCTTCCAGAATATGCCTGCGCGCCACATGAGGTCGCTCACGGGCGCGCCGTCGACCATGATCAGCGTCTGTTTGTCGTTGGTTCCACGAAAACTGATCAGGGGCCTGAAGCCGAACTGGGAGTATCTGACGTGGATACCTGGCACCGACTGCAGCACATCGACCAGATTGGTGGCTCCGGTTGCCCTGATATCTTCTGCCGTAATCACCGAGACTACCGATGGTGCCTTGCTGAAGGCCTGCTCGCTGTTGGTGGAAATGGAGACCTTCTGCGCCATCAACTCTTCGAGGGGCAGCGAGAGATAATGCCGGAACTGGTCGTCGTTGTCGGCGTGCGCCGCAAAAGTCTGAAGCAGCCCCAGCGCCAGGGCGATATGGGCTTTTCGTCTGCTAATGGGTTTGAGCGGCAAAAAACGCATGTGTAACGGTCTGTTTCCGCGGGGTGAGCGGCCGCAGCGGTGCTGCCGCGCATAGGCCGGAGTTCGACAGGGTATGACTTGGGCTTACAAAAGCCTTGCCGATGATCGCATTGATTGACGCCAGTTTGCCAGCGATCCCGCGCGCGCTGTGGCTTGGTCGGGGTGGCGCAGCCGGACATAATGTGTTCCATTGCGCTGTGTCTGTTTCAGTGCAGGCCATATCCACGAGGTTTGTCAGAAATTTTCAATCTGAAATGATAGGTAAGAAAATGATCGCGAAGGCTGACGGGAAAAACGGGGAAACGAAAGGGATTCTGAAGCGTGGTATCGGACGGCTGCTGTTGCTGGTTCTTTGTGCTTCCCTGCTCGGTTGTATTTCTACGTCGCCACGTTTTGTGACCGGCCTTTCGCCGCAGGACCGCGAACTGGCGGCCAAGCTTCCGGTTCACACCGATAGGCTTCCGGAGGGGACCTATACGCTGGTGGGTCCGGTTGGCGGTCTGTCCTGCCGCGTCGATGAGGATGACGTATACCAGGTGTCGGAGGAGAAGGCGCGAGAAGAGTTGAAGCGGGCAACCTTCAGTGTCGGTGCCGATGCAGTGGTGGGGGTCCAGTGTCAGACCTATGGTCGTGGCGAGGGTCCGCGTAGTTGCTTCGATTCCATCGAGTGCCGAGGCGAAGCAGTAAGGCTTGCAGCAGCGCCGGAGAACTGAGCGGAACCCTGCTGAGCTGTGGCCGGAAGCGGTGCATGGCCGCAAAGGCAAGGCCTACTGCATGTACTCCGGCTGCGCAGTGGAATAACATCCACTTTCCAACAAGGGTCTCACTTCGTGCTCGGGAAGCGGCGCACTGAAAAGGTAACCCTGGGCCTCCTCACAACCTTCATCCATCAGGAAGGCGAGCTGTTCTGCCGTTTCCACACCCTCTGCAACGATCGACATCTGCAGTCTGTGCCCAAGCGCGATAATGGCGCTGGTGATCGCCATATCGTCTGAATCAGCGGGGATGTCGCGTACAAAGGAGCGGTCGATCTTAAGCTTCTGGATCGGCAGTTGTTTGAGATAGCTCAGTGATGAGTGACCGGTACCGAAATCGTCAATCGCGATGCTGACGCCCAGTGCGCGCAGAGAATCGAGGAGTTCGACCACCTTTTCGGGTTGCTGCATGACAAACCCCTCGGTGAGTTCGAGTTCCAGATAGTGCGAATCGAGACCGCTTTCGGCCAGGCTGTCGGCGACCAGTTGCAGCAGGCCGCTGTCCACGATCTGTTGCCCGGACAGGTTGATGGCAATCTGCATCGGCGGGAGGCCCTGCGTCTGCCAGGTCTGCGCCTGCCGGCAGGCGGTCCGGACTATCCAGCGGCCGACCGGCAGGATCAGGCCGGAATCCTCGAGCGTGCTGAGGAAACTCGACGGGTTGATCAGGCCGCGCTCCGGGTGTTGCCATCTCAACAGTGCCTCGACACCGGTGATCCGGCTGCTCCTGATGTCCCATTTCGGCTGGTAGTACAGGACGAACTCATCATGCTCCAAAGCCGTTCGCAGGCTGGACTCCAGACGGAGATTCTCGCGTGCGATGGCGGTGAGGTCGCTGGTGTAAAACTGGTAGTTGTTTTTTCCGCTTTCCTTCGCCCGATACATGGCGGCATCGGAATTACGCACGAGTTTGTCTGCGGTAAGCCCGTCACCCGGATACACGCTGATCCCGATACTCGCGGTGACGAACAACTCATGACCCTGGATTCCGAAGGATTGACCGAGTGAGTCAAGGATCCCCTGTGCCACCGTGCGCGCATCTTCGGGGGCCTGGTAGTCTTCCAGGAGGACCATGAATTCGTCGCCGCCGAGGCGGGCGACAGTATCGCCCTCCCTGATCCGGCTGGAGAGCCTGCCTGCGAAAATGCGCAGCAGATGATCGCCGACGGTGTGCCCAAGCGTATCGTTGATATTCTTGAACCGGTCGAGGTCGAGAAAGAGCACAGCCAGCTGACGCTGCTCCCGGCGTGCGCGGTGGATCGCATGTTCGAGGCGATCGTGCAGTAACAGCCGATTGGGCAGGCCGGTCAGAGGGTCATGGTGTGCCAGATGATCGAGTTTCTGCAGTGATCGTTTGACGATGGCAACATCGGAAAATACCGCCACGAATTGGCTGATCCTGTCCTGGTTGTCCTTGACGACATTGACAGTGAGCCACTCCAGGTGCGAGTTGCCGGATTTCTTGCGGGTATATATCTCGCCTTCCCAGCGGCCCGTCTGAGCCAGGGTTTCGAACATCTCCTCGTAGAACGCCTTGCCCTGATGTCTCGATCTCAAGACCCGGATGCTACGACCGGCTATCTCATCCCGCTGGTATCCGGTCAGCTCGCAGAATGCCTGGTTGACGGCAATGATGCGCGCGTGGGGGTCGGTGATGATGACCCCTTCGCCGGTGCTCTCAAAGACCATCGCTGCCTGGCGTATATCCCGGTCCTGCTTGCGCAAGGTCCTGACGGAAAAGAATGCGATCATCAGCAACAGCATCAGCCCAACCAGGAAGACCATGATCAGCAGGGCACGGTTCAGGCCACGGCTTCTGTCGAGCTGAACGCCGAGGCCGGAGGCCTCTCCCTGCACGTCTTCGACCAGTTGCTCCACGTCTTGCTTAAGTTGCGCCGTCGTGTGCCGGTTGCTGGCCAGGAGTTCGCGTAACTGGGCATGGAGGTTCAATTGTGCACGGCGGACGTCAAACAGGTTGTCGGGTCCCTCTCCGAGCACCAGAACACGACTTTCGATGCCCGCGACATTGCCTGCCAGGATCGGATTGCGCTGTGACAATCGGCTACCCAGGAAATCGTTCAACGATATCAGGAAGGCGGCGCGGGAGCGTTTGAACCTGTCCTGCAGACTGGATACGCTCTCGTAGCTGTCGGCATCGGCCACGGCGCTCAACAGCGCGAATGACAGGTTTCCCTCCGCCTTGATATCCAGCGCATACCCCATGTCTTTTACCGACTGATCGACAAAAGCGGCGACAGTGGATTCTGCGGTCTTCAAGGCAGTAGCAAAATGTTGGGCAAGGGCATCCTGGGCACCCGTTATCGCACGCGTGAGTGCGGCCTCGAATTGCGGATCTTGACGGCTTCCTGCGCCCCTCAGGCGACGCTGCCAGCCGGCATGGAATTTCTCTCCGCTGTCGATCAGCTGGCGGTCCAGCAGGTCTTCGCTGTTCGCAGGATTTTGCAACAGTTTGAGTGCGCGCAACCAGGCCTTTCCGAAAGCGTCCCAGATCTGCGGATAGGATGGACGGATCCTCGACATCCCCGGACTCGCCAGCTCGCTGTATGCGTGCTGCAGCTGCATCAGGGCGACCAGCCTCTCGACATGCCTGTCGCGCAGGGCCTTCAGTGACGCCACGTTGGCACGGGCGGCACGTTTCCCGAAAAGTCGGGTCAAGGATGAGACTCCCCAGACGACAGGGCTGACGGTATCTGAGAATTCGCTATGTACCTCGTGGATTTCGGCAACTGCCGAAGAACGCTTTTCATCCAGTGCGATTCGCTGGTTGGTCGCGCTTTTCAGCCTGGATAGGGTGTCGGCGAGAATCGCGACGTTGTTGCGAACCTGCTCCAGCCGGTTGGACTGGGAGTTCTCTTCGAGTATCGCAAGACTGTTGTCGATCTCCTTTTTCAAGTCATCCAGGTCGGCGGCGATCTGTTCTGTCTCGCGTGGATTGCGGGCGTTCGTCAGGCTGGGGGCAGAGGCCGCGAGCAGGGCGCTGTGCTCTGACAGTCGCATGGCGACGAGCGTCTTGGGCAGAATGTCGTCGATCGCCCGCTCAACCGCGGTGCCGAGCTGGCTCATGAGATACAAGGCAAACCCGCCGGACAGCAAAAGGACCAGGGCGCTGCCGGCGAAAGTCAGAGACAGGCTCTGGCTGAAGCTCTTGGTGTGCGTCTTGCTATGAACCATCACGCATGGACCGCAATAAGCGCATTGTTTGCTTGTAACTCATTCGACACCATAGCGATCGAGGATCTCTGCGGCGTTGGTCCTGTCAATCGTCAGGGTTGGCAGGGTCAGACGCTTTTCGACCGTTTCCCCATTGAGGAAACGCAGCGCCTGCCTGATGCCCTCGTCACCCGGTGTCTTGTACAGGAAGGTGGCGTTCAGGATTCCCTCGTGAACCCACTTGACCCCCTCGGCGGGGATGCCGTCGATTCCAAGGAACGCGATGTCGGCTTCGCGCCCGACGTCACGGGCCGCCAGATAGGCGCCATACGCCATCGGGTCGTTGTGGGCGTATACCAGGTCTATCCTGGCCTTGGTGTCGAGTGCCTCGGTCATGATCCCGTAGGCCAGATCCTGCTTCCAGTCCCCATCCTGGGGAGGGTTGATAATCGCTATCCCGGGTTCCGCTGAAATGATCTCAACAAATCCGTTGTGTCGGTCGTTGGCCGGTGTCGAGGCCATCCCCCCCCAGATCTCCACCACGCGCCCTGCTGCTTTTCCGGCACCGCCGAGCAACTCAACCGCCTTGCGTCCGGCCGCGCGCCCGATCTCGCGATTGTCGCCGCCGATGTACTGGGTGTAGCGGTCGTTCGACACATCACGGTCGAGCACAAAGACCGGAATACCTGAGGCATAGGCCTTGCTCACCGCGGGAGTGAGTGCCTCGGTGACCTTGGGTGAGATCAATATGGCATCCACGCCGGCGGCAATCAGCTCTTCCATATCGGCCGACTGCCGGGAGACAGAATCCATGGCGTCGCGGACGATAAGCTCTATCTCAGGATGTCTGGCCGCCTCGGCCCTGAGCTCTTTGTTGAACAGCAGGCGCCATGGCTCGGTGGTTGTTGCCTGCGAAAAGCCGATCAGGTAGCGGTCTTTTTTTCCAGCCTGCCCCGGTTGGGGACCACCGCGTTGCTTTTTCAGCCCCATGGCAGTGCGATACGCGGACAATTGTTGCTCGCTGCCCAGTTGCTCGGTAATGAGGTCCCAGGCCAGGGCGACGCGGTCCATCGATTCGCGGGTGGAGCTGCTGTCACGAAGAATGGCGCTCAGCTCTTCTTCGAGTACCTCGGTATAGCGATAGAAACCGGGGATTCGCAGATCAAGCGCCACGCTTGGCGAGTCGAGGCTGGTGCGCACCATGTCCAGATATTCGGATGCGGCCGTGATCGACAGGGCCTGGGTCCAGGCGTCTATGTTGGTGAAATGTGTAAAGCGATAGGGATTGACGCCGGTCCCGCTGCTGACGGCATCGCGCAGGCTGTTTTCCGGGTTCGAAAACCAGGTGATGTAGTCCCACGCGGCCTCCGGGTTAGGACTGTTTTTGGGAACGCCGGCTATCCAGCCGCCAAAGGCCAGAAAGGGTGCCTTGTGTACCGACGGCATGTCGTCCCACCGCCACAGCCGGCCGTTCCAGACCCGTCTTGTGCCCGGAAGCACGAAGAAGCCGACCTTGCCGGAAACTTTTGACTGACTCGGGTCTGCTGACATCTGGGCGGTGTCCCCCCAATCCAGCGCCATGGCCGTGCGTCCACTCAGAAAGGCTTTTCTCGCCTCCACGATGCCGAAGTCACGCGCATTCGGCGGGCTGAACTGCAGGATCTCGCGATACTCGTCCACCGCACGAATCCAGCCCGGGTTGTTGACCTGGGCACGCATGGTGTCGGGGTCAAAAAACTGCGCTCCAGGGTGATCCGGGTGATTCGTGTAAGCCGAACTGCGGCTGAACAGGGTCCAGAACTGCTGTCCGTTGCGGGCAAAGGCCTCGGCGGTGCCGAACACCCGAGTACCGTCGCGCAGCCGTCGACCGTTAAAGAATTCGGCGATATCGCGATACTGTTCCCAGGTGTCGGGAGGGAACAGTTCGTAACCATAGCGGGCCCGAAATCCAGTCCGGTTCAACGGGTCTTCAAACAGGTCTTTGCGGTAGTAGCCGTTGAACAGGTCGCCGTCGATGGTCGCCGCGATCCATTTCCCATCCCAGGTCATCAGCCTTTCTCGGTAGATGGGATGGATATCATCGAACGCCTCGCTGTCTACCAGCTCGCTCGGCATCTCCGTCAGATAGGGATAGAAATCAGCCGCCCAGGCAGAGGGGAACAGCAGGACATCGTAAGTGGGTTCGGCCGCCTGCAGCGATGCCATGTAGTCGATAAAGAGGTCGCTGAAGTCCGATGGCAGAACCTCGGCTGTGCCACCTGTCCTTTTCTCCCAGGTCCTGGCATGCACTTTGGCGGGGTAGCCGATGGCTTCTGCGTTCTGGACGCCTATCCTTATGGCCTTCCCGGAGAAATCTGCAGTGTCCGCGAGGCTTGGGCCGGTTGCCGACAAACCCCACATCAGGACCAACAGGCATACAGCTCTATACATGATGGGTAATACCGTTTTCCATTGGCTTCCGTCCGTCCCTTTCCTGGGGATTGTATATCGCCTGACGTGACCAAAACTGACCCTTTTTCTCTTTGTGCCGGGCATGTTTTGGTATGCCGCCGGCGCAGGTGGTATTCGGCCTGCCGGCCTGCATGCTGTGCGAATGGCACTATCCTGAGTAAGGGCGACGGGAAAATAGCAGTGGGCACGTATCCTGAACTACCTGATATGCCAACAAATCGTCCGCATTCGCGTCGGGGGTGCG